>JAERTH010000111.1 GCA_016844955.1 Fidelibacterota bacterium | reverse complement strand
CCGTAGCAGTTCTTTTTGGGCACCCCTGCCTTCGCCTACACGTCACCTCCTTTCAGGCCCATGACGTAAATTTCACCTGTAAGTTAGGGACCATCCGGCCGCACCTCAGAAAACGATCGCTTATGTCGAATATCCAGTGTTTTCGGGAAACTATTGAAAATGAGATGGTTTTGGGGTAAATGTTCTAATCAAATCTTTTGATTTCAGCATCCCACGACATCAAACGAATCGAATCAGATCCAAACTACTTGCTTCTCCGTTCGGGTTTATCGTTCGCGACCGCCCAAAACAGAGAAAGGAATACACATGCCGATCGACCTGGAACAATTCAAACCCGCATACGAAAAGTGGGTGGAAGAAAGCATGCCGGATTTTCAGGCCGGCAAAATGGCGGAAATTTTAAAAAAGTATCCTTCCATAATCCCTGATGATATTCCCTGGACGTCATACACCGGGAAGCTTTCTGAGAAGGCCTTCGTGCTGATCACCAGCGCCGGTCTCTACCTGAAGGACAGCCAGCCAGCCTTCGACACGCTTTCCATTCACGGGGATCCGTCCGTTCGTGAAATCCCAAAAGCCATCCAACAGCGAGAGATCGGCATCGCTCATGGGCATTACGATCACAGCCTGGTCGAGCAGGACATCAATATCATCTTTCCCATCCACCGCCTCATCGAACTGGAGAACGAGGGCATTATCGGAAAGGCAGTCGACACCCACTACAGCTACAGCTATGTCAACAACGTGGCGCCTCTGGTTACGGAGGCTGTCCCCAAAATGATCTCCCGTATCAAGGCCGACGGGGCCGATGTCGTCTTGCTGGTGCCGATCTGACCCAAGTGTCATCAGACCGTGGGTCTGATTCAGCGAATGATTGAAGAGGAGGGGATTCCCACCATTTCCATGGGCAACGAGCCGGAGCGTATGGCGCGTATCAAGCCACCCAGAGCTCTTCAAGTCAGGTTCGCGCGCGGTAGCATGTTCGGAGAACCGGGCAATGTGACTCGTCAACGGCGTATCCTGCTGGATGCCCTCGATGCCCTGCAGACCATGACAGAACCGGGAGAGATCCGGAAGCTGCCCTACCATTGGAAACGCCCGGATCCAGCCTGAAGTGCCAGGCTTCCAATGAAACATCTCCCTGATATCCCGGGCGTATTCTCAGTTTTTGACGGTGCCAATAATTTGGGTTTCCTATTGGAGACATAATACAGGTTCAAATTTTCTGAAAGATTGAATGCCTCGTAAGTTGCTTCATGATTTGGATATTATCTTGGAGGATATTCTATGGGCGAAAACTCTGATAGTGATTCATGGCTTGGTGATCCGAGATTGGATTATGATCTCGGCAGCAAGGCTCAGCCTGTTCTCCTGCCGTGTTCGCTGCCTGAATACGAATACCAGCTCGACCCCTATATGGGATGCGGACATCAGTGCCTCTATTGCTACGCTCTATGCAGTCAAAATGGGGGTTGGATGAATGAAGTCCGATCATACAAAAACCTCTCAGAACGTTTTGCTGACCAGGTGTCACAATTGGACCCGCAGCCGATCTATATGGGGTGGTATTCTGACCCCTATCAACCCATTGAAGCTGAACGATGCCAAACTCGAGAATCGCTTCAGGTTCTATTGGATGCAGGTTTTTCGGCATGTATCCTGACCAAGTCAGATCTTGTCGTCCGTGATATTGATTTACTTTTACCAATGCCGGAGGTATCTGTCGGCATTTCTCTCGGATTCTCGGACGATTCCCTCAGATGTCTGCTTGAACTGGGAACACCCCCTAACCATAGTCGAGTAACGGCTCTGCAGACTCTCAAGGAAGCCGGCATCGGCACATACGCACTTGTATGTCCAATTCTACCGTTTTTAACAGACATCCCAATGCTGCTTGAGTCTCTTCATGGTTACGTCGACAGTGTGTGGCTTTATCCCATATCCATTCAGCAGGAGGCCGGGAGGAACTGGCAGAATATTTGGGGCGTTGTCAACGAGAGGTATCCCGATCTCGCCACAAACTTCAAAGCCGCTGTCTTCAATTTAAACCACGAGTATTGGCAAAAACAACGAACGCTGATGAAAAAATGGGCAAAGGAATCAGATGTTGAGTTACTTGTGAACTTCTAAAACCTCATTAAGGCATTCACGTGTATTTCGAGCCACTGCCGTTCAGGAAAATCTGAAATATAGCCCCGGGGTTCTGAAAATCTCTATTTTGCCACAATCAGGAAAAAGCAAAAGGACCATAAAATATGGCCAATCTGGTAACTGATTTCTGCGGCATAGAAGTAAAGAACCCCGTCGGTGTTACTTCATTCGATTTTGGGGGAAATGAGAGACTTTTAAGAAGATGCGCCGAACAGAGTATTGGTTGGATCGTTGGCAAAACAGTTCACAGGATTGATGGCCCACACCGCTGGCCTCGACCCTATTTTTATTCTTTGAAACGCTTTGGTAATGACCTGGCCGATACCTGGATTTGCAGTCAGATGTTCCACAATAAATCATTAAACAAGCCGGATGCATAGGCCAGCTTACAGCCGTGAGTGATACTCAACGTTATATGTTTGTAAAATTGCCAATATCCGATTTGGTTTCTTACTTGAAAAAGCCACTGAGAGCACAATATTATGTATAAATTACTAAGAAAAGCGATATCCCCAACTCTTAAGTCAAAGCTACGCCTACAAATACATAATGTAAGTTCAAACTGGTTTCAGAGATTTAGCAGTACTCCTCTGGAGGATTTTTTGGGGTGTGATTTATTATGCTGCCATTTTTTGGTTGCGGCTGTCAGCAATGAAAGTTGAGTATGTTCCCAGCAACATCGGCTTCCCTGT
>JAERTH010000110.1 GCA_016844955.1 Fidelibacterota bacterium | reverse complement strand
AATCTATGATCCAAAATATACCGACGGGATGGATATCCGCATTGTAGTAGATGCAGATAAAATTTCCAAAAAGGAAACGAAATATTTAAAGGATCTGGTTAAGAGAAACCACCATTTCAGCAGGATGTCAAGGCATTATTTGTATGATGAGAGCACACTGAAACTGGTAAAAAATGAGGATTCTGAAGTTGTTTTTGAATACTATTATCAGAAAAAAGACATTGAGCCTCATTTAAAGGTCATTAAAAGACTTAAAGGGGAGATCTATTTTAAAAACAGTGAGCTGGAATATGTGGTTTTGAGTAATTACAAATCTCTAAAAGGAGGTGTCAAAAATTATGAAAGAAAGGTGTTCTTTGAGCATATTCCAGAATTAGGAGGTCATATAATTAAAAGTATTGAAGAAACTGCCATCGTTGAAAAAGGAGGAAATACTTTTAACTATGTTTCCACAAGTTATACTTCGGATTATACTTCAATTAATGGTGATTCGGTGCCTCACGAATACCTGGACAAGGCGGTAAGAACTATTAATAATGAAATTTCAGATACCCTTTCTGTTAAACTGGGTTGGGTGTTGCCGCTATTGGGAAAACCTGCTACAAAGTTAGGCTACAAGCTTCCAAGGCCTGTGGGACTAAACATTTTTTCTCATTTCCAGACTCAAAATATGGAGTTCACCGACCTTTCCATAGCCATGAATGATGAAGAGGAAGTATCTTTTGCCGAGCTTCTGGCTCTGGATCAATCCAGTGTTACCCAATCTTCATTTATGACCATGGCAAAGGCAGATGTCTGGATTTTTCCTTTCCTCAATATCATGGGTATTTTTGGTGCCGGTGAAAATTCAATAGAAGGTAATTTGTTGTTGGATGAAGATTTCAAACAGTCCCTGATCGATTATGGTTGGATTTTGGGTATTGATAAAGAAGAAGTCCCGGATGAAATACTCATTAAAACCGGAGTCAGCTCACAACTTTATGGAGGGGGTTTAACGGTTGCCGGAGGAGTAGGTGACTTCAATATCTCCCTGAACTATCAGTTGATGTTTGCCAAAATGGTGGAAGCCAATACTGTAAACACTGCCAATGTTTTCACCCCAATGATAGGCTATATGACTCCCTTTGGCATGAATATTATGTTGGGTGCCCAGGGCCAGTTTTATGATACCAGAATCAAAGGTTTTATCGATTTGGAAGATGGACAACGCTTGCATTACAATGTTAATTTTAAACCCATGCGCTGGAACGGGATGGTGGGAATCTATAAAGGTTTTGCCAAACACTGGGAAATTGCACTCCAGGGTGGTTTCGGCGACAGGGAATCCATTACGGCTGTCTTTGGTTATCGTTTTTAAGAAGCTGTTATTAATATAAGTTTACTACTTCTTAATTGGTTATTTTTGGAAGTGTTTATAGCGGTTTGTTCCATAGCAATGATTATGGACTGAAAAACCAGTATTAACCTAAGCCAATGACCATGCAAAGGCCAAAGTCCAATTCTCTCTTTATCTTCTTATTATCCATCATTTCCTTTACAATCGTTGGACAGGCTTCTGCCCAAACCTATGCCAAACAAGGAATGGTTGTCTCCGATCAGAAGCTGGCTTCCCAGGTAGGTGTTGATATCTTACAAAAGGGAGGTAATGCCATAGATGCAGCTGTAGCCACGGCCTTTGCCCTGGCCGTTACCCATCCCCAGGCAGGAAATATCGGGGGCGGGGGATTTATCGTTTTTATGGACAGTTTGGGAGATGTTACTACCATTGATTTCAGAGAAAAGGCTCCCATCCGAGCCTCAGCAGATATGTTTTTGGATGAGGAGGGCCAGCTGGTTTACGGCAGTAACAGAAAGGGGTTGAAATCGGTGGGTGTTCCTGGTACCGTGGCAGGTTTGTATATGGCCCATCAAAAATATGGTCTATTGTCATGGGCACAATTGGTACAACCAGCCATTGATCTGGCTGAAAAAGGAGTTCCTCTTTCCTGGACACTTGCCTCACATGCACAAAAGTTCCAAGGAGATGCTTACCCGTATTTTTTGAAGGACTACTTTAAGGATGCTCAGGGAAAGTTGTTACAAAAGGATGATTTATGGGTACAGAAAACCCTGGCCAATACCCTTGAAATCATCAGAGATAAAGGTCGGAATGGCTTTTATAAAGGCGTCATAGCTCAAGAAATCGCTGATTTCATGGCAGCCAACGGTGGGTTGATCAGTCTGGAAGACCTGGAAAAGTATACCGCCATTGAACGAAAACCCATAAAAGGCACTTATAAGGCTTATGAGGTGTATTCCATGCCACCACCCAGCTCTGGAGGTGTGGCCTTGATAGAGATGTTGAATATTATGGAACATGCCCATCTGGATACCATCCCCTTCAACTCCACGCCTTATGTGCATTTGATGGTGGAATGTATGCGAAGGGCTTATGCTGACAGAGCCGAATATTTAGGCGATCCTGATTTCAATACAGATATGCCTCTGGAGAAGTTATTATCCAAAACCTACGCCCTGGATCGCTACAACAGCATAGATTTTAATAGGGCTTCTATCAGTGATTCCTCTCGTTTTGGACAGGTCTATGAAGGATCCAATACCACCCACCTTTCGGTCATCGATAAAGCAGGGAACGCAGTTTCCTTAACCTATACACTGGAACAATCCTATGGTTCGG
>JAERTH010000109.1 GCA_016844955.1 Fidelibacterota bacterium | reverse complement strand
GAGAACACTGAACTAGACCGACTTATTGATGCCAACAGTCTGAGCTGGCATATGGGTGTGGGGCTGGGGTATAGCGTCAAGGGTGATGGAAGTTCACGCATACTTTTTGGAATCAACTTGGATTACTACCACCAGGCATTTGACATTGATATGAGTAGTACCAACCTGACGGCAGTCACCCCTGGTGAAATTATGCCCATCACCTACCTCAATCTCAGCCAACCTGTTATTTCTGTGGATATCGGTCTCATTTTTGGTGGACAGGCAAATGCTGCCCAAAGGGCCCATAAGGCATTCCAAAAGAAACAGTTTACCCAGGCCCTGGAAATGCAGGAGGAACTGCTTCAATTAAATCCCAGGCATCATAATAAAGAGATGATCCTCATTCAGAAGCAGATGGTGGAGGATTCGCTGGTGACCCGCTACTATAAGGATGTGCGGACCATTCTGAATAAGGGAAGACTTGAAACGGCCCACGCCCTTATACATCAAGGCGAGCGACCTCCCGGTAAAGCAGTCCAGAATTCTGTCGAATCAATGAAAATTGAAATTGCCGACCGAGCGCTTGAGAATGTAGCTGAAGCACTAAAGCAACTTGATTACGAGCAGGCGGAAGATCTCATTTTGCTGGCGTTAAAGAGCGATCCCAGCACCTACGCAATCGCAAAAATACTGCTTGCCAGATCCTACATTATCAGGGCAACTGTTTTATTCAATTCCGGTGTCTATGAGCGCAGCCTCTATTGGCTTAAACAGGCAGATAGTCTCACTGAGCGCTACCGGGCGGTTACAGTGGGATTGCGCAAGAAGATTGGAGAGGGACGCCTGGATGATGCCAATGAGGGCATCCTGAAGCAGGATCGGCAAATGGTCTATGAGTCCATGCAGGACGCAAAAGCTCTAAATCCTGTTTTATCAGAAATTGTCGATGAGCACCTGAATGACCTGGAAGAGGCCATCCGCCATGTGGACGAACAAAAAGTTGCGCCCCTAAAACGGATGGCAATGGACAATTTATTGGATGATGTAGCAGGTCTGGATCCTGAAAATTTTGCACCCAGGGTAGGGATGAAAGGCTCTCTGATTGAACGCTATATAGGTCCCCCGGAACGTCAATTCAAAGAAGGTGACTACCAACTATATGTTTATCCCGAATCTGAGGAGACCGAGATCTGGTTATACTTGCGAGAAGGGATAATCGAGAAAATCGAACACCAGAACAAGTAATCAAACACCTTATATGAGGTGATGCCCCTTTAACCCCTGATACACTTCCTGGATAATAACTTTGGAAATTCCCCAGGCTGGAACCGCCAGAAACATGCCTAAAACCCCGATCTGTGAACCAATGAGGATCAACAAAATAACGGTAAGTGGATGCATTTCCATTGAACCAGAAACTACTATGGGCGAAATCACATTATTATCAATCAATTGAACGATAAGAAACATGACAATGATGTGAATGATATAATAGAAATTTGTGGCCGCCACGGGATCGCCCAGGTTGTTAAAAAGACTCACAATAATGGCGGGAACCATGCCCATAAAAGGGCCGATAAAGGGAATCATGTTTGCCATTCCAGCTATAGAACCTATAAGTACAACTCCTGATATATTGGCATCAAATATCCAATTCAGCAGATTAAGGCCAATTATTGACTGAATGGCAACACCCAGGGCCGCCAGCAATTGGCCCTTGAGAAAATTGGTGAGTTGTTTTTTCGTCTTGTAGGTAATATTCAGCGACATTTCGAAATATTGATTTGGAACCATGCCAATCAAACTTTTGGTCATCCTTTTACCATCAATCAGAAAAAACATGGTGATAATCAGAATAAACATGATGGTTGCCACTGTATCCAGAGCGCCTGCCAGGATCGATCCCAATTGACCAAAAAATTGCGCTGACATGCTGGAGATGAGGTCAGGATCCAATTGGAAACCAGGCACATACTGGGCAATTTTTAAATTGATATCCGTCATGATGGAATCCAGAGAATCAGTAGCGGCATTCTGCTGAATAACGTCCTTAATCCGGCCCACTTCATTCAGAAGCGCAGGAATACCCTTAACAATACCCATCCCAACGACAGTGAAAATCCCACCAAAAACGAGCATAGTTCCATAAGACCGCCTGATGCCTGAAGACTCCATACGATCGACCGTGGGGTTGAAAACGGCTGTCATAATAGCAGCTATGACAATCAAGAACAGGGCATCTATAACCAGAGGGATTGCCTTATAAGCACCGGCCAGTACTAAAATCAGTAAGAAAAAGTAGACCAGCGTCTTGAATAGACTCTGGTGAAACAAGCGCAGGGATTGCGGGGCTATTTGAACTGGATCTGAATTACTCATGATCCTCAGCCGTCATCAGAGATTCTAATTTTCTTTCCAGCTTAACCAGCTCAACATTGGTACCGCGCAGACGCACTGCCAATACTTCGGAGAGCGCTATGAGAATTTTAGCACCCAGGGCAGGTTTCGTTTTGAGGATATCCATGAGATCGGGTCGATAGAAGCCAATAATGGTGCTGTTTTCAATGGCGGTTGCAGCAGCAGTACGGGGGGAAGCGTCCAATAAGGCTATTTCTCCGAAAAAATCACTGGCGCCTAACTTGGAAAGCTGCTTGGGGGCCTGATGGGGGATGTCCAGAAAGATACCGACACAGCCCTCAATGATGATGTACATCCCGCTACCGGGATCACCCTGCTTAAAAATGGGCTCCCCTGGGGCATAGTTGCGGATATGAACCGCATTTTCTACAATTTTTATCTCCTGCCAGGAGAGTTTGCTAAAGATATCTACCTGGGAAAGCGCTATCTGAGCCTGACTGCGTTTGGGCTTCAGTTTATCCTTGAAGCTATCATATAGTGGATAGGAAACCTTGTCTGTATCTTTCATATATACCTTCCGGACAAATACGCCTGTAAACTATTCGAGAATTATGTCTACCAGAGTCACTACATCGCCAATGCTTATATTATCGTCGGCATTAACATCTCCGGCACACAATTCAATATCGTTTGGTGGGGCTCCATTACCAAGAATTACTGCAACCAGACGGACCAGGTCAGAAACATCCTGAACACCACTATCATCAAGGTCACCCGGGTCACATTGCGTGAGAGTATTCAGGTCTACTGTGTAGTTAACACTGTAGCTACTCCCAGTGATTTGGGTTACTACGGGAATCAAGGCAGCCATGACCGCGTTGCTCATATCCAATACTTCAGACCCATCATTGTTTGCATCAAGGTCAATACGTCCCCAGTCAACTGAGTTATCGCTATTTTGAACGGCCCACATGGCTGACATTTCTACGCCATCCTGACCATCAAAAACAATTTCAAGACCATTTGTGCTACCAGGATTCAAGCGGACCATTTTAGCACCCAGGTTTTCTATGCCGGACAAACTTCTTGAAGCGGGATAGCTACTATGAGTTGCAGCCAGGGTTGCAGTTGGAAAGCCGGATATGCCGGCATCATCATAGCCAAATTGGCTTACACCACCACTCATAATGGCCCGACTTCCTGTGAAAAAATTCCAGACGACATATTCTCCAAAGGCTTCTGCCAGAGAACTTCCATACTCACTGAGTACATGATCATAACTCTCCATTACGCTCTGACTGGTATGTGTTTCCCGCCAGGTCCAGAAATCTTTGATGACTGGAGCAGATGCATATGAATTACCCTCAAAACGCTGATGAATAAAATCCTGCCAGGCGTAATCTTCATAGGATCCAGTACCACCATGATCCAGACCATAATGAGGATGAGAAAAGGGATCTCCAGACCCCATAAAATTTATCATGGAATCATTTACATAGTCGTACACATACTCCTCAGCCCAGGTCGCGTCCAACTCTACCCAGCCACCTTCAGACCAGTTGGAGTGCACTCTCTGACTGGCGTGTTTAAATTCATGCGCTGCGGTCACCTTCATTGCACCAATTACGTTGCCCTGAGGGTCATGATTGGGGCCCATCCCGGAAAAGGTACTGCTTAAAACCAGATGAGTAAGCTCACTACCATCCACACCACTGGCACTGCAATAACCATAAAACCCGCTGCCCAGATTTTCGAAAGAAACATTATACCGACCGTCACCACCGACATGATTTGGACCAGCAAAGCCCGCTGAATCTACTTCTCTTGCCCAGGTGTAATCTAGATATGTTGCCGCGCGTTCCACATAGTCAGGAACTCCGTTATTGTTGACATCTGTTGCGGAAACCGCATCGGTACCAGAAGTACTATAATCAAAAGTGAAGTGGCCCCCAGGGCTGAGATAAGTACTCCGCAAATCCCTAGTAGTATTGATCAGGTAACCATCGATTGTGGCGCGAGTCGACTCAGACAGTTCCGGTAGCAATGCTTCATATTGCATGAGGATTGGCGTTCCACATTTATGCGGAATTGCTTGTTCTACTATGAACTGACTATCAACCAGCTCGGGATCTAAGAGGGCATAAATTTTATTCAGGATCATCTCATCGGGTGTCAACTCTCCCCGATCAAAGGCTTCATCTATGGCCTGTATTGAGGTGGCAGCCATGAGAGTGGTTGTCGTTAGCAGAAATGACAGAATTAATATTTTTTTAAACAGCATTATTTCTCCTTGAGATGATTTTATCTAAAAAGTGAAGATAATCGGCGCAGAAGGGATGTCAAAATGTTTGAGATTACGAATCCCTGACGAATTGCCATACTGAAAATAGCATATTGGATGAGGATTATCTATGCTTCTGTTCTAAAATTACAGCCTTGGGAAATCTCCCGAATTGCGCTTTGGTATAGGTGCCATCAGGGGTTACCCAGAGTAAAAATTGCGTGCCTTCGGTGGCTATGACCGAGGTAAGAATATCATTCTTTTGCACCACGGATGTCCCTTTGAGATAGTGCAGGTCGGCCTGTATCAACACCTGGGATCCAGTGAGCTTGTGTTCAGGATGAGGATGTGAGGCATCAAAGCGTTTAGCTGTTGCCTCCCAGAGCTCACCATCAATAAAGACTTCCAATACCACAGGGAAAAAGCTCGGGGTCTTTGCTTTTGCCGCCAGAAAATGCGTGGCTGAAAACACAGTAAATCCATTGACAGGGAACGGCAATGGCTGGCCACCGGAAAAGGTCACCTGCTTACCATCGGGGGATCTGTTGGCTTCCAGGCTGAAGCGCATATCTCCTTCTGCCACTGTTTTTGACCACTCCAAAGGGTAAAAAGTATCCTGCATAAAACGGACACGGTAGATATTGTGGATTGGGTGAAAGTAGGCAATGTAAGGTTTGAGCCGGTTGTCATATGAAACGAAAACGCTTGAGTCATCTTCAATCCAGGTCAGGTTCATATCCAAAAGGGGAATCCCCATGTAGGAAGCTTCATACTCGATAATCTTGGCCTCCAGAACAGTACTGAGAAAAAGGGTAACTACTGCAAAACGAATGAATTGTTTATAATACATAAATCATCGATCAAGGTTTCCAGTTGAATTTTCCACGCAATCCCAGTAGACCGACTACCGTGATATACAGCGGTTGCACGGCAAACCAGAGCGGATAAACAAAAAGGTGTGACCAGTAGCCAAAACGTGTGGCACCACTTGATATAACCATTCCCTCAGCTACAAACTTTAGAATGACCCCAACCCAGAAAAATGGATTGATGATTCCCAGTATTAATGAGATTAGAATTCCAAAATTTGACAGGAATGCTGAGAGCAGAAAACCAAAAAACAGAGGATCCGTCTTTTCCAAGCCTTTGGAATTTGATGACCAGCGGATACGCTGATTGATAAAGCTGCCAACAGATTCCATTGGCATGGTTTCTACAAAATGGTCTGGGTCAAAATTAAACTTTGCTTTCAGGCCCGTCTTGGCCGGAATGTTCTGAACCAGGTACACATCGTCACCAGAAACTTTGTGAGCAACTGGATTGAAACCGCCAATAGCTGTGAAAGCTGAGCGACGATAAGCCAGATTTTGCCCCGATCCACTCCAGGCCGGGCCCAGGGCCATGATGCCTGCATTGGCCACCATAATACCAATAAAATCCATAGCTTGATAGCGTTGAAACAGCGATTGAGCTTTTACCTGAGAATAACCCACCAGGATGCCTACATCCGCATGCATCTGAGAAACCGCGCTGGCAACCCAATTGGGCTTCAGACTACAATCTGCATCCGTGGAAAGAATTATTTCTGCGGTGGTCTCTTTTAGACAAACGGTCAGAGCATTCTTCTTGGGTGTCATCTGCTTTGAGAGGGTGGTGATGCGAACGGGGTGCACCTGACTGTGCTTTTTTGCAAATTGACTTAGGATGGACCAGGATGAGTCCTCTGAACGGTCATCAGCAATATAAATATCCACTTGTCCGGGATAGTTTTGATTGACCAGATCAGACAATAACTGAGGCAAATTCTGCTCTTCGTTGCGAGCAGCAATCACCACCGCTACATCAGGGTAATCCTCACGCAGCTTTTTCTCTGACCTTAAAAAGAGTCCTCTTGAAATGAAGAGTGTGTAAACAAAATAAACCAGTGTTGCAGTGACCAGGAGGCCCGAAATGAGTACTGCCATTCTTTAAAGAATAAAAAATCCAGCGACAAGAAAATAGACGACTACACCGAGAATATCGACTGAAGTAGTGACGAAGGGACCGGTTGCTACAGCTGGATCCAAATTTATCCGATGCAAGATCACGGGTACAAAGGCTCCCACGAAAGCTGCTGTAGCCATGGCCAGAATGACACCTACCCCTACTGTAATACCCAGTTCAATGGCGGTCATGGCTCCCACATTCATATACCCTACGGTTCCCAGGAGGTAACCAGCACCACCCAGTAAAACCCCATAGAGTGCACCCAGCATAAATCCGACTTTAAGTTCCTTAAACACCAGGTGCAATGCGGTGGCGGGAGCGACCCGTCCTGTGGCGATACCTCGCACGATGATTGTGGCAGTTTGAGTACCAACGTTTCCGGCCATACCAATAATAATGGGCAAAAAGGCCATGAGTGCCAAGACCTGTCCCAGGGTTTCTTCATAAGTGGTAATAATGCTGGCCACCAGCATACCACCTATCCAACTGGCAAAAAGCCAGGGAACACGTGTCTTTGCATTGGAGAAAGCACTCTTCATTAGAATGTCGCGGTCACGTCCAGCTCCAGCCATCTGCAGGAAATCCTCAGTGGCTTCCTCCCGGATGACATCAATGACATCGTCAACGGTTATTATACCCATGAGCTTGTTGCCTTCATCCACCACGGGCACTGCAAGAATGTTGTACTGGGAAACTATATGTGCCACTTCTTCCTGGTCCGTTAAGGGCTGAACAAAGTGGACATGCGTGATCATCATCTCACTCAATTTTTTGTTGGGCTTTGAGGTGATTAAATCTCTCAGGGAAATGACACCTACCAAATGTTGTCGATCATCCACAACATATAAATAGAAAACCATTTCCTGCTCATCCTGATTCTGGATGGAGGCAATGGCTTCACCCACAGTGATATCTTCATGCAATGCGAAAACATCTGGAATCATCAAGCCACCCGCAGAATTCTCCGGATAGGCCATGAGGGTTTCCATCTCCTCCGACTCGCTTGATTTGAGTCGCTTGAGGATATCTTCTGCCAGATCCTCAGGGAGCATTTGAAGGATGTCAGCCTCATCATCGGGTGACATGGCCTTCATGAGCATCATGGTCTTTTCGATGGGAAGCTCTGTAATCAGTTCCTGGATGAGATGCTCATCCATTTCTGACAGGACAGCGGCTGCATGATCAACATCGGCAATGGTCAGGAAAGCTTCATTGCGTTCTTCAGGTGTGATATGACGAAAAATAAGAGCCAGATCGGCAGCATGCAGTTTCTTCAGCATATTCTCAAGATTGCTTTTCGCATGTCGGCGGAGCAGGCGTCTTACAGTGTCAATATGGAGGTGTAGATCTTTCATCTCAGTGCATTGAAATTAAGCGGGATTGAAGTTTAAAGAAGTAGGAAAAACAGACAAGTATGATTTCTTCGTTGAATGTTGGACACTGCGCTCCACTGTTGATCCCATGAATTTCGTCCCTGCGTTTCATGACAATTTTACACTCATTCTTTATACCCTCCCCCCTTCCTTTAAATTATGTTCAGGGGATGAAACGCAATGACACCATTTATCTGGATCATGCCTCTGGGACATTTTTGTTACCTCAGGTCAAAGCATTCCTGACAAGTTGGCTTGCAAAACAATCGGCTAACCCCTCCAGCATTCATGCTCCGGGGCGTTTAGCTGCCTCAAGCCTTGATTTGGCAAGACAGCGGATTGGTTCCGCACTGGGATGCAAATCAAGTGAAGTCATATTCACCTCTGGTGCAACCGAGGCTAATAACTTAGCGATCCGAGGTGGGGTGCAACCGTTAGCAGGTCAAGGGCATCACATCATTACCTGCTATACAGATCACCCCTCCATACTGGAAAGTTGCAAAAAGCTGGAGCGAGAGGGTTACCCTGTCACCTACCTGCCCACTGACAACACTGGCAGCATTGATCTAAAAGAGCTGGAAGCAAGCATTACTAGTGATACCGTGCTCATCAGTTTGATGTGGGTTAATAATGAAACCGGTCTGGTTCATCCCATTGAAGAAATTGGCCGAATTGCACAGAAGCACAACATCCGGTTTCATTGTGATGCGGTTCAAGCCGTAGGTCACTTCCCCATTGATCTCAAGATACTCCCAGTGGATTCCTTATCAATATCTGGACACAAAATTGGAGCACCTGCTGGTATTGGAGTGCTATACCTGCGCAAGGGTAACGCACTGACAAGTCAAAATTATGGGGGCATGCAGGAACACAATTTCCGGGCAGGTACTCAAAACCTCATGGGTGCCCTGGCGTTGGCCCAGGCGCTGGAGTATCACACACAAAAATTGACGATTCATGAATCATATTTCCAAAATTTGAGCCACCATTTGCAACAACGACTCCAAACCCTTCCTGGAATTCAGATTAATCGGGGGAGTGCTGATTACAGCCCCCATATCCTCAACTGCTCCTTTGAGAATGTTGATGGAGAAATGCTATTCATCCGGCTGGATATGAACAATATCGCCGTATCCAACGGTGCTGCCTGCAGTTCAGGCTCTCAGGCACCTTCACATGTACTCACGGCCATGGGAATTGAAGCTTCTCTGGCACAGGCCAGCTTCCGCATATCGCTGGGAGTTGAAACAACTTTAAAAGAGATTGATTTTTTCGCAGACACTCTGGAGCAAATCATTCCTGATATACAAAGAGAATCATCCAATGGAATCTAAAAATAAAAAGGTCGTCATCGCCATGAGTGGTGGTGTGGACAGTTCACTGGCAGCCCGCCTACTGGTAGACCAGGGTTTTGACGTCATGGGTGTTACCATGAAGCTATGGGGCTATATTGATACTGGGGGTCGCCCCACCCACGACAGCAACTGTTGCTCGCTGGATGACATCAATAATGCCAAGGCAGAATGTGCATCCCTGGGCATTCCCCACTATACCCTGGATATGTCCGCCGAATTCAAACAAATCGTCATTGAGAATTTTGTTTCAGAATACAAAGCCGGCAGAACACCCAATCCCTGCATTATTTGTAATACTGAGATCAAGTGGCACGCACTCCTGAAAAAACTGGATGATCTGGGAGTTGACTATTTGGCAACGGGTCACTATGCCCGTAAAATCAAACATGAGGCAGCTGGTTCCTGGGTAATTGGGAGAGGGAAGGATTTGCACAAAGATCAATCCTATGTGTTATGGGGAATTCGCCCTGAAGAGCTGGAGCGCACCATCTTCCCGCTTGGCGAACTCTCCAAGCAGGAAGTCAGGGAACAGGCAGCCAACGCTGATATGAGAACGGCTGAAACGCCGGAGAGCATGGAGATTTGCTTTGTGCCGGACAACGATTACCGCCGTTTTCTAGGTGAACAATATCCTGAGGTTATAGAAGCAGCTCCCAAGGGCAACTTTGTGAATTCAGAGGGTGAGATCATTGGTGAGCATCAGGGTATTCACAATTACACCATCGGTCAGCGTAAGGGTCTGGGCCTGGCAACTGGTGAACGAATATTTGTAAATAAAATTGATGTAGAAAATAATACGGTCCATGTGGGCAATCGGCAAGCTGCTGCTGCCACTACATTCACCGTAAATTCCTGTAATTGGTTGATCCCGGAATCATTCATTTATAATGACACTCTAGAGGTTCAGATTCGCTATAATCACGATGCAAAACCGGCTTTGCTCAAGCGGATTTCATCAGATGAGGTGGAAGTCACTTTTGAGCATCCAGAAAATGCCATCACTCCAGGGCAATCCGCAGTTTTTTTCCAAGATGGAAATGTAGTTGGTGGTGGGATTATTAAATCAGCATAATTTTTGAAATCAATACCCTTTACACTGTAAACGCTTAAATTGACACAGCATATGGAAGCAGAAATGAATACACAATTAGCAGTAGTAATAATGGCAGCGGGCAAAGGCACCCGCATGAAGCGTGATGATATTCCCAAGGTCTGCAATCTCGTTTTAGGAAAACCCTTGATTCAATATGTAGTCGATCAGGCAAAAAGCATAGCAGCCTCAAAGATTATCTGTATTGTGGGTCACCAACAGCAAGTAGTCAGGGATTCACTAGCACATGAGAATGTGCGCTTTGCTGAACAACTGGAGCAACTTGGAACCGGTCATGCTGTTTTACAGACTGCCGAATTACTTGAAGATTTTGACGGAGATGTGATTGTACTTTCCGGGGATGTTCCCCTGCTAAAGGGTACTACGCTTGAGGCACTTCTAGACACCCATCACAAAGGTGGCTTTGTTGCAACCGTACTCACAGCCCTTGCGCCAGATCCCCAGGGGTATGGCCGGGTGCTGCGTACCCCAGATGACCTCTTTGATCGCGTGGTGGAGCACAAGGATGCCACTGATGAACAGCTAAGCATTGATGAGATTAATTCTGGCATTTATGTTTTCGACAGCAAAAAACTCTTCGCCGAACTGCACAAAGTGGGGAATAGCAACGCTCAGGGGGAATATTACCTGCCTGATGTGCTGCCATTGCTCCAAAAGCAGGGTGCAAAGGTAGGTGTTGAAATATGCGAAACTTTTTCTGAAATTCAGGGTATCAACACTGTAGATGAATTGAAAACAGTGGAAGCGAAGATTTTAGCCTCGCAGGAGTAAATCATGAAGGTCCGAAAAACCTTGAGAACCATCACACTAATCATAGCATTGATGGCTATTCCATTTATGCTTCAAGCACAGTATAGTGGTAAGGTTCCTACCATTCCCGGTCTCAATACCAAAAGCATAAGTGGCTCCCCCACCATTCTTGGCATCGATCTGTCAAAAATTGATTTTCAGAATAGCTATTCCATGCAAGTCAGCTCATTTGGTGACGATGCCGTGGCATTGGGGCTGTTAAAATCAAGCTTCAATTATGCCATCAATCCACAAGTAAGTTTCCAGGGCTCAGTCGGTCTCATGCATTCACCTTTCTCGACTTTCACCCCCCTGAATGAACAGGCCTCATTCATGAATGACTTTGATGCCGACAATACTTTTTACAGTGGTGAAATCACCTACCGTCCCAAAGAGAACATGGTATTTCAAATTGGATTCAGCCGGTTGCCTGGTAACACCTATAATCAATTTTATTCACCTTATTCATTTAGACGATTGGGATATTGATCTTTCATGGCTAAAGTCCTCAACAGCAAATCATCCAAACAATCTCGACGCGCAACCAAAAAGAATCGAAAAAAGAGACCAGCCCAATCAGCTGACATGCTGGTGAATTTCCTCATGCTGGCACTTTCGGTGCTGGTATTGACTTTTATCTGGTCCTTCTGGAATCGTCACACCAACAATAGAGCCGTGGCAGAAGAGATGCGATACTATGCAGAAATTCCTGAAGAAGCGACTCCTGAAACCCTGATAGCCAGTAAAAAATACCCCAATGTGAGTGTTGAAATTTTGAATGGCTGTGGCGTCAGCGGTGTAGCCGCTGTGTACAAGGACATCGTACATGAAAAGACATTTGATGTTCTCAATACAGAAAATGCGGCCCATTTCCGCTATGACAATACGCTCATCATCGCCCGGACAGCCAATGTGGATGCCGCTTTTAAACTTGCTGAAGAGCTGGGAATCAGCAGGGAACGTGTCAGCATAGAGCCTGATGCCAGTCTGGCCGTAGACATCACCATGATTGTTGGTCATGATTACAAATCCGTTCCTGCCTACAAAGATAAATAATCGTAAGTAGAAATCTTGCTCGCTGCAATCCATCCTCTAATTTTTAAAAAATGAAATGATTTATGCCTGATAATTATTCAGATTCAAAAAAGCTGGCCGCTGAAATCGGTGAGCTTGCCATGCAAAAAAAAGCAAATCGCGTCAAAATCCTGGATGTCCACAAAATTACTTCTATGACCGATTTCTTCGTGATCTGTTCTGGAAGTTCAGATATTCAGGTCAAAGCCATTACTGATCATATCGTGGATGAAATCGCTGAAGTGGAGCGACCCTTTAACAAAGAAGGCTACGATACCCGGGAATGGATTTTACTGGATTACATCAATGTGGTAGTCCATGTATTCCATGAAGCCAGTCGCGATTATTATGATCTGGAGCGTCTGTGGATCGATGCTAAGGTCACAGAGCTGGTTGATGAAAGTGCTCCCTCAGACGGCAGTACACCCCTTTTTGATAATCTCTAAATTTGATTGATACTACACATGTTTGATTACCTGACACAGCAGATTACTGCTCGCCTGGAACAATTGGGCTGGCCCAGTGACCGATTACAGTTATCCCGCCCCAAGAAGGTTGAAAATGGAGATTGGTCATGCAATATAGCCATGATCCTGGCCAGAGATTTAAAGCGGGCACCCATGCAAATTGCCCAGGAATTAATGTCAGACATTGAGCTGGATTCCAGCATCGTCGAGAAACAGGAAATTATCAATCCCGGCTTTATCAATTTTTTCCAAACCAGTGATTACCTCACAGGTCAGATCAAAGATATTCTGGCAAACCGTGATGACTTTGGTAAAAATGAATTTGGAACAGGCAAAACAGCTCAGGTTGAATTTGTCAGCGCTAACCCCACTGGTCCACTGACTGTAGGTCACGGACGGCAAACGGTTCTGGGTGATACCCTGGCCAGTATTCTGACCTGGTCCGGCTATGAAGTCACACGTGAATATTATTTCAACAATGCGGGTCGCCAAATGCGGCTCCTGGGTGAATCACTAAAAGCACGTTACCTGGAATTAAAGGGTGAGCCTGCCATTCTTCCAGATGGCGGCTACGAGGGTAAATATCTGATTGATGTGGCCAAAACCCTCATGTCAGAGCAACCTGACCTGGATCAGGACCAGGATGTTGCCCTGTTTAAGGATTTTGCTGAAGCATCCATTTTTGCAATCATCAAATCCAGCCTGGAAAGAATCGGGGTTGTGCATGATGTCTTCTACAATGAACGCTCATTGTATGAAGCTGGAAAAATTGATGAAGTATTGAGCATTCTGAGAGACAAAGGTCTACTGTATGATAAGGATGGTGCCACCTGGTTCAAGACAACTGAGCTGGGAGTTGAGCAGGATCGTGTTCTGGTAAAATCCAGTGGTGAACCTACCTATCGGTTACCTGATATCGCCTACCATCGTGAAAAGGTGGCCCGTGGGTTTGACCTGGTGGTAGATATCTTTGGCGCAGATCATATTGATGCCTATCCGGATGTCCTCTCGGCCCTGAAAGTGATGGGGTTAAAGCATGAGCACATTCAGGTTGTGATCCATCAGTTTGTGACATTGCTGCGTTCTGGTGAAGTCGTAAAAATGTCTACTCGCAAGGCCAACTTCGTCACACTGGATGAGCTCATTGATGAAGTAGGTGCTGATGTGGTGCGCTATTTTTATATCATGCGCAGTGCCTCCAGCCATCTCAATTTTGATCTGGATCTGGCCAAACGTCAGACTGAAGAAAATCCAGTATTCTATCTCCAATATGCCCATGCAAGAATCTCCAGCATTTTCCGTAGGGCCAAAGAGCGTGGTCTGGTAGCGGATGCAGCAGGCGCAGACCTCTCACTGTTGAATGAGGAGCACACCCTGGCCCTAATAAATGCGGCACTGGAATTTCCCGAGGTCATTGATCATTGCCGACGGTCGCTTGAAGTACACCACTTGCCGGTTTATTTATCAGATCTGGCAACCGCTCTTCACAAATTTTATACCGAACATAAAGTTATTGATCTCGATAATCCCCAGCGTTCACAGGCCAGGTTGGCTCTGCTTGAGGCAGTTCAGATAACGCTGCGTAATGGATTACGTATATTGGGGATTACTGCACCGGACCAAATGTAGTCCGGATGTACTAATTATCCTGCACTGGAACCAGATCGGAAGGCTGCCAGGATTCCATCCAGAGCATCTTCATCCTGGACTGACGGAGCATCCAGACCCTCATAACCCTTGATCACAAAATGTCCTATTTTATCGAAAAAATAGGTAATGCGACTGGTGAAGGCGATCACCTCCTGCATATCTGCTACATCTTCCTCACCCAACTTTTCCAGGATATTTATATATAAATTCCTGCGGGCCAGAATAAGACCATAATGAATTTCTGAGAGCTGGACCTGCTTCTCTTTCCGATCCACACCAAATTCCCAGAACAGCTTGGCGACTTCTGAGGAGGTGGTTTGCCAGTCCAGCCACATTTTGAGCTGTTCATAGACAAACCTGGAATAATCATTCAGTTCTTTATCGCTGAACCCGAGCCTGGATTCAGTGCTTTCATTTTCCTTGAGCATTTGTACCCAGCTGCTACTCAACTGATCAGCATGGGTGTCCAGCATGGAAATTAATTTTTCAGTGATCACAATCGTTCCTTCAATCTGAAATAGGCGAAAATATACATCAGGATTGAGGGTATGCCACACTCAGAATTGGATGCCTGTAAATAAAAAATGCCCCGAAATATCGGGGCATTTGAGATTGCATATTTTGAATTGCTAGCGGTATTAACCCTCTTGAAGAAACTGGTTTTCATATTCTGTTTCCAGATCATGTTTATGGCGCAGTTCCTCATCGGCCATCATCTGGAAAAAGGTGTTCAGCTCTTTATCAAAGGCAAAATGATCTGCCAGATCCTGATACATCCGAGCCGTTTTATCTTCGCGTTTGGCGGCCAGAATGAGGATTTCCTGGGTTGTCATGTTGTCTTTGAGGGTTGGCTCCATCAAGTAGTCAGTAACCTTCAGGTTGGCCGGTGGCAATTCCAGATAGTTCTCTAGTTCAAAGTTTCTAAGTGAGACTTTATGAACCGTCTCCATATCAACCAATTCCTGAAACTTTTGACGAGAGGCTTCATCCTTGGCTTGATCTCTGGCCAGGGTATACAAGTCGATGGCCTGCTGTTCCTGATGGATGCACATTTCAACAATACTGTCCATATCCATTTCACTGATTTGTTCTTTTAAGCTCATGATGTGCTCCCCACTTTTGTTCTCAGATACTCATTGATGGCTATGGCAGATTTTCTACCCTGTCCCATAGCTAAGATAACCGTTGCACCACCACTTACAATGTCACCCCCTGCGAAAACACCTTCCATGGAAGTTCTGCCATCGTCATCAGCAACAATATTGCCCCATTTGTTGGTGTCAATCTCAGGGGTTGTCTGAGCAATAAGTGGATTTGATCCGTTACCCACAGCAATAACTACCATATCAACGTCCATGATAAACTCTGAACCTTCCATGGGCACAGGACGACGACGACCGGAATCATCTGGTTCGCCCAATTCCATGCGCAGACATTTTGCAGCCACCACACTTCCCTGATCATCACTGATGAATTCAATGGGGTTGACCAGATTCATAAATTCCACGCCCTCTTCTTTGGCATGGTGAATCTCTTCGTTACGGGCTGGCATTTCTTCTTCAGAGCGACGATAAACGATTGAAGCTTCCTCGGCTCCGAGACGTTTGGCTGTTCTCACCGCATCCATGGCGGTATTACCACCACCCACAACAATGGCGTGTTTGGCACGATACAGCGGCGTATCCCATTCAGGGAAATCATAACCGCGCATAAGATTGGAGCGGGTCAGAAATTCATTGGCTGAATAGACACCATTGAGGTTTTCACCCGGGATATTCATAAAGCGAGGTAGGCCTGCTCCCAGACCCAGGAATACGGCATCAAATCCTTCTTCGGCCATGAGCTCCTGGATGGTCATGGTGCGACCAACGATAAAATTCTTAACAAACTTGACACCCATTGCCTCCAGAGAAGCGACTTCTTCTTTCAGGATGACCTTGGGAAGACGAAATTCGGGTATTCCATAAACCAGCACACCGCCAAACTCATGCAGTGCTTCGAAAACTGTTACTTCATGACCTTCTTTGATCAGATCACTGGCCACAGCCAATCCTGCTGGTCCCGAACCGACAATGGCCACCTTCTGGCCAGTTGGCTCTGGTTTTTCAATGGTTTTTGCATCGCTGCCACCATGATTCATGGCATAGTCCGCGACAAAGCGTTCAAGACGGCCAATGGCCACTGGTTCGAAGCGTTTTCCCATGACACAAACTTCTTCACACTGGGTTTCCTGGGGACAAACACGACCACAGATAGCTGGCAGGGAATTGTCTTCTTTAATTTTATCGGCAGCACCAATAAAATCCTGGTTGCAGATTAATTGAATGAAATCAGGAATCTTGATACTTACGGGACAACCGTCCATACAGGTCGGTTTTTTACATTCGATACAACGTTGAGCCTCAATGACAGCCTGCTCAGGTGTGAGACCAAGATTAACTTCCAAAAAATTGCCAGAGCGTTCTACTGCATCCTGTTCAGGCATTTCCTGACGTGGGATGGTGAGGCGTTCTTTCATAGGTACTTCATTAAAAGACTGAGGTCTTTCGCGAATCATGATGTCGCCTCCGCTTTCTTTTCTTCAGCTTTCATCTTCTTCATCTGTCTTTCCAGGAAACACTTGTGGGATTCTTCTTCCTGCTTCTTGTACATTTTTTGACGGGAGCCCAGTTCCTTGAAATCAACCTGGTGTCCGTCAAACTCAGGGCCATCAACACAGACAAAAACCGTTTTACCACCCACGGTAGCACGGCAGGCACCACACATTCCGGTTCCATCCACCATAATGGCATTTAGACTTACCATGGTTGGGATACCAATTTCTTTGGTCTGATTGGAAACCGCTGCCATCATGGGCAGAGGACCAATAGCAACAATCATATCTGGCTTGATACCTTCATCCATGAGATCCTGGAGTACATCAGTAACCAGTCCGTGACGTCCGGTAGAGCCATCATCAGTTGAGATACGAACCTCATCAACCACTTCAGCCATACGGTCTTCAGCGATTATCAAATCCTTATTGCGGGCTCCAATAATTGAGATAACCCGGTTGCCTGCGGCTTTGCCAGCAGCGGCGATGGGTAGCGCTTCAGCAGTGCCAACACCTCCACTCATACAAACCAGAGTACCCCAGTTTTCGATATGAGTAGGTAGACCCAGGGGACCCACGAGATCTTGTAGATGATCACCGGTTTCCAGTGTATTCAAGTGTGCACTGGTTTTACCCAGACCCTGTACGATTATATTGATCCAGCCCTCCTCGGCATTTGAATCAGCGATAGTAATTGGGATTCGTTCACCTTTTTCGTGAACGCGTAAAATGATGAATTGTCCTGCCTGTCGCTTTTTGGCAATGTGAGGTGCTTCGATGATGAAACTTTTCACATTGGGGGCGATGAACTCAGCTTTGATAATTTTATACATGTAAAACTCCTGTTTTCATGCATTTGCTTAGGCAAGCTCTATGCCATATTGTGTGATATGGTTCTATGATTTTTTTTTGTATTGTCGCGGGTATATGACCTTCCAGGACATTGAAATGATCAACCTTGGTCACTACCACCCGCTTAGTTTTTGCATGTCAGGGTATCCAGATATGCGGAAAAAAAAAGGGGTGCTACGATTAAGCACCCCTTTGGATATTGCCAGCAAAATACAGTTTATTTAAACCGGTGCCTCAAAGACCACGAATCCACATAGTACAATAATTTGAGGGAAATGCTATTACTCTGATCCTGGTTCCAGACATCATTAAGATCCTCAAAATAGCTTTTCTCCAGGTCGTCAGTATCACCATCGGTGTAAATGGCATTTTTCCAGGCCAGGGTCAACTCGCTCCCAGGTGCAAAACGCCAGGTCATCACTGCGTCAATGGTCAGGGCATTGAAAACGGTATTCAGGTCCTCATCAAAAGCGCTGGGAGAAAGGTTTCCATCCTTCATGAGGTCGAAAAATGCTTTGTACTTCACGGTGGAGCGATAGTGTCGTAAGCGGATATCAGATTCCAAACTTCTGCTGAAGATATACTGGGAATAAATTGAATTGGTTGTAGTGTAATGATCACGCTTGCCAAATATAGGCTCATCATTTGCATCGAAGTCTGCAAAGCCATGATTATTTGTTCGTCTATGCCTATCCAATTCGTAGCGAATCATGAATTGATTATTGATACGCCATGCTGGATTCAGACCCATTCCCTGCCATTGGCTTCCCCGGCGTGTTACTGCTGAAATGCCGGTCCAGCCACTCATGGAGAATGGCTTTGAGGAGTTGGAGCCCATCCAAATGTGTGTGTCAAAGCCCTTGGGTGTTGTGAAGTAGCGATCATCCACCCGTGTTTCATGATAATCATGACCCTCTCTGGGGTTCCATGCCAGTCCTCCTCCCATGGAGTAATAATTCCGAAAGGTCATGTTGTAATCCGCCCTGACACCCGTATGTGTATATGCACGTGGCTCATAAAGCTGGGAGTAGTACCCACTGATTTCAATCCGGGCTTCATTCAATATCCATACAGGATCAATGGTCTGTAGTTCTATCCAGGCATAGTTTTCAATTTCATTCGCCTGACGTAAAAAACCCATGTCATTGGGATTAAAGTGCTCGCTTTCGACGCCATGACCAATTCCATACTGGAGCACGCCTTGATCTTCCACGACCTTTACAGAGTACCGGAAGCCAGTGGAGGTGCTATCGGGGTAACTTAAAAGATTGTATGCTCCCCCTGATTCAAGCCGCCATTTTGAGTCTTTGGTATACAGCCGAGTTTCATATCCTATGACATTGGCGTCGCGAAAATCATTCGAAGAGTCATCCTCAGCAAAGCGTTGCACATTGGTATTGGCCACACTGAACTCAGATCCATTTTGGAGGTTTTTACTGACAACCACCAAATTGTAATTGGTGGCAGGGTTGGTCAAATGTTCACGTTCCAGACCCGTAGAATCTTTAATGATAGCATACATTGGGGCTGTGATGGCATTAAAGAACCCAAGTCCCAGTCCATTTACAGTCTGTCCTGTTATTTTCGTAGCATTAATCAATTGATTTACATCAGGGTTGGATTTGACAGTTTCGCCTGCTCCAACAAAATCCTCATCAGCCACATCCCAGTAGCGAATTGGTTTTGAGCCAACGCGTCGGGAATAGAACAGGCTAGCCTTGCCAAGTAACTGAGTACCCTCAGTAAAGAAGGGGCGGTGTTCATTGTGGCGAATCTCAAAGGGTGAAAGGTTTAGCTCTATATTATCAGATTGAACTTGACCAAAATCTGGAATCAAGGTCATATCAAGCGTAAAGCTTTCGTTAATTCCATATTGAAGGTCCATTCCTCCTCGATATGATGTAGAGGATGCCATTTCACCATCATCCACAGGGTAATGATCTGAGGATGCAGATGCATAAGGAGTAAAGGAAAGGCGCAGGGGTGTTTCAATATTTTCAATGCCCTTTAGCAAACCACACTGTTGAGCAAAATGCCCCTTCTCCTTATCCAATTCAGTCCAGGTATACATCTCTCTGGCTGCTGCACTATGCCTACCAAAATTAATACCCCAGGTTTGAACCTCCTTTGCTGGAAAGCGCATCTGACTAAAAGGGATGGCTATCTCTGCGGACCAACCGGTTGCATCAAAGTTGATCGCATTCTCCCAAACTGGGTTCCAGTTGTCATCATTCCCACGCGGGCTTGATTTAACATCGATTTGAACGCCAGCTGAGGTGACAACAAACGTGAGTTCATTGGCACCATCATTAAAGGGGTTAATCCAAAAGCCGATCCAGTCCGCGATCACATCCCAATCATCCCTTTTTCCAAGCTGGGAAGGAATGCTTGAGGGATCCGGATCGTACATTTTGGCGGCAATATATAAGGCGACATCATCGTAAAGAATCCTAACCTCGGTCTTGACCGGGGCGTGGCCACCACTTTCAGGTTCGAAACGATAAAAGTCTGTTGCGGGTTGCACCATCTGCCAGGCAGCCTCTTCCGCCACACCATCAATATCTGGAGGATTTTCCGTACGGATCGTTACAATGCTTTTTTTGTCCTCAGTAGCAAATATTGCTACTGTAAAGAGATAACCCAACAATAGAGCTCTAATTGATTTCATATATATTTTCTATTGAATCGGTTCTGGAATATCAGGTCTTTCCCAGACCTAATTCCTTTAATTTGCGAGATAGGTTTGACTGCTGCATGGCCAGACTTTCAGCGGTACGGCTGATGTTTCCAGCATGTTGCCTGAGTTGAGATTCAAGAAAGCGTTCTTCAAAAAGACGTTTTGCTTCCGCAAATGGGCGGGTTTCATTAAATATGGCTGCATCACCTTCAGACGAAATCACCTGGTTCAAGTGTGGTTTCACTTCCTGAATATCTATTTCAACATTGGGACTCAGGATATAGAGACGCTCAATTAAGTTACGCAATTCCCTGATATTTCCAGGAAAGGGATAGCCGACTAACATATTCATGGCATCTCTGGAGAAGCGTTTGGGCACCAGACTTAACTCAGCTGCATAGTGGGTTAAGAAGTGATTCAGTAGCGTTTTTATGTCACCCTCTCTCTCACGGAGCGGTGGCAGATTAATAGGTACAACATTTAGACGATAAAACAAATCTTCACGGAATTTCCCCTCAGCAACCATTTCTTCCAGTGGCTTATTGGTAGCCGCCAGCAGACGAATGTCCACAGTCTGTGTCTGTGTTCCACCAACCCGCTCAAATTTCCCATCTTCAAGCACTCTGAGAATTTTGGCTTGGGCGGAGAGACTCATATCCCCTATTTCATCCAGGAATAAGGTTCCACCATTGGCCATTTCGATCTTACCCTTCTTCTGACCCACAGCTCCGGTAAAGGCACCCTTTTCGTGACCAAACAGCTCGCTCTCTACCAACTCGGTAGGAATAGCGGCGGCATTAAACTTAACGAAGGTCTCCTCTCCTCGGGGACTGGCAGCATGAATGGCATGGGCCACCAGTTCTTTACCCGTTCCACTTTCACCGCGGATCAGCACTTTCGCCTGCGTGGGTCCTACACGACGAGCAGTTTCCAGGACCTGTTGAATCTGTGGAGAGGTGCCAACCAGTCTATATTTATCCTGCTGGGTTTGCTGAATCAGCGCGGAGCGTTTGCTCAGGGTTTGTTTTTCCGAGAGATTGCGGATGGCTAATTTTACTCTGGCCAGAGAAAGGGGTTTTTCAAGAAAATCGTAGGCACCTATGCGTAAGGCATCAACGGCTGTCCCCACAGTCGCGTGGCCGGATATCATGATCACGTCCAGGGTCTCATCAATTTCTTTGATTCCCTTTAATACTTCGATCCCATCCATACCGGGTAACCGAACATCAAGCAAAACCAGATCAACATTTTCATTTTTGAGAAGATTGAGCCCATCCTCCCCGGTTCCAGCCTCCAATACCTGGTGACCTTCATCTTCAAGAATATCCCGTAAGGTGAGTCTGATGTTTTTCTCATCATCAATTATCAGGATTTTAATTTTATGTTCAGCCATTATTCTACCCAATCCCATCCATTTATTGTTTATTCTATTTCTCGGTTACAGGGGAAGCTAATCTCAAAAGTTGACCCTTCACCTAAAATGCTAGTAGCCTTGATATCTCCACCATGTTGCCTGATAATCCGTCTGACAATCGCCAGCCCCAAACCGGTTCCCTTTTTCTTGGTGGTATAATATGGTTCAAAAATTTTTGCTAAATCATCCTCTGAAATCCCCAGCCCATGATCTTTGATACCAATGATACAGCTTCGCTCCCTGACACTGGTTGAAAGCTCGATATGTGCCTCTTTAGGGCAAGCCTGGATTGCGTTCTGTATCAGGTTGACCAGGACTTGCTTCATCTGCATCGTATCGGCATGAATCTCTTTCAAATTTTCATCCAGCTCCAAATCAATGCGAGCTTCATCTGAATATTGATCAGCAATATCTTTGAGTTGTTGATTCAAATTGTAATGTTCAAATTGTGCTTCTGGCATTTTGGCAAACCCTGAGAAGGCGGTTACCAGGTTCTGTAGATTGTCCACTTCCTCATTAATAATCCGCATGGATTTTTCAAGAATTTCCGGCAAATTTTCCGCTCGCTCGTAATATTTGGCTTCCAATCGTTGGGCTGCCAATCGTATGGGAGTCAGTGGGTTTTTGATTTCATGGGCCATGGCACGGGCCATTTCCCGCCAGATTGTCTGTTTCTCAGCTTCAATCAGGCGTTCACGGCTTTGATTCAGCTCGCTGACCATATTGTTAAAGGCTACAATGAGACCATTTAAGGGAGAATAGGCACTCTCCTTCACTTGTATTTCAAAATCCCCACCTTTGAGTTGTTCAGTGGCAGTAAGCAAGCGCGCCAGTGGCCTAGTGATAATCATAAACAGCAGCAGAAAGATGCTTCCGGTAAGCACCATCATGACAATTACAATCCCCACTGAATACCGCTTAATATCTCTGCTGTAGAAATCCCCGGCTATTTCAATCTTATGTAAATCACGCAGTACACTTTCTATTTCTTCATTAAAACCATCTACCGAAGTGGAATCCAGTACCATACTGTAGTTTTTATATAATTCTCTAACTTTTTCTTTGGTTGAGAGGTCGGTCACCTGCTCTTGATAAGAGGCCAGATTACTGATAAAGAAGTCACGCATAAGCAGACCTGCAATCAGGGTGACTGAACTTACGAGAACCATAATCTGTATTCTGAAAGATGGCATCTTGAAACTCATAATACCAGCTGCCTTTTCATGAATGGTTCTGAGATATGCACGGGTCGAATTCGATTCCAGAAGGACATGAGGTTGATCCTTTTGGTGATTCCAGGCATATCCATTTCGTCAAGAAAGGCTGAGATTCGCAGGAAGTATCGAGAGTCATCTTCCATGACACGCATACGACAGAAGAGGGCATTTTCTATTGTCACCCACTCCTTTTTGGCCTCTTCAAGGCTATAGATATTTGATGTCTTATCATGTTCGCTGCGGTAAACAGTGTAGTCATCTTCTAAGAGGGAGTAGCAAAACTGGTGTTCCCAGTCTGCAATGGCAACCACAGAATCGTTTTCGGCATTGACCAGATCCACTTCAAAATGGATAATGACCGTGTCACCTGATTGCAGGAGCATGTCCAGATCTGGCGTAAAACTCTCAACCAATTGAGCTGAGCAGAATAGACGATCTCCAGAGACTTCCAGACGAACATCCTGAAAATAGGGATCCGTCCCGACAAATGCTGTCAGGAGCAGTTGAGATACAACCAGTGCACCAGCACCAAGCTTATCAGCTAAATACTGAAACAATTCTAAAGCTTTTCGTTTTCTTGAGGTGCATCGTGAGTGTCATTTTAGATGTCGCCTACAAAAGATCCGGGTTTATTCCAGGATCACATTAATGTTCAAAGATTTTCCGTGGGTTTCCGCTCCACTTGAGGGGCAGCAAACCGTAATACGGGTCCGTCCTTCCAGATTTTCACTCTCATGCGTGTTACGGGTCATCCAGGCTTTGGAGTATTCACGTACCAGCATAACTCCTTGTGAAGTTTCAATTACCCTCAGTGTAATACGAGGGGCCGAATTGGGCAATTGCTGTGTAAAAGACTGGCTCTCATAAAGTAACGGCATTCCCGTGGGAACTACGACTTGTAAATCCTCGGTCAGTAGAGCTGAAAAAAGAGGTGATACCAGCATGAGCATCAGACTGAAATACCTAACTGTTTTATTCATAATATCTCCACCAGCAATTAAAACATGATGCCGACATCAGAAAGATATCGGCATCATAAAGATTAAGTGTTAAGTCTTACTTAGAATCCAAACCAGAGTCCCAGTGAGACAGTACTTGCATTCATCTCTGTATCAGGACTGTCCTCGAGGATGAAAGTTTCACTGGCAGTGTCTATATCACCACCATCAAGGGTTGTTTTCCAACCATCTGTAAAGGAGTGACCATAGAGATATCCATACTCGGCCTTCAGGCGCATCCAACTGGTGAGTCTGATCATTACGTTGGCTCTGGGATGTACCAGGGCATAATTCTTTGAGAAAGTTACTGCAGTGGTCTTGGTATCAATTAACTGATCACTGAGTGAATTCAATCCTGTTGGATCCCAGGTAAAGCCACCGTCTGTTTGTTCGATTCCCAGACGTAAGCTTCCGCCACCCAGACCAACTCCAGCACCTATGGTTGCAAATGAGAAGGGAGCCATACGCTTTTCAATAGTCAATCCACCATAACCCATTGCAAAGGAGATTTTACGGTCAACATCAATCCCTGATACACTGTGAGTTGCTTCAACAGAGTTGGAGAATGCAGTACCGTTTCCAAAACCACCCAGGAACCAGCCATTGCCAACATAACCTTGTCCGGAACCACCGAAGAGCACAATACCTTCCTTGTTAAAGGGAGAAGATGTCAGACCCAGTTGATTCATCATGGCAGTTACGTCAACAAACTCATCCTGAACCAGCATTGGGGTAAAACCACCACCACCGAATCCACGGGAGTGTTTACGTTTTTTCTCTTTTTTCTCTCCTTCAATAACAGCAAGCTGTTTTTCTGTTTTCTCTTTTTTCTCTGGCTTTTCAAATATTGCTACCGTTGAGTCCATAGCTTCATCGCGCCAGTATACCAGCTTTACGCTATCGCCAAAGTGTTTGCTACGAATCAAGCGAACCAGGTGGTCTTCATAACGAACCTTGGTTCCATCAAAGTACATGATGATATCGTCTTCGATGATACCAGCTTTATCTGCAGCACCATTGTTAACGGTTCCATTTACTAAAACACCGTGGGCATATGGATAGCGCATTTTATAAGCATCTTCAAAATCCATATTGTTCAGATAAACGCCCAATTTGGGACGTGATTCACTATTGTCTTCATCAAAATGAATATTGATTGATTTCTCCAGGCCTATTTCTTCCAGGGCTTCCTGGACTTCAATGGCAGCCTCTTCAAGTTCTTTTTCCAGTTCTTGAGCAACATCAAGCTGGATACTAATTTCGCTCTGGGCATTTACCGGGGATACTGCAACCAATACTGCAGTTAAAGCGATCAAACCCATCAGTGCACCACTACTCGTCAGGGTCAGCAGAGTTCCGGAGAGGTTACTCCAGGCAGCCAGATAATCTGTTCTTCTCTTCATTTTCGGGGTCCTTTCTAATCTATCGTTTTCCGTTTTCATTGTTTTTTTCATTTTCAATTCCTCTCCCTTAGGGTCAATTGCCATGCCACAATGAAACGGAACCACTTTAAGTACTTATTTATTAATATTTAACATCTAATAATACTGTCATTTTTCGCCGGTTTGACAACTCAATTTAGCATCATTCTGATATAGCGCCATATCAGAATGATATGTAGTGCTTTTTTATTGATATTTATTTTTGAGGAGAATGCCCAATGACCAGAGAAAAGGCTTGTAAATATGGGCTGGACAGGTATTCAGGATGAAGACGAAAAGCGAAGCGATTTAATGATTTCGACCAACAATCCGGCGAAATCCTCGCGAACACGTTGACCTGTTTCCATGACTTCTTCATGATTCAGTGGTTGATTCAAAATTCCAGCCGCATAATTGGTGAGACAGCTTATCCCCAGAACCTTCATTCCCAGTTGGTAGGCTGCCATGCTCTCATGAACGGTGGACATGCCCACAGCATCCGCCCCTTTCAGTCTCAAAAAACGAATTTCTGCCGGTGTTTCGTATGAAGGGCCATTAAGACCGGCGTATGACCCGGTTTTCAGAGGAATGGATATCTGCTTTGCCGTATTAACTACCCGATCAGTAAGCCCAGGATCAAAAATATTTTTGGGTTCGTTATGATCGGGGTAGACTGAATGCCCGGTCTGGTTCAGGAAGTGGGTAATCAACATCAAGTCCCCGGGTGAATAATCCTTTCTGATACTACCGGCAGCGTTGGTGAGTATGAGGGTTTTCACACCCAAAGCGTTTAGGATTTTAACGGGGTAGATCACCTGGTCCAGGGAATATCCCTCATAAAAATGAACCCTGCCCGAATTCACCAGCACTGAGACATCGCCAAGATAGCCATGCACCATTTCACCAGAATGACCTTCAACTGTGGATTCTGGAAAGCCAGGGATATCGGCGAAAGAGATGCGAGTTGTATTGGATAGTGCGTCTACAAAATTCCCCAGACCTGAACCCAGGACCAACCCTACCTCAGCCTGAAACGCTCCTTCTTTGCTGATTGTTGCAATGGCACTTTCAATTTGACTATTCATAAAATTCAGGCCTCCTCAACTTGTACTGCTGTGCTTAATTGACCACAGGCGGCATCAATGTCGTCACCCTGGCTCCAGCGTACAGTTACACCGAAACGGCCCCCTTCCAACGCATCAAGAAAAGTTGTGATCCGCTTTTTGGAGGGACGTTGATACCCTTCAGCCACTTCATTATAGGGGATTACATTGACCTTACAAAATACCTGATTCGCTATTTTCTTCAAACGGCGGGCATCACCTGAACTATCATTGATCCCCTGCATCAGCACATATTCAAAGGTGAGCATATTTTTGGATGTCTCAGTATAATGCTTACAGGCTTTTACCAGCTCAGCAATATCCCATTTTTTATTGATGGGCATGATTTGTGTCCGGCTTTGATCCTCACTGGCATTCAGGCTCACAGCCAGCTTGAAGCGATGTCCTTCATCAGCAAACCGTCTGATCTGTGGCACCAGTCCGCTGGTTGAAATAGTGATTTTCCTGGCTCCATGGGCAAAACCTGAGTCAGCATTAAGAATGTTTGCCGCCTTGATAACCTGGTCATAATTATGGAAGGGTTCACCCATGCCCATAAAGACAATATTGGTGATTAGCCGCTCACTAAACCGTCTCACATGTAGCAATTGATCAGCAATTTCACCACTGGTCAGATTGCGTTTCAGACCCATTTTCCCAGTGGCGCAAAAATCACAATCCAGGGCGCATCCCACTTGGGATGAGAGGCACACGGTGACACGTCGAGATTCTGGAATGAGTACTGTTTCCACAAACCGGCCATCATTAAGGCGAATTAGAAATTTAGAGGTTCCCTGGGTTTCAGAGGTTTGTACCTGGTGAACGGTGGAAAGCTCCAGATTACAGGTTAATTCAAGCTTCTCAATAAAAGGTTTTGACAGGTTGGACATTTCGGAAAAGGAATCCACGCCCTTCTCCCAGATCCACTGAAAAAGCTGTCGTCCACGAAAGGCTTTGTGACCTTTCGATTGAGCGAAGTTCTCAAGTTCTGCCTGGCTGAAATTTTTGAGTAGCGTCTTTTCAGTGTCCATGCGCGAAAATACTCTAGGTTGGCTTTATAAAAACATCTTCTTTTTTCCTGATGCACGAAGTCTATTTTAACCTCACAATCGTCAATGAATTTCAAATAGGAGATTAGACTCAGTCGTGAGTATTCGAACAGCATTTCACATTGGCGTCGTGGCATTGCTTGCCAGTTTGTCGACCTGTAGCACTCCAACACCAATATCCACGGTTGGAGAAAAGCCGGTTGTGGATATGGTAGATTATTTTCAGAGTGGGCAGAGTCGGGTTCAGGTTGTATTTGATGCAGACACTACCCTTCAGAAAATGTGGGAAGGCCGCCGTAAGCAGGTTGTTCTGATCCTCATAGATATTGAATATGAAGAAGATGATCGGGAGCAGGTTCAACAGACTGGCTTTCTCATGAATGAAGGGCAACTCGTGCTAACCGTGAGTCATGGGTTCTTAGTTGAGGATGGTATCATCCGAAGTATTAGGTCTGTTGACTACTGGGGCCAGATTCAAACGTTACAGTTAACACATTTTCAGTATGATGATGAGAGGGAGCCCGCCATTGATTGGGCCATTTTGATTCCCAATAGACCCATTGCATATGTTCCGTATGTTCATCCGATCAAGGCTACACCAAGTGACAACCATCTCATTATAGGTTATCCCGGCGGGATGGGCGTCAATGAATCAGGTCAGGTTATCCGTATCGGTGAGCATTCTCAAGCTAAGAATTCCGCTTTAGCATTCATCTGCAAGGTCAGTAATCTGGATGCACACATGCTTCTCCCTTTGGCTGGTACGATTCCTGTAAACGGCATCAGTGGATCGCCAGTATTTGGAGGTGATGGTGAATTGGTTGGTTTGTTCAGCTCCATGAGTCGCAGCCGATACCTGACTGGCTGGCAGACTATTTTCCACATGGTGGAAGTCCCCGTGGCCACAATTGACAGTTTATCACCAAAATAGCTATTGTGCCTGGCTGGCACTCATCTTATTATTGCGCGCTCATTTTATGATGAGCCACTTTGAAAAGTGGGCCAGGTAGCTCAGTCGGTAGAGCAGGGGACTGAAAATCCCCGTGTCGGCGGTTCAATTCCGTCCCTGGCCAC
>JAERTH010000108.1 GCA_016844955.1 Fidelibacterota bacterium | reverse complement strand
AACCATATCGGTGTCGTCTTCGTCACCTGAGAATACTTGAATATTTGATAAGGCAGCGTCCACCTCATCGGTCTGACGAATTCTACCATAGTGATATTCAATAGCATTCTGAAGGGCAGTTTCACCTGCAACCACTACCTCTACTTTCAGGGTAGTTAATTTCTCAATTGAATCTACTGTTGCCAGATCCTCAGGATCCTCCATAGCTACGACAACAGTTGTGTCAGATTTTCCAAGGACAACAGACATATTCTCATAGGCAAAATCTTCAGGGATAGTATTGACAACATCCCCTTCCACCTTCATCAAATCCTCTTCATATACTGCAGGATGGCCAAGCTGTAAGGCATACACTTTTACAAGGTCAGCTTCTGTAATCATACCCATACGAATGAGTAGCTTACCTAGTTTTTCCTTGGTTGTGGATTGCCTCTCCAGAGCTTGATCTAGTTGTTCTTGAGAGATCACATCCTCATGAATGAGGATGTCACCGAGTTTCTGAAATTGGGGATTAAACATTGCTATGGAATTCCCTATTATTAATTCTGAATTGTCCGGACCAGCTGAATATTGGATTGCTCGCTGGGAGTTACCTGCGGATCTATTAACGTCCCCCAAACCTGAGCTGTAAATGAGTTGTATGAATTTACTGACCCATCCGCATTAAAGTTGGGTGTACATAAGCCAGCATCAAAGAAAACTGTAATCTGGGCAACTCCCTGATCATCTGTACGGACGATTGGCTGACCTGTCTCAGGATCCAATGGATCCCAGCCAGCTGCTCCAAATGCACTGAACAGTATGCGGGCATTGTTAACAGGGTTGCTATAAAAGTCCGTCAATATGGCCGTTAAGAGCACTGGTACCTGGCTAGGATTGGGATTAGCCGCAGGTTGAAAATCGTAAAATGATCTGTCTGGATAAACAATTAACTCACCTGGTGCAAATGGCAATAGCTGGGTACTATCTGCATCTTCATTTATGAATGCCCTAATTGTATCGCCATCTGCCCCCCAGGTTCTGGCAATTATCTGAATATTATTGAAAATGACTCCCGAGTTGTAATATAGTTTCGACCAAGCCATTCCATGGAAGGATTCACCATTTAGATTTTCATTATTCGTAAATGATTCTCCAATAATATCACCAATTGAATCTGGGATAAGTGACCAATAGACCTGGGTAGAATCCTCAACAGGGTTGGTATATTGGTCCCACACAAGGGCAGCAACTTCTACTTCATAGAAGCCACCTCCTACGGGGTCCGCTGTAGCCATATCTAAATCAGCATTAATGTGCGCAGGCAAATCTGCACGAATTGTGACAGGTGTACCTGTAGATTGAATGGTTTCTCCAGAGTTAGTTGTGGTTGAAACAGTTAACTGCACTGGGCCAGCCTCGATTCCGGCATTTAAAGTTGCACTGGCCACCCCGTAATTTGTCTCTGCAACAGCTGATAATCCTGCTCCATTCAAATTTGAACCAGAAGGAGCTGGACCTATTTGAAATGTCACGTCATAATTTTCATCCACTAGCTCCCCACGAGCATCTCTAACCTCTGCGAATAGGGTAGTTGATTCAGCACCCCAGCCACCTTGAACAACAATGAAATTGGGTTGTACCGGAGCAATTACAATATAGGAAGCTTCCGTAGGTCGAACATGGATCAATACTGAATCAGTTGCAATACCTGAATAGGCATACACTTTTGCTATACCAGATGAATCTCCCATAGTAAACACAGCCGAAGCATTGCCTTCGACATCAGTTAAAGTAAAAGGAGTGATAAAGCCAATATCAGTTTCAAAAGTTACCTCAGTTCCCTCATCCACTGGAAATCCACTTGAATCTGAAACAAATAAACTCAGTCTAGAGCTTATTGTGTCAGGCAACCCAATTGGAGGTAATTCATCATAGTCTGTCGACATATTAATAAATGCTGGCACCTTGGGTGATTCAAATTCAAAGGTTCGTACATTCACTTCTAATGTATCTTGGATCACGCCATAAAAGGGGTGGTCTATTGATGCAATAATTGTAGCAATCTCATCATCAATGATAGTCGATCCCAAATCAGAAAACTCAGTTTCTGCTACACCAGCTGCATTTGTGTACCGTGGTGAGAAGATCGTACCGATGGACGATGAAAAACTCACTTGGACCGTATCTACACCAAAATTATCAGCATCTTTAACAACAGCGAAAATCTTTGAGACGGTGACACCATTGTCACCGTATATTGTTGTATCTAATGTGTTAATAGTTAGAAAATACTGCCTTGCAGCAACAAAATTTAACTCCACAGTATCAGCAAAGGCTATCCCCGAAGAGTTTGATCCTTTTAAAAGTGAACCAAATTCATAAACCCCAGGGTTTTCATCAATTACAGTTTGGACTCCGATTGAGCTAACTGAGGCCTCTACTATTACAGTCCCCAAGAGTCCATCATTATTTGTGAATTCAACATGGCTTGTACCGATGGCATTGGTAGAATCCGAGGCTTTGTCCAGATAACCAACCATGGCTCCCTCAATTACTCTAAAGTCCACCTGTACATTTTTTACAGCCACTCCGAGACTGTCCCTCACATTGGCATTGATTGTAGCAGAATAGGACGAGTCTTGCTTAACAACCAATATTTCCCCTGATGGTGGTTCTGAAGTTGCAAAAAACGATGATACAAGATCTTCCATGGGCAACACTTCAAGCACAACTGTATCTCGCACAGTATTGTTATTACTATCAGTATATCTAGCTACAATATTGACAGCTGGTCCAGCCTGACCCTTGTCATCGAAAGTGGCAACAGCTTGCCCAGACGAGTTGGTGGCTATATTTGATGCAATGGCTCCAGAAAGTGCTGAGAAAACGATTGTAGCATTTTCTTGTGGTTCATTTACAGCATTTGTAAGAATTGCTGTTATCTTTGCAACTGTTCTGCCATTATCTGCATAGATCACATACCTATCCGCACTGAGATTGAGATTATATTCAATTTCATCTTCAACCTTCTCTGTTGGAACCCTAGTGTCACATCCAATAATGATGGTCCCGGCAAAAAGGGTCAGTATAAGAAACCTGAAATAATTCTTTTTCATATTCAAACCTCCTCCAAAAAGTCTTGAGTTATTCTTTATCAACCGGAACCTCCTCAATGACCTCAGTTTCAACTTCGTCACCGTCTTTGGTATTGATATAGGTGTCCTCTAAATCAAACATACGACCCGTTTTCTCGATGCCAGTGTAGGTATCCTTAACAATATGTGGAGTTATTTCAATGATCAGATCCTTCTTGGTTTCCTGTGTAAACTCATGCTGGAAGAAGCGTCCTATATATGGAACCTTACCAAGAATTGGAACGGTGTGTTTTATTTTTTTTCGATCTACTGCCAACAAGCCTGCTATAATGATCGGTTCGCCATCTCGAACCCGAACTGTAGTTGTTGAAACACGTCTTTGAACCCAGGGGATATTGCGTTCAGGGCCGACAAAATCATAAAAATTTGAAATTTCTGGTGTGACAGTGGCAGTGATGAACCCATCGCTGTTCACATTTGGTTTTACATTTAATTTGATACCCACGATTTCACGTTGAACCTGAACTTGACCACCAACTCCACCACTTGAGAGAATGTACGGGATCACATCAACCATCTCGATAAATGCTTCACGTCCATTTAGTGTCACCACGGATGAGTTAGCCAGGATTTCAGCCTCATTATTTTTGAGTAACATATCCAGGGTAAAGTCAAAAGCTGAGAGCTGACGGCTAAAACCAATTGAGTTTGCAGGATCAATGCGCTGGAAATACATATTATCTGGTGTGCGGCCATTTGGCAGGGCACTATACTGCTCTATGACAGAACCATCAGATTGTGTTTGCTGAGACATTCCAGGGACAAGAGATCCACCAATTTGAGCAAGTGTTGGAGCTGCATTTTCAGCGACAATGGTTGTAATCTGGGCCAGACGTGACCAATCAACACCAATGCGGTTATCACCAGATAGTGTGACTTCAATGATACGAGCCTCTAACATGATTTGGAGAACCGGAACATCAACGCTGGCAATAATTTCCATTACTTCAGAGATGCTTTTAGGACTAGTATGCACTAGCAGCTTATTACCACCCTGGTCCACTTCCACTTTTTCAGTCACATCCTGAAGAATTTTCTTGACTTCTATGGCATCTGCATATTGAAGGGGGATAACGTAGGCTTTACCACCAATTTCCTCAGAGAGGCGATCTGCAGTGGCAACGAGGAAGGATTTCCCTACCAATTCATAACTCAAACCAGCAGCCCGAACCACCAGATTAACGGCCTGCTCAATTGGCACATCATCCATATGGACG
>JAERTH010000107.1 GCA_016844955.1 Fidelibacterota bacterium | reverse complement strand
TGGACTTCCCCTAGTTTAGTAGACACCTGTTAAGGTAAATTCTAAGCAAACAGGAGAAGTTTAAATGAAGCGAAAAAGATACACAGAAGAGTTCAAAGCAGAGGCTATCAAGCAGGTCGTTGAGCGAGGATATTCAGTTTTAGAGGTAAGCCGTAGATTAGGTATCTCAGATAAAAGTATGTACCACTGGATGCGTCAAGCCAAGCAGTCACCCACAGAAAGAGCCGAACAGGATATCCAGGCAGAGAATGTGCAATTAAGAGCAGAACTGGCCCGGGTTGAAGAAGAACGAGACATCCTAAAAAAGGCCGCAGCGTACTTTGCAAAAGAGTCAAAGTAAAGTACGCCTTCATCAAAGATCATCGTCAAGAGTTCCGAGTTACCTCCATGTGTCGGGTCCTTAAAGTACATCGCAGTGGGTTCTATGCCTGGTTGCATGCTCCTGATTCAACACGGGCCATTGAGGACAAGAGGCTGTTGTCTCTGATACAGGAAAGCTATGATGCTAGTGAGAGTATTTATGGAAGTCCCCGTGTGTTTCGTGACCTACGTGAGGCTGGTGAGGCCTGTGGCATACATAGGGTAGCTCGTATCATGAAAGAGTATAAGATCAAAGCCCAGCGAGGCTACAAGGAGCCACGTTTCAAATATGGGAAGATATCTGTTGCTGCGCCGAACCGGCTGGAGCAGGACTTTAATGTTACGGCTCCTAATTTGGTGTGGGTTACTGATATTACCTACATCCGGACCTGGGAAGGCTGGTTGTTCCTGGCTGTAGTCGTGGATCTGTATTCCCGCATGGTGGTGGGATGGTCAATGAAGCCAAGCCTGCATCGTGATATCGTACTAGATGCTTTGCTTATGTCAGTATGGAATCGACGACCAGAGACATCAGTGATTGTGCATTCAGATCAGGGATCGCAGTACGATAGTGATGACTGGAAAAGACTCCTTAATGCACATGGGATGGAGCCTAGTATGAGCAGGCGGGGCAACTGTTTCGATAATGCTGTAGCTGAGTCATTCTTCAGTAGTTTGAAAAAGGAGAAGATCAGAAAACAGGTATTCAGAACAAGGGATGATGCGAAAGCTGTGATCTTTGATTATATCGAAGTGTTCTACAATCGAAAAAGAAGGCATAGTTATCTGGGAATGAAAAGCCCTTTGGATTATGAAAAACAACTATACATTGGAACTTAGCACATGTCTACAATAACGGGGGAGGTCCAATGTACCCAATTGCTTTCCCAGGGTTTGATGGCGAGTACAGTAGCAGAATTTAAAGTTATCGCCGAACCTAAAAGAGCGAAAGAGAGAGCTCTTGAGGAAACTCGTAGAGTAATAGATGTTTTTAGGTATTCTATTCCTGCCTTATACTCTGAAGATAAAAAGGTGGCAGTAGGAATTGCGGGTGAAGAGATTAGCGCCCTTAGATTATTGCCGATTCTGTCGTCTGATGGCTTAAAGTTTTCTGTTGAATCAGATAGGATAGGAATGCTATTCCCATTCACAATAAACCATGAAATGTCACAACACTTTGACCGACTGGGAGTGCAGAAACTTTTCGATCTTCTCGGGAAAAAATACAGTTCATTAACTTCATTTGATAAGTGTTTGCTAAATTCGATACATTGGTTCGCATCCTTTACTTCTCAGCTAGAACCTGAGAACCAAGTCCTCAATCTGTTAATGAGTCTGGAATCTCTGTTAACACCTAAAGAAAACAACCCTATTGGTACTGCGATAGCAGAAGGGGTGGCTTGGCTAATTGGGGATGATACGAGAACACGGAAGCAAATTAAAAAGAGGGTTCAAGAACTATATCGAATTAGATCTGGAGTGGCACATGGCGGAAAGAAGACCGTGCAGAAATCTGCAATCGAAGACCTCACAAGTATATGTGGAAATGTTCTTGCAAATTTAATACCTAGGCATAGTGAATTTGCTAACCAGAAAACCCTTCTAGGGTGGATTGAGGAGCAGAAACTATCCTAGCACTACTGAGTAAAGGCTTAGTGCGGACTTACATGCGGGGGCGTTCAAATCGAAAATGATGTGGATAAATACAATTAACGCACAAGACAAGAACTACCATGACACGCCCTAATGCCATCCTCCTCATCGGTCCCACGGGTGCCGGCAAAACACCCCTGGGTGAATCCATGGCAAAATCAGGGGTGGGGAACCAGCGCTGCTTCCATTTCGATTTCGGGGCTAACCTGCGACTGATCGCTGAACGCAAGCATCACTCCAGTAGGTTTAACCAGCCTGAACTACAGATCATCGAGGAAGCCCTCACCCAGGGCAAGCTGCTGGAAAATGAATCGCTCACATGAAAATAGAATCCCTGTGGAAAAGGATGTGGAGGTCTCGCATAATCTTACCATGCGAGTCTGTTTCGGGAAACCGTGAAGCCATCGAAAGCTTTGCTTTTGAGGTGAACAGCCCAGGCTGTTATAGCGACAGGTGAATTGTACAAACAATACGTACAATAGTATTGGAGTCGACAATCTGTACATTATATTTGTACAAATGATTGGAGGCAAGGGATGACAACCATCGCAGTAAGTGAATTACGGGCAAACCTTATGCAGGTTTTAGAGCAAATCAAACAAGGCGCACAGATCCAAATTACTTCTCGGGGGAAGGTCGTGGCTCAGCTTGTTCCAGCAAATGAAGCCCAGGAACAAGCAAAGACGGCTCTAAAGCAATTGGCTAAGGATGCTGAGATTGGCAATATGATCGATCCCATCGATGAATCATGGAATGCAGTATCTAAATGATAGTTATCGATACACACGTCATTGTTTGGGATGCTCTGCAACCTGGAAAGATTAGTAAAAAAGCGCGGAGGATGATAGATCGTGCAAATGAAACAGGGGAGATAATAGTTGCTGATATTTCGTTGTGGGAGATTGCAATGTTGATGAAGATGAAACGTCTTCGGATTGATGCAACCTATTCTGAGTTTATCCGTCTGGTAAAATCTGCCAATCACTATTCCATCCAGGCTATTACGCCAGAGATTGCTGATTTGTCGGTCTCACTTTCTTCTGAAATAAACCTGGACCCTGCAGATAGATTGATATGTGCTACAGCCATTCATTTGAATGTCCCCCTCATTACAGCTGATTCAAACCTGATTAATGCAAAATCGATTGAGACGGTTTGGTAGGAAAGTGCGCTATAACAAAGGCCTGAATACGCCTGACGGCTTCGTACAGATAAACTTACCCCGGGCGGGATTTTGGACACACAGAGAATTCAATGCAAGCGGGCTTAAAAAATGATGTGGAGAGATACAATTAACGCACAAAGCAAGAACCACAATGAAACGCCATAACGCCATCCTCCTCCTCGGCCCCACAGGTGCCGGCAAAACCCCTCTGGGTGAATCCATGGCAAAATCAGGGGTGGGGAGCAAACGCTGCTTCCATTTCGACTTCGGGGCCAATCTGCGCCAGATCGCTGATAGCAAGCATCGCTCCGGTAGATTCAATCAGTTTGACCTACAGATCATCCAGGAAGCACTGACCCAGGGCAAGCTGCTGGAAAATGAATCCTTCTACATCGCCCGAAAGATACTGGAAGCCTTTATTGAGGAAAAGTCCGTGGACAGCCAGGACCTGCTCCTGCTCAATGGGTTGCCGCGTCACATCGGGCAAGCCCGAGATACGGACCAACTGGTGAAAATTGGTGCTATACTTTCTCTGGAGTGTACCCCAGCCATCGTGCAGGCCCGCATCCAGAAAAATACTGGTGGCGATCGCACCCATCGGAGTGACGATTCACATGAAGAGATTAAAGCCAAACTCAACATCTTCCGGGAACGGACACAACCCGTGCAACAACACTATGAGAACCAGGGTAATTCTGTGTATCAGCTCAATGTAGGTGTAAACTCGACCCCGGCAGAGATACATGCAGAAGCGCTCCGAAAAATTGAATCGCTGACATGAAAACAAGGTCCCCGGGAGAGAGGATGTGGAGGACTGGAACAATCTTTTAATGCGAGTCTGGTTCTGGAGTCAGCTAAATCTTTATGCACATCAACAGACAATTAGCGAGACAATCCACTGCTTGTAAAGGACCAGTATAAAGACCATATTGTGGTCACCCAGCAGGAGGTCTTATGAAATACAGTAAAGCAATTAAACCCATAAGCTATTTGAAGGCACATGCTTCAGAAGTCGTACGAGATGTCAGCAACAACCATGACACGATGATCATCACCCTTAACGGTGAGGCAAAAGCTGTTTTACAGGACATTGAAGTGTATGAGCAAAACCAGGAGAGTCTGGCGCTGCTGAAAATATTGGCTCAGAGTACCGCCAGTCTTGGAAAACAGAAAGTTAAACCTGCCCAGGACGCATTTTCAGCGGTCCGCGAGAGGTTGAAAGCATAACAACCATGGTTAAAAACTTTGAGGTTTTTGTCATTGAGGATGCAGAACGCGATTTGCTTGACATTTATACCTACATTGCACGCCATGATTCAGTAGAGCATGCTGACGATATATTTGATGGCATCCAGGATACTGTGCTTGGTTTAAGCACCCTGCCTGCGAGAGGTCATGTACCACCTGAATTGGAACGAATTGGAATCTTTGAGTATTTGGAGCTTCACTTCAAGCCATATCGGGTGATATATCAGGTTCGTAAAAAAAAGATACTTGTTCACTGCATACTTGATGGCAGACGGTCTTTACAAGCGCTTCTACAGGAAAGGCTAATAAGACCTTAGCAGGACAGAAGGGGGCAGAAATGAAACGGATACACTTCCTGACAATTGTTATAATGGTGACCCTTGTTGCATGTGGGTTCAACGATGAAGATGATGACACCCCACCTTATTTAACACCGCTTACCCACTCAAACACCCACATAACCTGGGGTGAAGACGAAGCGCTGGTTGAAATCAATCGAGACCATATTTTCGATCACTCAACCAGCCTGACAATACTACCCGGTACAAAAATCCAACATGCTGAGGATGCTGTCTTAATTTTGGATCCAGCAGGCAATATGCTGCGACCTCCTGTGATCACCATATTGGGTGATCTCATGGCAGAAGGCGAAGAAAACAATCCTATCGAGTTCCTGTTGGTGGGCGACGAACGTCCCCGTTTAGACATATCAGGTGAAAACACTCCCAATCGTAGAATTGAACTGGCCTGGGTCACAGGAATTGGCTTTTTATCCATCAATAATTGCGCCCCCAGTGTCCGCCACTGCGACATCAGATCAATTCGGCTTGAGGATTGTGATTCTGTGCATATTTCTGACAATCATTTTTTCTCAATCGCTGCCTGGTATTCCAGTGGGTCGGTGAAGACCAATCAAATTGTCTCAGGCGTTTTTTCCCTATCAAACTCACTTCGGTTTGAAGCCAATCAGATAGGATTAGAAGAAAAACACACCCGTGGCATTTATAGTAGCCATGATGATGTGTCAGTCTTTGTTAATAATACCATCGATAACTATGAGGAAGCTATCTATGTATTTTCTGGCTCTCCCACATTTAATGAGAATAATATCACGAATTTTGATATAGCCATTAACGTTGTTCCCTTTAATGATGAGCCTGAGTCGGATACACTTGACTTTACTGACAATTGGTGGGGCTCAGCCAGGGAAGATGTGGTCTCTGAAAAAATTAATTACTCAAGAAACGCTGAAACCATATCTGAGAAAATGATACTGATCAATCCTGTTGCACCGGTACCGTTCGATTGATGTGCAGCAAACGAACAATACCTTTACTATTGAGGTGAACAGCCCTGGGCTTTAATACGGCAATCAAAGATGGTACAACTATTTAGAGATAAAGGCCTTCAGTGTTAAACATCAATAAGCTAAAGCGACAACGCATAATTCTGTTTTCACCCGTTGCAATTGTTGTTCTGGGCAGCATAACAGCACATTTGAGCTTGAAATTTTTTAACACCTGGGCCTGGCTTCCAACCAATCTCATCCTCTGGGGAATGTTTGGATTCATGATTTATTGGGGTGCTGGCAGGAAGGATATAAAAGGGTGGTTGCAACCATCGCGTGGAGCATGGGGCTGGTCAGTGCTGGCCCTTACCGTTGGTATCATACCGCTGGGAGTATTTATCCTCAATTGGAACCTTTTTCCAGCAACATGGATCGTCATCGCCTGGGTCCTTTTTGCTCTGATTAATCCTCTATTGGAGGAAGGCTATTGGCGGGGTCTGTTGATCGACAATACAGGAAACTGGCCGATCTGGCTTAGGTTGCTTTATTCAACGTTCTTCTTCGCCATAAACCACCCTTTATCCCTGGGCGCATTTTCAATTGCCAACCGGCACCCAGTTACTTTTGTTAGTACATTCATTATGGGTTTAGTCTGGTCGTATGTCTACTATAGGACAAAAAGTTTACGCTGGGTCATTGTCGCCCATATTCTCACGGATTTGCTCAATCTATCCATACTAACATTTCTAAATATTGTCGTGCCCTAAAGATCATGATGGTTTTAGTTCTGATCATAATTGGATCACTATTTGTGGGATGTAGCCAACCCAATAATGAAGACCATCAAAGGCCCTTGCACGCAGATCTGGTTATAACTGAATCAGGGACGTTGGACACAATAGCGGTTGATGCAGTGGAAATTACCAGCGAATACGAAATAGACTTTTCTGAGATTGCCAGCTATGAATTTGATTTTACAGGGGTAGTATCTTTCTTTGTCTTACCTATGACATACCTGGGAGATTCTACCAATAAAGCGTTTTATGTTACGATGTATTTTCCTGAGATTAATAGATATCGAACACACAATATGAACTGGTATCGGGGTGAAGGAGAAGAATACTATGGCACTTGTAAAATGTTCTTCCACACCTTTAATGGAAATGCTCAGGGGTCATATCCAATACAGGTGCTTGGTCTGGATGCTGTAGGGGACACAAGCGTTTCACAAATTATGATGGTTAATCTTGAGTTAAATTCAATTGATATCCCCATGGACGCTCCAACATTTATTCCCTCGGTGTTTGATGGTGAGAATATATTTCGATACGCATATCATCTCATTGTTGATGCAGAGGATAATTGTCGTGGATTGGATCCACCTGATGGAAAACTATGTCAACCCATGATGCTTGCCCTGCAATATTGGGATGGTTCAGATAGATACGGCCCTTTCAGTTTGTATACCTTTAATGATGTGGAAACATTTATTCCGTTTTCAGAATTCAGGAACTCATCATTTCTATATCTGGTTAAAGGGCTTGAATAGTGCTGGGTAGTCAACACAGCGCAACAGAACAACACCAAATCTATCGGCAAACAAAAAATTGAATCGTGAGTATAAGAGGGTGCCTGAAACGATGATTAATCGTATTATTGCATCAATTTCAATACTGGGAACCCACATGCGACAATTCATACTGCTTGCACTTCTATTGCCTCTATCAGGAATATCACAACACTACGATCGAAAACCCAATCTTGGTCGAGAAATCCCACATTATGAACACAGCGAATATGAACTCTATGCTTCAGACCTGATCTATGGTCGTCCTGACGAATCTGGACTATCTCATCCCATATATAGAATAGAATCAATACGAAATTATTTGTACAAAGTGGTTGATATTGCATCAGGATCGATCTTGAATACTTATTCTGCCGGTGGTTCTGTCTCATATTCCAGATTTGGTAAATATTGGGTGGCGCATCATTCTGAGCTTCCGGACTATATCAGCGTTTCAGAAGCAGGGAAAAATGGGGCGAATGAATTGTATAAATCTGACATCTTTCATGATGGTGATTTTGTGGCAATTAGTGAGCTAACGGGGCAATATGTTGCCCTCTACTCCGGCAATATGCTCAACAGCTTTTCTCTCGGTGGGAATAAAAACTGGACCTACAGGTATCCATTTGGTGATATAAATGCAGACGAGATCTTTCTATCCTCAGATGAGTCAATTCTCATCATCAACCACCAGGGTATTCGCGTGCTGGCGGTTGACATGTTTACGGGTAACGAAATATGGCGTTTTGATGGCCAGTATAGTGCTGCCGCTATTCCCTTTCAGTTGAGCCCCAATGTTCTTCTCTATGACGAGTTTTATGGCGATACAGATATCCTAAGTAGAACCGGCAGTAAACTTTACCATATAGAAAAGATGATCAACACACAGGCTGAACCACTGCTCTATAATCGACGCCTGGTGTATAGAAACATAGTCATCCCCAATCTGCCGGACGATGAAAGTCGCGTCATTTTGCCATCAGCGTTAATCTCCGAGAATTCAGGTGTGCAAGTCTCGCCCATAACATGGTCAACAGAGGGTTCCTATTTTACCCGTACATTTGTACTTGGTGAACGCGCGGATACATCTGATTCAACTGAGGACCAATATCGCATTGACGTTGTCTCAGCCACTGGCACAGAAATGGGCTATTTCTACCCCAAAATACGATCAAAACTGACACACACTGATATAAAAGTTCAGATATCAAATGATGGAACTAGAGTTTTGTTCACCGGAAAGGAAAAAGAGGGTGTCCAGTTTATTTGTCGAGAATATGTGATTTCCCTCTAACAAAGACCTGCCTGAACGGCCCTTCAACCAGCCTTTGTGAGGCAGGCCACGTACCAATATAGCTTAGCGTCAGGAGGCGAATTGAACAGACAGAAAATTATAGTAGTGACAATTGCAGTCATGGTCGGCTTGTTGCATTTTGTGACTGGACCTGATTATCAAGGTCCTGCCAGGACGTTTGTAAATGGATATCTTATTGACATACTGCTGCCCTTTGCCATGTTTTTGGTCTTTGGGGTTGCCAATCAAACCGTGATAAATAGCGCGTTGATAAGGGGAGTCCTGGTCTTTCTGGTGGGTGCAATTGCTGAGGTGTGCCAATATTTTGATATCCAGTTCCTGGGAAGCACCTTCGATATTTTAGACTTCGTAATGTATGGGGTGGGGGTTCTTCTGGGGATGGTGTTTGAGGGTCAGGTGTTATCCAGGCTCGCTACAGCCTCTGATAGACAAAATTGAGAACGTTCAGGCCGAAAAAGGTCTGGAACCTAAACAATGAACAGAAAAAACACACATGATCGTAGAGCACCATTCTGGGCTGCAGGTCTAGTTGTTTTATGCAGCACTGGGTTAGCAACCATTTGGATTACCGGGGGAAGCTTTTGGACCGGGTATGTCCTGGACATGACAGGTCCAGCCTGGAATTATATATTGTTTCGGGGGCTTTATACTGAGTACGCAGAGAATCGGTGGATCTCGTTCTTTACACCCCAGAGAACATTAATAATCTTTTTATTGGTATGCTTTGGGATTGAAGGTGCACAGTATAGAGGGGTGTATGATTCCACATATGATCCCCTGGATTTTCTGGCATATGTTTCAATACTGGTGCCACTATATTTATTGGATTCACACCTTTCGAAATGAGTGAATGGATAGTCTGTTTTATGAAGCAGTTTGTCACGCCGTAGCTGTGCGCAGGCGGACTCAAAGCAAATTCGGTAGCATAGTATCTTCAGCAAGGAGTCACTGAAAATGAGTACAACCCAAACCACACCCTTTGTCCCAATAGAGTTCCCGGTTCCAGAAACGCTTGAAACAGGTGAGTTTCGATTGCGGATGCTGACGGTCAATGATGTTGTGAAAGATTTCGATGCTGTCATGTCGAGTATAGATCACTGCAAAACGATCTGGCCGGGGAGTAAGTGGCCTACAGGACTCACGCTTGAGCAGAACCTGATAGATCTGGGCTGGCATCAGAAAGAATTCCAGATTCGCCAGTCCTTTGCCTACACCGTGGTTGATATGGCTGAGACCAGAGTCCTGGGTTGTGTTTATATAGATCCTTCTCATAGGAAAGGGTATGATGCGGTTGTGTCCCTCTGGGCCAGGCAGAGCGAACTGGCCAGTGGGTTGGAAGATCGCCTGTTTGCCACCGTCAGAGACTGGATTGCTGAGAAGTGGCCATTTAACAACGTTGCATTTCCAGGACGGGATATTGAGTGGGATGCCTGGAAAGCGATTCCCGTAAAAGGATGCTAAGAGTCAAAGATGTTAGGAGTTATGAAGCCCAGACAGACCGGGGCGCATTATGACAGGATCGCTGAGTGGTGGCTGGCTGCCCAGATGAAGAATCCTGAGTATGGTATGGAGTATATCATGAAGGCTGTGGGATATGCCCCTGAATCAATCTTATGATTTGATCATTGCCTGGGATAGCATTTTCCATGCGCCACTATCACAACAAGCAGCAGCTACAGTCAAGATGTGTAATCTGCTAACCCCCGGGGGAAGACTACTTTTTACCTGCTGGGCTTATGAAGGCAAAGTGAGTGGCAAGATGGAAGGCGTTTTTTTTGAATATGGAACGCTTGGATACCAGGGCTACCTGGACATAATGAATGAGGCGGGATGTAAGCTCATTTTATTAGAAGAAGATCAATATTCATCAGGTCATATGGTATTCATCTGGCAGAAAGTGTAGCCGGCGGGTTATGAGCCACTTCTGTTTCGGAAAGCAACTGAACCATCAAAAGTTGCACAATTAATGTGAACAACCTATTATCCCATAATCGCAATGAGGAGCTGAATGGACACCATTAATAACGTTGAACTGACAGATGAACATGTATACCCTGATGAAAATGTGCTGAAGCCTGTGCTTGGGCCATCGTTTGAGTCATACCGAGCCATGATGGCGCTTTTTGAAGATCTGGGCTTCAAGCATGAATGGCGATATTATAATGATGGCAAAGCCTGGTTGTGTAAGATTCAAAAGGGCAAGAAAACAATCGTCTGGATGTCAGCCTGGAAGGGATTTATGCAGGCCTCAGTATTCATCCCCGTGAGACTGCTGGATGATGTTTATGCCTTGCCAATGTCGGATAAGGTAAAGGACACGATCAGAGAAACCAAAAACGTTGGAAAAACTCAACCCTGTATCTTTGAGATTCGAGAGCAGGCCATACTGGCTGATCTGGAGCAAATGATTCAATTCAAAATGCGAGCTAAATAGATCCCCATGCTGGTGAAAGGAGTGGGGTGAAAAGGGATGACCATGGAGAATAAGAACACACGATATTTTATCGAAATTGATCTGGACACCCTGGAGGTTATTCGTGTTGGCTATGATCAGAAAGACAAGTTGAATAAGGGCCACCAAACCGATGCCGGGATTCATAGGCTCTTCCTGTCGGCCGGTCAGTATAGAAAGTTTGTGAATCGTTGCGAAGATGATCTTCAATCTGTTTTAGACGCGTGATTTAAAATTGAAGTGGATAGATTAAGCAACCCAGGTGAACACACTAAATAACCCGAAGGATTTTATGAAAGCGGCGATCTGCACAAAATATGGACCTCCAGAGGTTCTTGAAATCATGGAAGTCGAGAAGCCAGTCCCTGGGGATGATGAAGTATTGATAAAGATACATGCCACAACAGTGCATGTTGGCGATACAAAGCTGAGAGGTTTCCGACCAGGTATGGGCAAGGTCCAGGATTTTTTCTTTAAACCCATCATGCGCTTCATGGTAGGCTTCAAAGGACCGCGGAAAAAGATACTGGGGATGGAGTTGGCCGGCGAAATCGAAGCCGCGGGTAAAAATGTCCAGCGGTTTACTCCGGGAGACAAAGTGTTTGCCGCTACCGAAATGAATTTTGGGGCCTATGCGGAATATATATGTCTGGATGAGCACCGTGTCCTGGAAAAAATCCCAACTGGAATTTCATATGAGGAAGCTGCACCGATTTCCAATGGAGGGATAACGGCGTTGCGGTTTATGAGAAAAGCCAACATCCAAAAGGATCAAAAGATATTGATCTATGGCGCATCCGGCAGTGTTGGGACATTTGCCGTTCAGCTGGCGAAATTTTTTGAAGCAGAAGTGAGTGGGGTATGCAGCACGGCCAACCTGGATCTGGTTCGTTCCATTGGTGCTGACCGGGTTTTTGACTACACCCAAGATGATATGACTGGACACGCTGAAACATATGATGTCATTTTTGATGCTGTCGGTAAGGCATCACCCACCCTGTATAGGAAATTGTTGAAACCTGGTGGGATCTATCTGAATGTGTTAAAGTCGTCAGGTGGATTAAAACTGAAGACTGAAGAACTTTCATTTCTTCAATCGCTCATGGAACAGGGAAAATTCAAGGCCGTCATAGATACGCGATTCCCCTTTGAAAAAATTGTTGAAGCCCACAGATATGTTGATGGGGGTCATAAGAAGGGAAATGTGATAATAACGATGGAACCCGAAGTAGAGTAATATCATATCTGCGATACCTGAAATGATACACAGGTCATTTGTGGTGAATGGCTTAGGTTCAACACACAAGCAAAACGGGGCGGGAAAGAAAAAGGACTTCAATGACTGCAAAAAAGATTGCCAGAGAAATCAACGCTCAGGGTACCAGGCTTGGAGATATCAAGAAGCGTGGCAAAGCGATTAAGGTGGACCATGATCTTGCTCTGGAACTCTGGTCCATCGGTGGGTATCACCCGCGCCTGTTGGCAACGTTGATCTTCGATAAAAAGCTTCTGAGTCAGGAGCTCCTGGAGGATTTAGCTGCTGACATGCTGGGTCACATCGAGTCTGAACGAAACCAACTGGCTGACTGGCTTATGGCCAATCAACTTATGAAGGACAAGCAGGCTATAGCACTAATGCTCACCTGGCAAACCAGCCCATCCCCCATGCTTTGCCGCCTGTTCTGGTATTACCAGGCCCGTTTGCGGTGGACCGGCCAAACACCTCCTGATAACAGCGCTGAACTTGTCGATGCAATAGAACGTGACTTAATGAATGCGCCGCCAGAAGTACAGTGGGCCATGAACTTCTGTGCTGGCCAGATTGGTATTCATGAGCCGAAGTACCGATCCAGGATCATCAAGTTTGGCAAGCAAGCCGGATTGTACAAAGATGACCCGGTTTCCAGAAATTGCACGCCATCATACTTGCCAGAATTCATTCGAATCGAGGTGGCGAAACGAAAATGAAGGTCAACCCTCCAGAGGACTATTATTCAAGCATATCCTCCAGAATGAATAAAGAATTTGATGCCATCTTTATTCATGCCAAAGCTGCTTTGAGTGATCATTTCGGAATATCTAAAATTGCGGAACTGGAAAGCAGGAGCAAATCCAAATACCAGGAGCTACTGCCCACATTGCCCTATATCGGTGGGAAAAAGAACCCGGAAACCATTAATGTTATTATGGGAGCAATAGTAGTTTCCATTGTTCACCCATTAACCAGCACTGAGTTAGAGCGCCATGAAATCGGGAGGGTCATTCACCACTCCTTTGAGGGCTACTTCCAGTCAAGACCCCGGTTCATCCAGAAAATTCTGGGGCGCATTGTATCATCTCCCTATACAGTAAGGAGAATGAAAAAGCAGATCGAGAAAGATGTCTTCGCTGATTATGAGAATAACTTCAAGCTGGAGAATGTTGAATCGGAGGAAGGCGAGTTTGATTTTGGCTACAATTACACCGCCTGTGCCCTCTGCAAGCTATTCTCCGACAATAAACTTGAGGGGTATCTAAAATATGTCTGTCTGGGAGACCATGCCCTCTTTCGATCCCTGGGAGTAGGCTTTACCAGAACCCAAACTATTGCCCATGGCGCTCCCTCTTGCGACTTTAGATTCACAAAAAAGGGTACAACCCCTCAATCCTGGCCACCTGAAGCGCTAGAGGAATGGGTGTCTTAAGAACTATTAGAGCTGTTGCAAGGCAGGGAAAATAAAAAGAGAAATATTATGATATTCAATCATCGAAAAAATCTTTCAGTAAAGGCTGATTTTGAGGAGCAGGGTAGCTTCCGGCTTCGCTACAGACTGGAGATTACACGGCAGAATCCTTCAGGGAGCCTGAAAACGGTAACTGCCATCATGCAGAATCCCAGCAAGGCAGATGAGCAGATCGCCGATAAATCAGTTCAGGTATTAGAACGGGTGGTTTTTGAGAAACAATATCCGGAGTTCGTGGACATCGACCGACTAATTATCGTCAATCAGTTTGCCTACATGCAGACCAATGATTTCAAGGGGGAAGAATCTCAAATTGGTCACAGAAATGATGCGGCGATTACTCAAGCAATTCTGGATGCGGATATTGTCCTGGTCGCCTGGGGTAGAAACAATCCCTTTCAGGAACGTAAGGCAACCATACTTGAAATTATCCGTGAAAACCGGGAGCATAGAACCCTTCTTAAAACCAGCGGTCACCCTTCCCGTGTGAGATATAAGGGGTTCATCCTACCCTTTGAATTGGACAATTAAGCCTGTCGGGCACACATCAGGAAAGGCTGGAATTATGAAAATGACAAGAGGTGGGAGTGTCAAGGAAGAGCTGGCAGCGCTACCAACGAGGAACTGGTACAAACATGGCTTTCTGCTGCCGCCCCTGCTGTTCTTTTTTGTCGGTGCGGTAGATCTTTTATTGCCGGGGCCGAAAACCCCATCTCTCTTTCTATGGGGGTCTATCCTCCTGCTCAATCACCTGTCGGTGAGTTTGTTTAAGGAAAAATCACACAAAATAATAGCCAGCTTTGCTGGGGCTGCTCTCGCGTTTGTTTATCTGTTGCAGCATTTAGTTTTTAATGCTTGAAGATGAGCTTTGTGCAATATTATAGAAATCCAGGGCTAAATTGCTTCGGGGTAAAATGAAAACACAAATAGTCTTAACCCTGCTACTGGCAACAACTGCATTGGGTCAGTCCCTACCAGACTCAATTCCACCATGGGCTGATCTGGGCGTGAATGGTATCTATCTGGCAACCCCTTCAAAAGTGAGCGCTACTTTTGGAAACCTCATGGGGTCTTTGATTGAATCAGAAGAGGATTTCCCCTATGTGAACTGTAGCAATAAAACAGGCACACAAATTCTCAAATTGATCTTTCATCCAGGATCCAGGCGAAACGTTTTTCATGAGTTTGAAGTCGGGCCACAACGGATAAAATTTGATGAAAAGGCCATTGTCATCAACTCAATTGATGAATTCTCGACGTATAAGGGAATCAAACTGGGAAGTTCATTTGAGGAAGTCACAGATATTTTTGGGGAGGGATATCAGATTTTAGATAAAGGCAATGAAATCCTTTATCTGCATGATGTCTTGGGCGATGAGAACACCGAATTTCTGGATCATTTTAATATGCCCATATATTACGCGAGATATCACTTCGAAAAGGACCGGTTAATCTGGTTTCGCTTTGGGTTTGACTATCCATAGCGGGGATAATTATGGGGTCAACAGCACTTTTAATTGGTAATTCTGATGGAATCGGCTTCCAGACCACATTACGATTGCTGGAAGCGGGCTGGTCAGTTATCGGGATCTCACGCAGCGCCTCAAAAATTAACAGCGAAGGCTATCGGCATTACGTCGAAGATGTTTCCTGTGAGACCTATCCTGAAACCCTGAAAGCCATAGTTGGTGAAGCGGATATTCAACTGTGTATCTATTTTGTAGGCGTTGGGGAGCTGTTCGATCCGCAGAACTTCGAAAAAGAAGTCCAGGTCGTGGATATCAATCTCACATCAATGGTTAAAACAGCTGTAGCAGTTTTTCCCCATTTTCAAAAACAGGGGAGCGGTCACTTTATCGGATTGTCAAGCGTGGCGGACGAATTGCTTTCAGCAGAGGCACCGTCATACCATGCCTCCAAAGCCGGCTTCACCAAT
>JAERTH010000106.1 GCA_016844955.1 Fidelibacterota bacterium | reverse complement strand
TGTCTCACCTTTGGAACTTCATCTTCCGCTTTGTTGATGTAGTAACTTTCCAGCCTGTGGATCAGTCCTGTCCATTTTTTAGTGAGGGTCATTCCTCCGTGCTCATACTCGTATTCAATATCCTCTGCATAGAACAATAGGTCCAGATCTTCCTGTGTAAAGTGCCTTAACTTCTTATCTGGGTCGAAAAGCTCAACGCTGACAAAGGTCCTCCAGTAATAGCCTCCTACCTTGTAGTCAGGATGCTGAATAGAACCTTCCCGGAGACTCAATTCCGGATCGTACATGGTTGCTGGATCGATCTGGATCCGTCGGCCCAGCCCCTTGCAGGCCGGACACATTCCTTCAGGATGATTGAACGAATAGACATGGGAAAACCCAACGAAGGGTTTAGCTGTCCTTGCGAATAGCAGCCTTAGGTAGGTATAGACTTCTGTAGCTGTTCCCACCGTTGACCGCAAGGTTTTCCCCAGCCGTTTCTGATCAATAACGATACCTGTTCCCAGGTTGCGGATGTTATCCACATCCGGCCGGGTCAATTTTGGTAAGCGCCGACGAGCAAAGGTGGAGAAGGTTTCGATGAGCTGACGCTGTGCTTCGGTATAAAGGGTGTCAAAGACCAGACTTGATTTTCCTGAACCGCTGACACCAGTAATCACCACAAACTTGTTCCTGGGAATATCCAGATCGATATTTTTAAGGTTGTGGGTGCGGGCACCCCTGACTTCAATTGCCTCCATCAATTCTGTTCCTCTTGTAAGGTGGGCAAATATTCATCGATCCAACGCAGAACACCTTCCCATTGATAGCGTGGTCTGATAGCTACTGCCAGCCGAGCGGTTGAACAGTTCTGCTCTTTGAGAAAAGCCTCGAGACGTTCATACCCGGATATCATTTCGACAACTTCCTCCCGGTAGAATTCCAGACAGGATATCACTTGGACAGGTTCCAGGATGTCGGCATTGTAGATACCAAGGTGAAAGGGATCCTTGAGAATTTCAGGTCGCCTTAGGAGTGCTCGCAATTTGATTTCCAGAGCCTCCCGTCCTTCATCACTGATTGAGTATACCTTGCGTGCCCGGTTGTCCTCGGTAATAGCCATTTTACTTCCCACCAGTTTCATTTCCTCCAGTTTTTGCAGTAATTTGTAGATAGAAGACATGGACAAATCAGTCCAGGTGCGCATTTCCCGGTACTCCACATCCTTCTCTATCTGGTAGGGGTGTTTTGGTTTTTCTGCCAACAGACCCAACAGGGCTGCGGCGGCATTTGAAATAGTTTCGGTGTTCATTTGGCCTCCAGTTTTCATTATGCCTATATTATACTATTCCTATATTAGAACTCAATAAATAAAGTTGCCCAAATGGGAGGTTAAGGGCTTCAGATATATTTCACTTCATGTTTGAATTTGCCGTTCTTTAATATTGCATATCAAGTGTTCACATGACTATACTTACATTGATGATAAAATATACCATAAATACTGCAGCCTGCCATTGTAGCACCATGATGTGTGGAGTAGCCGGCTTGTAGCTATTTTTTTTAAACTTTAGTTATCAAAAGCCCCCGGTTACTCATCGGGGGCTTTTTTTTAACTAAGAAATCTGAGTCCGAGCAATCCATTGACTCCAAAGTGAAAGACTTGAAACATGGAAACAACACTCATTAAACCACCAGCCAACAAAAGAAGGGGTGTATACGAGGATATCTCCGACCTCATTGGTAATACAGACAATCCTACACCCATTGTTATGCTAAACAAAAGGATCAATCCAGCTCAGGATTTTAACCTGGGCATCAAATTGGAGCGCTATAATATTTTTGGATCCATTAAAGATAGAGTCGCACTAAAAATGCTTGAGGAATCATTGATCATCAATGACCAGACAATCCTCGAAGCCTCCTCAGGCAACACGGCACTGGCATTGGCCGCGCTTGGGAATGCTATGGACATCCCAGTGGAGATTGCCATTCCAGAACGAGCCCCAGAAGAAAAAAAACAACTTCTCAAGCTACTGGGTGTTGCTGAACTCTGGGAAGCGGAAGATGCCCTGTGCCCACTATATCCAAATGAAGGGGCCCGTGGCTTGGCCAAAGGTTTGGCCGAGAGTCCTGCTTTTGAAGGGAAATATGTGTATCTCAATCAATATGAGAATGCACTCAATGTCCAAGCCCATTATGAGTCAACCGGACCTGAAATATGGAACCAATTCGATGGCAACATCGATATGTTTTTTGCTGGATTTGGCACAGGTGCAACCATTTCGGGTGTAGGAAAATACCTCAAGGAGAAGAACCCGGATATCAAAATTGTTGGGGTGGAACCAGCCACAACCAATCACACACTGTCCGGCCTCAAGCGCATTTCAGACCTGGCTGAAGAATACGTTCCAGAAATCCTGGATCTTTCTATCATTGATGAAATCCTGACAGTTACAGATGATGATGCATATGATATGGGGGTTCAACTCGCTCGCAAAACAGGTCTCATGGTTGGTCCAACATCCGGTGGGATAATTTCCGCAGCACTGAAATATGGCAAATCTCACCCTGGTGTTGGTGTCGCCATATCACCAGATGATGCCCTTAAATACACAAATGCATACACACAATATTTGAACCGAAAGGAAAAGGCATAACCATATGAAACAACCCAAACGAATGGCACTCATTGCCTCAAAGGGAACTCTGGATTGGGCGTATCCCCCATTTATCCTGGCCTCCACTGCGGCGGCCATGAATATGGAGGTTGGCGCATTCTTTACCTTCTATGGCCTCACGCTGCTCAACAAGAAAATTGATGCAAAAGTAGCCCCTCAGACAAACCCGGCCATGCCCATGAAGATGCCATTTGGTTCCCAGGGATTTCAGAACATGGAATGGCCAATCCCGAATATTCTGGCCAACAACATCCCAGGGTACGAAACCATGGCCACTTCATTCATGAAGAAAACCTTTGCCAACAAGGGTGTGGCCACGATTGAAGAACTCCGCGACGCATGTTTGGACTCGGGTGTTAAAATGATCGGGTGCCAGATGACCATGGATGTATTCGGGTTCAAAGCTGAACAATTTGTCAGGGGTGTTGATATTGGTGGAGCGGCAACTTTCCTGGAATTCGCAAGTGAAGCGGATATCACCCTCTTTGTCTAAGAAATAATAAGGTAACCATTATGAGTAATCAACCATATCACCATGAACTGGATTGTAAGGGTTTGAATTGTCCTTTACCCATCCTGAAAACCAACAAACACGTCAAGACCCTTCAAAGCGGTGAGATATTGAAAATCGAGACCACCGACATCGGGTCTATCAACGATTTGCAATCCTGGAGCAAGCAAACTGAAAATGAATTCATTTCTTACTCAGAAGATGAGGGTGTTTATACCTTCCTGATTAAAAAGACCTGAATAACTCTGTACAGGAAGTGACAATTCGGTTTAATCCTGTTGTTTTCTGGGTTTCAAGAAGGGCAACAAAATTAATGGCACGAATGCGATCCAGCCATCCATAAACAGCACCTTGGCATATCCATGTAGATCTGCATACTTACCCTGCCAGAGACTTGAATAGGAATAAACGAAATTGTGGAGCGCCATATAGCCTGTGAACTGTGTGGCTGCTACGGCCGGACTGGTTAAATCCATGAATACTGCTGTGGATGTTCCCTGGACCAAACCACTGGTGAAGCTGTAGGCGATTGAAACATAAAAGAATAATTCGATAGTGACACCTGCAGTCCCTTCAATTCCAGTGAACTGTCTGGCCAGGAAAAAGGTAGGAATGGTGGTCAGGACATACCAGAAACCCAGGGCCTTGCGATGCCCGATTTTGTCTGATATCCACCCCCCCAGGACACAGCCAGTTGCGGCGAAAACAGTGCCTAACATGGTCAGCTTAGCGATCTGATTCTCATCCATGCCCAGATCCACCTGGAGGGCGCTTCCCAGGACCAACCCCAGGGCTAAAGCACCAAAGGGTAGCAGGGAGAATATTACACCCGCATAGGGACCTATCCCTGATTTAAAGAATCCCTGGTAAAGCTCTCTGAAGAATTGTTTGAGTGTTTTGATAATTCCTGATAGGACATCTTCTTGAACGCCTAAACGCTCAGTCCCTACCTCTGCAGGTTCCTGCAATCGTAAGGTTACAAATACCAGAATCAGGGTCAGCATGAGCAAAACAAAGGGGAATGAAAAAGCAAAGCCAAATTTTCCGGCAATAAGTAGCGCGCCACTCCCGCCTATGGCCTGTCCCAAATAAGAAGAACCGAACATGAAGCCATTGGCCAACCCTCGCTCATGTTCTGGCAGGACTTTGATAGCCAGAGCATCTATGGCAATATCTTGTGTGGCTGCAAAGATGTTGTGGATCACAATCAGGGTTGTCAGTAATGTGATGTTTGTGGAATAATCAAAAAACACTACGATTCCCAGGGTTCCGATCATGGCAGCCTGCGCACCGGCAATCCAGGTTCGTTTGGCCCCAAAGCGTTTGAACTTGACCAGATCGACCAGGGGTGCCCAGGCCCATTTAAAACCCCAGGGGGCATACAGGGAGGCGGTGAATAATCCAATCTCTGTGAGTCCCACACCGCTCATTCGCAAATGGGTAGCCAAGGCGATAGCGCTGAAACCAAATGGAATACCTTCAGAAAGGTAAAGGAGTGAGAATGCCAATAGGCGGCCACGTTTGGTCTTCAAGACGTTTTTGGGTAACATGCAAATCCTATTCAATAATGCCGGAGGTTTCCAGCTACAATTAATACCATAATTTTCCCCACGGATATACTCGGGAGTAAGATAGTGTCGGTTTAGCTGGTTCGTAACTGGATTTCCCATCGATGCATTCTGAATGCTGCACCGGGGTATAGATACTTCTGTGTTTTATATATCTGATACTCTCAGTAGATTGATTGGTCAATCAATTTGCCCACAGCAATAACCAGGGGAACTAATATGACTGGTAAACCAAGCTACAAAGAACTCACTCAACGCATTTCTGAGCTGGAGAAATTAGTACTGAACCATGATAAAGTGACACCTCAGAATCAGCAAATTGAGCAACAATTCAAAACCGTCTTTGAGTCTGCCAATGTTGGCAAATCCATTACCCTCCCTGATGGCACCATCAATGTGAATAGTGCATTTGCAGATATGCTGGGTTATACAAGGGAAGAGCTTGAAACGTTCACATGGCAAGAGTTGACTCCAGCAGGTGAGATTGACCGCATTCAAGAAGCAATTTCTCCCATACTAAATGGTAGTTCTGATTCTACCAGGTTTGATAAAAGATACCTGCACAAGAATGGCTCTTTCGTCTGGGCGGATGTCAGTGCCTCTGCACAACGGGACAATCAGGGCAACCTGCTCCATTTTATCACTACCATTGTAGATATCACAGAACGCCGAAAAGCGGAAGAAGGTTTGCAGGCTTCAAATGATCAACTGAATCAATCACGACAAGAACTTTTGAAATCTGAATCCTTTCTAAACAGTATCATAGATCAAAGCCCGAATCCTATGTGGATTTCGGATTCGGAGGGGACGCTTATCAGGGTCAACAAGGCCTGCCTAGAATTATTGAACCTGACCCCTGAAGATGTCATGGGAAAATACAATATCATGAATGATAATCTTGTCATTGAACAAGGTTTTCTTCCCGCAGTCAAAAATGTCTTTGAGAAAGGTGAAATCGCACGGTTTGAAATTGTCTGGGATAGCTCGCAAATCAAACAACTCGAATTGAAAAATCCTGTCAGCGTCATACTGGATGTAAACATATTTCCAATCAGGGATGAAAATGGAAAAACAACAAATGCGGTGATACAGCATATAGATATAACCGAACGCAAACAGGTTGAAATTGCTTTAAAAGAGAGCGAGGCAAACCTCATCTCTCTTATTAGCAATAGAAACGAATCAATCTGGTCAATTGATACTAATTACAACTATCTCATCTTTAATAATTTTTTCAGTGACGAATATCAACGGGCATTCAATATTGAGCTTAAAAAAGGATTGAACGTCCTGGATCAAATGCCTAGCGACTTGAGAAGTTTCTGGAAACAAAAGTATGATGAGGCCCTGGCAGGCAAACAGATTAGTTTCGAGTTTTCAAATCAAATGCCGGACGCCCTTTATTATTTTGAGGTTTCATTAAATCCGACATATATCGATGATACAATTACTGGTGTATCTGGCATCAGCATAAATATTACCGATCGAAAGCTGTCAGAAAAAACATTGTGTGAGAGTGCTGCCAACATGTCGGCTATTATTGAAAACACCCAGGACAGCATCTGGACCATCAACACCGCCTACGAAATAGTCTATATGAACAGCGCCTGGAAAGAGGCTTTCCTGCAGAGTTTTGGCGTTCGGTTGGAGACTGGTATGGTGGTACTGGATCAATTGCCTGAGCCACTGAAGTCAATCTGGAAAAAACGCTATGACAGAACCTTGGCCAATGAACGTTTCGAAATTATAGAAGCAATCGAACTCGAAACGCATACGCTTTATGTAGAGATTCAATACAATCCCATCTTGGTCAATGATGTCGTGGTTGGTGCTTCAGTTTTCGCTAAAGACATAACAGAGCGCAAACAGGTTGAAGTTGACTTGCAAAAGAGTGAAGAACGTTTCAGAATTCTTTCCTCAAATGTCTCTGAAGGAATCATGATTCATAAAGATGGAAGAATTCTTGATTTAAACCAGGCCTTTGCTGATATGGCTGGAATCGCGAATCCAAAGGACCTTATTGGTACCATGGGGATGCGTTCACTCCCCTTGACGAAAGAATCTGCAGCTTTAATTCAGTCGCACATGGCATCTGGTTCAACAGATGTTTATGATATTGAGCTGATTGGAGCCGATGGTAAGATCATACCCGCTGAAACAATGGGAACCAACATTACCTATATGGATCAAGAAGCACGCCTCATCAGAATGAGGAACATATCTGATCGCAAGCAGGCTGAATCCAATCGACTGACACTTGAAAAACGGTTGCTCCAGACCCAAAAACTGGAGAGTCTAGGAGTGCTGGCTGGTGGCATTGCCCATGATTTTAACAATATCCTCATGGGGATTTTAGGGTATGCTGATCTGGCATTGTCCGATTTGGGTCCACACGAACCGGCTCGAGAATATGTTCAGGGCATCAATGACTCTTCACGCCAGGCGGCAGAGCTGGTAAAACAGATGCTGGCCTATTCCGGGAAAGGTAAATTTTCGCTGGAGCCCATTAACCTGAACCACCTTATCCAGGATACGGTCCCGATGCTGACCATATCCATATCAAAAAATGTTGTCTTGAAATTTAACTATTCGGATGGGCCTGGATTTTTAGAGGGTGATCCTTCCCAGATTCGACAAATATTAATGAACCTGATCATCAACGCTTCAGAAGCAATCGAGAAAAGAAGTGGTGTCATCGCGGTGACAACTGGAACTATGTATTGTGATCAGGAATATATAGATAGTACGGGATTTCAAGCTCAAGTTTCTCTAGACGAGCGAATATCTGAAGGAATGTATGTTTTCCTCGAAATATCCGATACTGGCCTGGGCATGGCAAAAGCGACTATGGAAAGATTGTTTGAGCCATTTTTCACGACAAAATATACTGGTCGGGGACTTGGCTTGTCGGCAGTGTTGGGCATTGTACGTGGTCATAAGGGAATGATTAAGATATACTCTGAGCCCGAAAAGGGCACTTCCTTCAAAGTTCTATTCCCCCTGTATGGTGGCACGCAGGCAAGCGACTCACTTGCAGATAAATCCATTGAGCCGGAGAATGGTTGGCAAGGTACTGGTACCTTTTTAATTGCTGACGATGAGGAGTCTGTGCGGACGGTTGGAAAGCATATGCTGCAAAAATTGGGGTATGAGGTAATAACCGCAGATGATGGTCAAATTGCGGTTCAACTCTTTGAAGCCCATGCAGATAAAATTATTTGTGTGCTCCTGGATCTTACCATGCCGCATAAAGACGGTGCTCAAGTTTTCCGTGAGATACGCCAGATAAACCCTGACATAAAAGTAATCCTGTCCAGCGGCTATAATGAGCAGGATGCTACCCAACAATTTGTGGGCAAGGGGCTGGCTGGTTTTATCCAGAAGCCCTATGTTTCTGGCGATCTGGTTAAGAAAATCAAAGAAGTCATGTCGCCAGATAGCACCGATTAACTCCGACAAAAAAATATCGCTTTAGTCTTAGCAACATTTGTCGAAAATATTTTAGAAGGAGTGATGTCGATGTATTATCGACAGAATAAGGAAAATGATGGAAACCCTTGAACTATTGGAAAAAGCTGAATTGATCTCTAAAATGCGGTCACTGGAAAAGCGTGTGACTGATTTGGAACGCTCCGAGGCAGACCTCAAGCAGGCTGAAGCAAAGCTCTATCACAGTAGCATTCTTTTAGAATCCAGCGTGGAAGGTCCCCAAAACATGGACATTTTGTCACTGGATAAACAATATCAATACCTGTACTTCAATCACCAACACTCATTAAGTATGCAACAGGCTTATGGAACCAACATCAAGCTGGGTGACTGCATTTTTGATCATATTAAGCTGGAAGAAGACGCCAAGGAGGTTAAAGCCTACTATGACAAGGCTTTGTCAGGAGTGGGTCATATTTCCATCAGAGAATCCGGCTCGGGATCAACCCATGCGTTTTATGAGACCTTTTATAATCCCATTTGTGACAAGCACTCAAAAGTTGTCGGTGTCGCAGTTTTTGCCCAAAATATTACCGATCGAAAACTGGCACAAAAACGAGCGCAAGAGTCTGATTCCATGCGTGAGCTGCTTCTGGATATCATCACCCATGACCTAAAAAATCCCGCTGGAGTCATCATGGGGATGGCACAATTTGTGAAAGTGGAATTTCCCGACAACGATTTGATTGATAGTATTTACAGAAGTAGTGAAAGACTACTCCAGGTCTTGAACGATACATCCATCCTCAGCCAGGCCACCTTTGGTGAAACCATTCCCAAAGATTACTTAAATCTCCTGGAACTCCTGAATGAGATATCGGACGAATTTCAATCAGCTTTGCATATGGCTGAGATGAAATTAGAAATCACAGTTGATCCAGATATATGTATCACCGCCAATCACCTGATTGGAGAAGTATTCAAGAATTATATCAGCAACGCCATCAAGTACGCCTCTGAAGGAGGTCACATCCAGATCTCGGCCACTCAGAATGCCTCCAACCTCGAAGTGAGCGTAAGGGACTTTGGGCCCGTCATCAAGGAATCTGACCGGACACTTATTTTTGAAAGACGCACCCAATTGAGTGAGACACAGAAGCGGGGACGTGGATTGGGCCTGGCTATTGTGAAGCGGATTGCCCAGGCGCATGGGGGTGAGTGCTGGGTAGAGCCTGCCCCAGATAGGGGAAACAAGTTTTTCCTACGACTTCCAACCTCTGAAAATTTAAACCGACATGATTGACATCTGCAACTAAACCCATTGCCGGTTTAGACCGCAGGTTTTGCATAACGCATCAAAAACAATCGCAGAGAAGTTGGCATATCCTTGGAAAGCGCTACACCTCATCTAGACAAAGATCAGCCACTCAAAGGTGAGGAAATCCAAGTATTCTGTGATCACCCCTCAATTCAGAGGTCCGAATTACTAGCTATAAGCGAAATTATCAGTGCCGCCATCACGAAGGCAACAGCGGAATTTGATTAATCTTGTTTGGCAACATCCCCCTGGTTTAAAAATGTTTCCAGTCTCTTGTTCAATGCAACAAGCTCATTTTGCAAAGCACCCACCTCAGACTTCAGTTCAGATATTTCATCAATTGGATATTTAGCTGGAGCGTCATCCACCCACCGTCCGCCAAACCTGCGGCCACCTATATTCATGTTTGGGTCATTCGCCTGAAATATTCTTCTGAACCCGGGTCTCCTAAAACCGCGACCCTCTGGTCCAGTACGATCTCCTCCTGGCATTTTGTTCTCCTTTCAGTTCAATTGAATCTTGAGGATCGAAGCTTCAATTCTCCAATCCTGAGTAAATTAAATCAGCCGTTTTTGGTCAATGTATCTTGTTTATAGGCTTCGTAGGCTTCCTTAATGGTCATTCGTCCAGCACCTACATAGACCTGAATGCCCCCTGCGCTTAAAACCGTATCTGCATTCCGACCCGGTCCATTCCCAGTTATCAGAACCTGAGGGTTTTTATCCAGGATCGACTGAGCTGTTTTGGGTCCTGCGCCATGCGCCTCTGCACAATTTGCACTGTTGTCATAAGCGGTTAATTCATTGGTGGCTTCATCAAGCAACAGAAGGTACCGAGCCCTCCCAAATCGTGGGTCAACCATTGAGTCCCAACTATCCCCTTCAGATGAAAAAGCAATTCTCATATTTCTCTCCCTATCCTTGAGTCAGGACTTTTATTCTTTCCCAACTATTTCTGAGTATGGTACTAATCCCATTTTGATCGTATTCAAGAATGGTTAGCCCCTCCGTCATGGCCTCGGTGAATCCTTCATCGTAGGGAATTTTAGCAATAAATTCGATTCCCTTTGTATGCATGAACGCTTTGATCCTGCGGGTAATCTTAATGTTGATATCAAATTTATTAACAATACAACCACAGGGGATATTGAAGCTTTTAATTAATTCATATATCCGTTCAAGATCATGAAGTCCTGCCTGGGTGGGCTCAGTTACCAGCACCACATAGTCAGCACCGGTCAATGATGAAATTACAGGACAACCAATACCCGGCGATCCATCAATCAGGACCATTTTCCTATCCAATTCCATGGCGATTCGTTTTGCTTCGGATTTTACCTGGGAGACCAGCTTTCCCGAGTTGTCAGCACCAGCATTCAGGCGTGCATGCACCATTGAGCTACCAACTCTGGACTGAGAGATATACACATCTCCCACATGCTCAGGATGCATGGATATTGCCTCAGCTGGACAAACCCTCTGGCAGTATCCACAGCCCTCACAAACCATGGCATCAACCCCATGGATGCCCTCCTTTACACTGATGCTATCAAATCGGCAGACGTCTTTACATAGCCCGCAATTTTTACAATGATCACTATCGATTCTGGCCTTCAATCCACCGAAATAATCCGCTGTTGTCTCTATTCTGGGCTGCATGAGCATATGCAGGTCTGCCGCATCCACATCACAATCAGCCAATACGAGGTCTTTGCCACCGAGATAGGAGAAAGACGCCATAACTGATGTTTTTCCGGTACCACCTTTCCCAGAAATTATGACTATCTCTCTCATCCAGCACCTGCAACCACACTCAGGTCCAGATAATTCTCGATTGCACCGAGGTGACCCTCCAAAAACTGTAGGCCATCTGAAATCAAGGTGCCTTCGGAATGATATTCAGCGATACGGCGATCATTAGGAATTTTTGCTAAGATCGGAATCCAATTATCGCGACAGTATTTGAGAACATCATCATTGCCAATACCGCTGCGGTTGACAACCACACCAAATTCCAATCCCATTTTCCGTATGAGCTCCACAGCCAGTTTCAAGTCATACAGGCCAAAAGGGGTGGGTTCCGTTACCAGAATGACATAGTCAGCGCCTTTCACAGCTTCTACAACTGCACAGGCCGTCCCCGGTGGACAATCATAAATCTTTATGAAGTGATCATCAAAATGTTCACTTACATAATCCTTTGTCTGCGCGATAAGGGGTGTTGCCTGATCCTGCCCCACATCCAGGATGCTTTCAACCCGGTGTAACTGAGCAGAACGGAAACGCTTCAAGACTCCGATTCGCTCCTGAACCATTGGCAATGCTGATTCCCGGCATAATTCAGAACAGGCATGGCAGCTATGACACAAATCTGACAAGATGGTAATACTTGACCCAGTTTGAATTACTGCATTGAAATTGCATATGTCACGGCACTGTCCGCAGAGGGAACAGTTGCCCGTCCACTCCGGCACTAGCTTAAACATGTCTTGAGCATGAACTTCATCACCTCTCACCAACAAACCCGTGTTTGGCTCCTCCACATCCAGATCCACCAGAACCGGTTCATATGTTTGAGAAAGGAATGTGGCTAAACTGGTTGAAAGTGTCGTTTTGCCTGTGCCACCCTTACCACTGGCGATGGCAATATTCATTATAAATCAGTCCTATTGGTCACAATGATTGTTACCGGAGATCAGTGATCCGTTTAGAAACTTTCCGACCAATTCTGTGGGGCTAGAAGTGTCCACACCCACAAGTACATCAATGTTGTTTTCATCAAAAAGCTGTTTGGCTTTTGGTCCCAGCCCACAACAGATAACAACATTCACATCTTGATCGCCCAGGTATTTAGGATAGGCTCCTGGCTCATGACCTGGAGGATCCAGGAACTGTTGGCTCACTATTTTTCCATCTTGTGTTTTAAAAATCGAGAATTTATCGCACCGCCCAAAATGGGTTGAAATATTGCCGCCCTCTGTGGGAATAGCTATTAATGTCTGCATGTATTTTTTTCCTTCTCTTGTGAGTATATCCACCTGTCGCGATGAATGGTATTTTGAAGCAATGCATATCCCAATGGGCGGATAGGCAATTGCATTCCAATATTTACTTCCGGGTAGGGGCCTGAAACAGTTCCTCTCGCACCATTACGTGGCCACATTCCGGGCATTTCTGAGTCGTACATTTTGCATTTAAGATGTGGGGTACCTTCGTGCCACATTTTGCGCAGAGACAAAAGCCACCAGGACCAAAGGCACCGCCCTTATTTTTACCACCATTGCCAGCTCGTTTTGTCTGTCCTCGTTTGTTGTACTCTTGCCTGGAATTTTTAAAACCCATGCTTGCTTACCTTTCTAGTTCATACTGAACCTGTGGTTCACTGATTCCCTTCACTCTTTCATGATCCGATGATGAGTCTACTGCCCAGAATCAACCAGACACCCAGAATGAATACCATGGTATTTATTAGATTCTCTTTTATTGCGAGGTGTTTGTTAACCTTGGGAACCAGATCGGAGGCACCAATATAAATGAAATTTCCAGCAGCAAAGGGCACCAGAAATTCAAGGTTGAATTTGAAGGAAAACAGATAGGCCATTATCCCACCCAGCATATAGGTTAGCGCAGAAAGCATGTTGAAAAGCAAAGCTTTTTTCTTGCTCCAACCACCGTGTATCAGCACTCCAAAATCGCCTAATTCCTGGGGTACCTCATGCGCTACCGCTGCCGCCCAAGCCACCAATCCCAGATGGATATCCATGAGGAAAATGCCGGCGACTGCCAACCCACCAATAAAATTGTGTAGTCCATCACCTATTAGGATGAGATAGGTGAGAGGCTGTTTGCACTCACCATAACTTTGATGGCAATGATGCCAATGTAGGAGCTGCTCAAGCAGCAGGAATGTGATGAATCCTGCCAGCACCCAGAGAAACACGGTCTGGTCATTGTCATATCCATTTAATGCTGCTGGTATCATGATCAGAAACGCGCCTCCCAGTAGTGAGCCAGCCGACAACGCTACCAGGGGCAGAATGATTCTGTGGAGGGTTGATTCCTTCAAGAGCAGGGCGAGTGCTCCAACAAGAGCGACAAGACTCATGGCAACGCTGGTCAATATTATCCAGCCCAATGCTCCCATCAGATGCTCCAGTTTCTATAATCACATGATATACTCACAGCTTATCCCTGTCGGTATATCTGGCAGGTTTGAAGAAGTAATATGGAGGTGGTTCTTCAATGGTTCGGTTACGATATGAACCTCTGATGTTCACCCTCAATATCCTTCCTGTTTTGTGTCCACCCCACGGGGAATGATTCACATCGGAGCCACACCTAATTGCACTTATGCTCATTTCAGAAATCAATATAATGCACATATGTTCATTTCATGATATCTATTTGTGCTTTAGCAATTATTGTGATAAATGTCACAATCAGGTTGTGGTTGCTGGTGATTGAAGCAAAGGTTAGGTGAATCAGAGCGCAAACCTGGCACTGCGGGTCGGGTAATTGGATGCAAAGAGAGACCGTGGCTTTGGGGAGATCAAGGATGATTCTGCTTGATTTATGATATATATTATCCTATATGCTCCAGGATAAAAAAATCAACAGTTTATATATGGAGAATCACTTATGAGTCAATATATAATCACCTACCATGGTGGTGACCAGCCTGACACACCAGAAGCAGGCAAGACGCATTTCGCAAAATATCAGGAATGGTTGGCATCCCTGGGAAAATCAGCAATTAGCCCCATGAATCCAATTAAGAATACCAGCACCGTAAACCCCAATGGCAGTGTGACACTGGGGAGTTCATCGGCAATGTCGGGTTATACAATTATTGAGGCCGAGTCCAACGAGTCGGCTTTAAAGATTGCCAGAGCTTGTCCCTTCCTGGAAATTGGGGGGACACTTGAGGTCTCTGAGTTGGTAAAGATGCCCGGTTAAAATTATGGCACTCAGCTAAGCTTTAGCCTACCGATAGATTCTATAAGCTGTTCACCTGTCCAGGGTTTTGAAATGAATCCTGCGATTCCGATTTGGAGACAAGTTTTCTGAAGCTCTGGATCTAAAACCCCGCTGGATAAAATCACTGGATGCAAATATCCTTTTTTGCGCATCTTTTCCACCAATTCCACACCGGTCATCCCAGGCATGGTGAAGTCAGTGATGACCAGATCATAGTTAGCTGCATTTTCAGCTAAAATCTTCAGTGCTTCATCCCCGTCTGATGCGACAGTAACCGAACACCCCTTTGACAAAAGCAAAGCACTACTCGCGTTACGAATATCTTCTTCGTCATCTACCAACAAAACAGTCAGAGATATGCTAGTCTCGGTGTCCATCCGCTCTACTTGTGCTTCACTCTGATGAACCGCATCGTTTGCCACCGGAAAAAGCATCCGAAAAGTTGTTCCTTTGTCCACTTCACTTTGTAATGTGATGCTACCCCTCATCTGCTGTACAATTCCATATACCACAGACAAGCCCAGGCCGGTTCCTTCACCTACATTCTGCGTGGTATAAAAAGGATCAAAAACCTTCTCCAGGGTTTCAGAATCCATACCATGACCAGTGTCCGTGATAATTAACTCAACAACACGCTCAATGGAACTTCCAGACAATTCATCACTTTCAATATCATTCAAAAATATGCCCAGCGTTCCCTCTGTATTCTGTATCGCTCGACTCGCATTGCTGGAAAGGTTCAGAACTAACTGGTGGATTTGCGTGCCATCACAACTAACCGGTTTACAGCCAGGCTCAAACTCTGTTTCAATTGATATGTTTGCCGGCAGAGACGCTCGCACAAATGCAACGGCTTCCGGTAGAATATCCTGTAGCAGATGTGGCTCTGAATTTGGATCTGTCTTGCGACTGAAGGATAATATTTGTCTTACCAGCTCACCAGCCCGCTTAATGCCTTTCTCAACCATCTCAAAGTTCTTCTGAATGTCAGGATGGGCTTCCAGATCTTCATGGATGAGTTCGGAGTACACAAACAAACTCTGTAGAATATTGTTAAACTCGTGTGCAATGCCACCGATCATGGTGCCCATAGATTCCAGCTTGTGTGATTGCTGCAATTGCTTTTCCAAATAGAGTTGCTGCAATTCGGCCTGTTTGCGTTCTGTAATATCACGGATGACTGCGAAGGTTGCCTGCTTGTGCTTATATTCAATAATAGTAACATTGGCTTCAACCTCGATGATAGTCCCATCTTTTTTCCTGAAATAGGTTTCATAGCGTTCTGGTGCCGCTGCACCCCTTTTTCGAATGCGGTCACGCTGGTTCAGGATTTCCAGACCTTTGTCCGTATATATATCCCGATAATCTCGGGAGGCTAAGTCTTCCTTGGTATAGCCCAGCATACGGTTGAATTGAGCATTGAAATATATGAATTTATCAGTTTGGCTGATCACAATGGCATCATTTACATTTTCAACAAGGAGGCGGTATTTTTTTTCACTGGCACTGATGGCCTGATTGGCGTTTCTGAGATTTCGCGAGGTTCGAATCAGAAACACAAGCAGGACGAGAAAAATGGCCGTGGTAATTCCTGATATTGTGAGAATGAAAGTACGTTTTGCAATAACCAGTTTTTGCTGCTCCTGGATTTGCATGAGCTGGCGATTTTCCTTTTCGGTTTCCGCCGTATCATACTGAATTTTCAGGGCATTTAAATGATCAGTTACACGATCTGAATTGAGTAAATCCTTCAGCGTGGTAAACAATCTAAAATATTTAAGTGCATTTCTGTAATCTCCACTAAGATCATAAATCCGTGCAATCTTTTCATAGTCTTCCTGGAGCTGTATTCTCAGGGAAAACTTCAGGGCCAATTCAACAGCTGACATATAATGCTCAAGTGCTTGTTTGTAATCTTCCTGATAAAGATAGCCATCACCCATAACACTGAGTGATTTGGCAAGACCGTTGGCACTGTTAATCGAATCCGATAGCGTGTAGGATTTGCTTAAGAATCCCATCGCCTTTTCAATTTGGCCCAAATGGATATAAACGCTCCCCAGATTATTCAGGGTGTTTATCATCCCTCCCACATGATCTATGCCGGAATAGGTGTCCAGAGCTACTTCTATGTAGATCCTGGCAGAATCCATTTCCCCAGCTATCAGAAACAGCTCACCAATGTTATTTTGGGCATAACCAATGGCCGCTGGTCTACCGCTCTTCAATCCATACTGGAGGGCTTCATGAAATTTCTCCATGGCATCTTCTGCCCCACCCATATTGATGTAGATTTTACCTATATTTGACAGGATGAGGGAGACACCGTAATCATTTTCCAGTTCCTGCTGTAAATTCAAAGCCTGAATATAGTGCCTCAGGCCAACATCATAATTGCCGGTTCTGTAATGGATCGCACCAAGATTGTTGATGAGACGGGCCTTCATAAGCTTACGATCTGTTCGTTCTATCAAATCAAGCGAACCCTGTAAATACACAATTGCAGAATCGTACGCATCCAATGACCAATACCGGAAGCCAATTTCGTTCATCACCTGACTCCGGGAGGAATCCATCTTTAGATCTGTAAATATCCGTAGGGCTGATTTTGTGGTACTGATAGCTTCTCTGGTTCTAGATAAGGCTGCCAGGGTACGTCCAATTTCAGTATAGGCGCGTGCAGTTTCAGCAGGATATTGGAGTTTGTCCACCCTAACCAGGGCCTGTTCGAAAAGACTTAATGCATCATCATATCGACCAGCCCGTCTTTCGTTTTGGCCAAGCCTTCTTAGCGCTACTGATTCCCCTCTGTAGTATTCAATAGAATCTGCCAGCAACAAGGCTCTCCTGGCGTAGGTCCTGGAGCTATCCTCATTGAGTTTGAACGTTTTTAGGGACAGTTCATTTAGCAGGTCTACCTTGACTGAAAATGATTTTTCAAAGGCAAGTCTGGCTTCCAACTCTGCAGTTTGATTTTGTCCCAGCGATATACTTAGCAACAGACCCAGGGCGAATATTTTGAGAAGCAGTCTTGTTTGGTTGATCACTTTCAGTATCCCTACACCCTCATGGGGGCTTCTATTTCTCAGGTTTCGTGCAACAAATAAACTAACACCATTCAGGTCTGGATGAAGAAAAATGAAGCGGCCAGGTAATTATTATCATGCTCAACCCCTCCACCCCACACTGCGTCCCTTACAAAGCCTGAGATGCGTACAAAAAACTACCATATCATAAACTTATAACCGTTGTTCCACTTTGAGAATGGGCGACTCGCAGATACATTTGCCACTTCACAAGCAGAGGGCTGATATGTCGGATAAGTTGATTGGAGTAGTAGGTGGTGTTGGCAGTTATGCTGGTATTGATCTCATCAAAAAAATTTACGATCTCACTGGAGCAACCTGCGACCAGGAACACCTCCCCATTGCCATGCTATCTATCCCAGAAATCACGCTGGACCGAACCCAATACCTATTGGGTGAAATTGAAACCAACCCGGGTATCGCTATTGCAGATATCATTACAACTTTAGCCACTTCTGGGGCAGAGATTATCGGAATCCCCTGCAATACCGCCCACGCTCCACCTATTTACGATTATATCACTTCACATATACCGGATACAGTTCAAATGGTCCACATGATTGAGGAGGTTGGACGCTTTCTGCAAACCGAACATCCGGGCATAAGCAAAGTCGGGGTCTTGGGTACCAACGGCACCCTGACATCACAGATTTATCCTGACACACTTAACGCATTCGATATTGAGGTCATGCTTCCTGATAACATTCAACAACAGAATGTACAAGCTGCTATCTACAATACTGAATATGGCATCAAAGCCTTTGCCAACCCGATCAAGGATAGGGCGCGAAACGACTTAATCGCGGCTGGTTCCGCCCTGATCAAAGCAGGTGCCGATGCGGTGATCCTGGGATGCACTGAAATTGCGCTGGCACTGGCTGGAAGAACAATTGATAGTCGAATGAGCATTGATGCTACGGCTGTTTTGGCGGCAGCACTCATTCGGGAATCACGAAGATTACTAAATTGAACGGAATTGCATAATGACACTGAGGATTTTGATCATGACAATCTTATTGGGAATGATATCAACTGCAGATGCACGAGATGCTGGAGGCCGAGTTCGTGATCACGAAATCAAGATCGGGGTCATGCAACCCGGCGCTCTGAACGCCATCACGGACGTAAAAGGTGTACAGGTGGGTCAAGTTACCCTTATCAAAGATAAGGACGTTCGCACTGGCGTTACGGCCATCCTGCCCCATTCTGGCAACATATATCAGGAGAAGGTGCCAGCAGCCATCTATATCGGCAATGGCTTTGGAAAGCTTGCCGGATATTCACAGGTTGAGGAACTGGGTACACTGGAAACCCCCATTATCCTGACTAACACGCTAAGTGTACCCGCCGCATGTGAAGCCTTGATCAGTCATACACTGGATCAGGACGGGAACGAAAGTGTCCGTTCGGTCAACTCAGTGGTGGGGGAAACTAATGACGGCTACCTCAATGATATTCGTGGTAGGCATATCAAAGAGAAGCACGTTCTGAAAGCCATTAAGGCAGCCAAGGGGGGCGCAGTTAAAGAAGGTGCAGTTGGCGCTGGCACTGGGACCCGATGCTTTGGCTACAAGGGTGGAATCGGCACCTCCTCCCGGGTTTTGCCAGAAGAGCTGGGCGGCTGGACTGTTGGCGTACTTGCGCAAACCAATTTTGGAGGTGTGCTCCAGATAGCAGGTGTCCCTGTGGGTGTAGAATTGGGTAAGTACTATTTTAAAAAAGCCCTTGATCATGACCCCGACGGTTCCTGCATGATGGTGATCATGACCGATGCCCCTCTCTCCGACAGGAATCTCAAACGACTGGCTAAAAGAGGAATGATGGGCTTGGCCAGGACTGGTGGAATTGCCAGCAACGGAAGTGGCGATTATGTCATTGCAGTCTCTACCGCTGAGACTGTCCGTGTGGCAGCTGATAGCGATTCCAAACTCACATCAGGTGAAGTTGTACGCAATGATGCCATGTCCCCCCTCTTTATGGCCGCCATTGAATCCACAGAGGAAGCCATTCTGAATTCACTCTTTATGTCAGAAACCATGGAGGGCCGCGATGGTCATCAGACCCCAGGACTACCTGTGGATAAAGTCAAAAAAATCATGGCGGATTACCGCGCTATAAATCATTAACTTCAGTGGATATAAACCTCCAGCTGCTTTTCATCACTTGCAAATACGGATTTTCTGACTAACTGATATCTCCCAAAATTGTGGGATGTACATGAGTTACGCAGAGAGGAATATTAACGCGTGTTCAGTTCGATTAAAACCCGATGGAAAGCAGAATTTGGTTATCGTCATATCCTGGTTATTGCGATTCCGCTGATCCTGAGCACAGGATCCTGGTCCATTCAGCAATTTGTGGATCGCATGTTCCTGAGCTGGTATTCAGAAGAAGCCTTGGCCTCTGCCATGCCAGCGGGAATCCTCAATTTTTCTCTGATCTGTCTATTCATCGGCACCGTGAGTTATGCAGGTACCTTTGTTTCCCAATATGTCGGGGCAAAAGAGGACGGTCGTGTGGGAACCGTTCTTTGGCACGGAATCTATCTATCCATTATAGGGGCATTACTCCTCATGCTCGTGGCCCCCTTCTCCACTCAAATTTTTAAAATGATTGGCCACCCTGAAAATCTGCAAATCATGGAAAGTACTTACTTTCGCATTCTGTGTTTTGGTGGATTGGGACCCATTTTGTCATCCGCCTTCGCTGGATTCTTTACGGGGCAGGGACACAACTGGCCGGTGATGTGGGTGAATGTATTCACCACCACTGTAAACCTCATCCTGGACTATTTGCTGATCTTTGGTGTGGGTATTTTTCCTGAGATGGGGATAGCTGGAGCAGCAATTGCCACAATCATTGCCGGGTTTTCATCCATCCTGCTTTATAGCATTCTCATCTTCCGTCAAAAAAATGAACTCCGGTTTAAAGTTTTCTCATCCTGGGCATGGGATTTCACCTTCATGAAGCGATTTCTCAAATATGGGTTGCCCAATGGTGGTCATTTCTTTCTGGAGATTATGGGGTTTACGGGCTTTATCCTCATCCTCGGTAGAATTGGACAGATGGAGTTGGCCGCCACCAACATTGCTATCAATATCAATAGCCTGGCTTTCATGCCTATGCTGGGCCTAGGGATAGCACTTTCGATGAGTGTGGGTCAAAACATTGGTGCAGAGAAGCCCGAGGTCGCAGAGTATGCTGCTCAATCCGGGGTGCAATTGGGACTACTGTACATGATCCCCTGTACATTCTTTTATGTCTTCCTGCCTCATATCTTTATCGCCCCCTTCAACGCTGAAGCCGAGACTGCGCGCGTCGCAGTGATTCTGTTGCGTTTTGTAGCAGTTTATGCACTTTTTGATACCCTGAGCATCCTGTACTCATCAGCGGTAAAGGGCGCAGGAGACACTCATTTTGTCATGCGGGTTACCACTGTACTATCCATTTTTGTATTGATTATTCCAACCTTTATTGCCGTTGATATCGCAGGGACCGATCTCTATACCCCATGGACCTTCTGTGCCCTATTCATCATCGGCATGGGCCTCATTTTTATGGCCCGGTTTCGTGGTGGGAAGTGGAAGGAAATGAGTGTTATAGAGACACCGGTAATCATTCCATCCCAAACCCAAGCAAATCCCCTGACCCCAGAGGCTTAATCCCCCCTCAACTTTCCAAGTGAGACTTCCGGGTTTATCAAGCATGAAGTCCAGGTAAACTTCAGCATATTTATAGGATATTTTTTACTACTATCTAGGAATTCCCCCTATATTTCTATTTTCTGTTCACTTTATAATTATTCCAGCCATTCGGAGATATTGTTAAGGTACGATCTCGAGCACCCTTTCATGACCAATTTGAGAATTTATGGCTACCGGTTTCATCAACTGCAACCATGACGTAAAGCGCATGTAATAGGCAAGAGGTAGAGTGCATGAGACACAAGAAAAATTCCCAACCAAGGCCATCCAGCATTTATCTGGAAACCATCATTTTGTCGTTATTGATTAGTGGTATTTATCTGCTCATAACTGACGTGCCCCTGCAAGTGATTCTCCAAAATTTAATTGGGTCAATTGGAAGAAATTACTACGCGCTAAAACAGGCTATTGTCTCTTCAATTCAGGCCATGGTTTACGGCATGGAGTTTTCGAATCTCATGGGTATACTCCTCATGATTATATCTCTGATCCTCATGCTAAGTCGAATCCGAGATAGAGTAATTTCACGCTCGCCCAGCTCACACTACTGTCCATCCTGTAGCCATAGACTTCATCGAATTCACCGGAGCCGTTCACAGAGAATTATGAGTAAACTTTTGCACCTTAGCTCTGGATATTATCGTTGTGATTCCTGTGGTCAGTCCAGCATACACTTTAGTAAGCGCCCACTGCATTTGAGTAAGGGCTAAACGCTTGCTGAGCGAGAGCAAAGTTCTCAGTAGCTGTGCTTAAAAAATCCAATTGGTAAACAGGGTAGTTACCACTTGTTGTCGCAAGTGGTTCGAGATTATTCGACCTTGAAGCTCTGGCGCTCCATGGGGGCAACACAGATGGTATTGGAATTCATCTGAGTCAGCAGTTTTTGAGCGGTTTCCAGTTTATGATCAATATCCTCATCGGTCTGATCTGGGTCATGATGAATCATGTGTAGTGCTTTAACTTCAGCAGCGTGGGCCAACTTGACCACCTGAGAGACAGAGGAATGACCCCAGGATTTCTTTTGGGCATATTCCTGATCGGTGTAGGTAGTATCAGTAATCAGGATATCTGTCCCTTTCACAAATTCAGTCAACTTTTCCCAGTAATTTGCATTGTAACCTCGGGTATCTTCAGGAAATAGCTCATTATCGGTAATATAGCATATGGATCGATCCTTGTACGCTAAGCGATACCCCAAACAAATGCCGGGGTGTGAAAGCAGCATGGTCTTCACATTGATTTCATTGATCTGAAATTCTTCTTCCTTGAGATCGCGGAAATAGGTTCTGGCGGCAAATTCCTTGATGCGGATGGGGAAATACACACCATCCATTTGGGCTGAAATCAGCTCACGCATAGTGACATCACCATGGGAAGCACCAAATATCTCAAATTCATTCCCGGGGATATAAAGGGGGACAAAAAAGGGCAGGGCATTAATATGATCCCAATGGGGATGAGAGATTAGTATTTTAGCATGTAGCGCCGACCCCTCTTTGCTCATGAGGTGATCTGAAAGCGGCTTAATACCGGAACCCGCATCGAGAATAAAGAAATTGTCCTTGGGGAATTGAATGGAGGCACAGATTGTGTTGCCTCCATACCTTAGAGATTTTTCTCCAGGTACGGGCAGTGTCCCGCGCACACCCCAATAGGTCAATTCAATCTTTTCCTCTATAATATCTTCAAGCTTTTTTATAAAACGCTCATCAATGAGCGGCTTGGTGATATAACCATCGGCACCCAGAGCCAGCGCTCGTTGCTGATCATGCTCATAGGCTTTCCCTGAAAAAATGACAATCTTAAGGTCTTTCAAGCTGGGTTCTTGACGGAGGAAACGGCACATGTCCAGTCCGTCTATACCGGGCATCATGAGATCAAGAATCACCAGATCAGGTTTGTCACGCTTGATTTCTACCAGTGCTTCTGTACTGGAGGAGTTGGTTTTCACATTGGCTTTGCACTCATCCAGCAGGCACTTGACTACCAGCAGGGTATCAGTGTCATCATCCACGACATGAATGTTAATGTTTTTCAACAGGGACATTGAACCAATCTAATTTTATTGATAATTACTAACCAGCTATTTTTGTTATGTCTACACCTTTGAATCCCTTTTTCTCACTATCAGGCACTTCTATCCAATAAAACACACCTTTTAGCCACAGAGTATGCCATTAAGAGAATCAGCAGTAAGCGTCTTTTTTAAACAAATATATTCTATCACTTCGCGACCCCAGAAGAAAGAAGGTCTTACATGAAAGCATGGCATATTCACAATTCAAGTGTATTGCTGCTCCTCTCATTTTTACTTGCTGGTTGCGAGGAATCAATACCCCAGCCTGATGACAAAGCGGCAGGAATGTTAATCCGTTCTGAGCTCATCCATGAATATAGCTCAACCGAAATCGACCAGATTCTGGCAACAATTGGAGTTTCTGATAACTCGTCCTCATCTGGGGTTGTCCGGGCCGTCAAAATAGTCTATTACTCTCCAGACCTGGAGGGAGCGCTTCAGAAATTATCAGGTGCCCTCCTTTTCCCCGTGGATGAACAGGAA
>JAERTH010000105.1 GCA_016844955.1 Fidelibacterota bacterium | reverse complement strand
ATATATATCTGATCATAAATCACTTCCTTTTAATGCACGGGACGTGGCGACTACATGTTTATTTACATAAAACACAATGAGATACACTCATGGTCAATGTCATTGGCACATACCTTGACACATCTGACAGCATGACATCTGCTTTTGTCGTGGCTGAATTGACCACGGCCCTTCAAGCTTGAACAACCGATCATCCTTGTGGCAGCAGAATTTTGAGGCAAAAAATATGATAGGATTGTCAAAATGAATACGACACCAAAAAACAGTAAACGCTGGAAACGAATCGCCACTGCTTTTTCCATTCTGGCTGTGGGTATCGCTGCTATGGCCATCCTGGCCGCTACAAAGGAAGAGGCTAAAAAGAAAGATGTGACCCAACGGGTCAGGAAGGTGGACCTGACAACCCTGGAGTATGGTGATCACACACTGCAGATACATGGAAACGGAACCATCCAGAGTCAACAGACTGTGAATCTGGTGAGCCTGGTCGGGGGTGAGGTCGTCTATTCCAAAAACAATTTGAAAAGTGGACTGGCTGTTAGCAAAAATGAGGTTCTACTGAGAGTTGACAGTCGTGAAGCCACTAATCGCACTCGCCAGGCTCGTTCCGGCCTGATCAATGCCATCGTTTCTCTCATCCCTGAGCTAAAGGGAAATGCCAATACTGCGACTTATGAAAAATGGAATCGCTATCTGGAACGGTTAGATATGAATACCACACCGGAACTTCCAGAAGTTACGGATCCCCAGGAGCGTATCCGTGTATCCATGCACAATATCTTCAACATGCACGCCACAGTGAAGAATGCAGAAATCACACTGGACCGACACACTATTCGTGCGCCCTTTAATGGCTATCTTTTGAATGATGGTGCCCTGGCAGGTGCCTGGATATCCCCCGGACAAGTTGCTGTGTCCATCATAGATCCGTATCAATTAGAGATTGCAGTCCCCCTGGCTTTGTCAGAGCTGGACCTGCTGCCCAACGACACCACACCGACTGCGCGTGTCTACCCTACAGAGGATCACAGCAAATATCTCACTGGTGTCCTGAATCGACAGAATGCTCACATTGATAAGCATAGTCAGACAGTTACCATTCATGTGGAACTACAGAACTCAGAGCTCGACCCAGCCTTCCTCCCGGGAAATTACATGGATGTGTACATCCAGGGAACAGCCATGCGAAATGTTGCCATGCTACCACGTGATGTGATCGCTCCTGGATCCTTCCTGTTTACTTTTGAAGATTCATTGCTGGCGCGCCACTCTGTTGAAGTGGTTGCAACTGAGGGTGATTCGGTCTTGATTGCTCCCGGTGAATTATATTCAGGTATGCAGATAGTCACCACGATGATCCAGAATCCTATTGTGGGTATGCGTATCGCTCCTTTCGAGTCGGAGGATCCAGACGCTCTTACGGGATTCGCTGATAGCTCCACATACTAACCCATACAGAATTGAGTCATTCCCATGTTGAAGAACTACATCGCATTCTTTACCAAGCACTCCAAGATCACCAACTGGATTATGATCGTCATCCTGCTGGCGGGTGCAGTATCGCTGGCAACCCTGAACGTGCGTGTCATGCCCAAAATGGATCTTCAGGGCGTCCAGGTTAACATTCCCTACCCCGGCGCCTCTGCGCGTGAAGTAGAGGAGGGCATCATCATTAAAGTCGAAGAAAGCCTACGCGGGCTTGAAGGTCTGGGTCGAATCTACTCCGGAAGTCAAGATGGATATGGCTGGGTCTATGTGGAGATCCTCCCCAGCGTTGAGATGATCAATGCCATTGACCGTATACGAAACGCGGTAAATTCCATTGCCACTTATCCGGTCGATGCGGAAAAGCCGGTGATATATCAGGATACCATGTGGCAACGAGTTGCCATGATTACTGTTTATGGTGATACGGATCTCCTCACTTTAAAGCATGTCTCCGATGAATTTCGTGATGAGCTGACCAAAACCGGGGCAGTTAGCCTGATCCGCTCCTTTGGAACACCACATCGTGAAATAGTCGTGGAGGTCTCCCCTACAAATCTGGAGCGTTATGGGTTAACTATCGGGGAAATTGGCACTGCCATCCGTGCTGCCAACCTGAATATATCCTCCGGCTCCATCCTCACCAACCGGGAGCGAATCCAGATTCGTTCATATGAGAAAAAGTATCAAGCGGAAAGCCTTGAGTCAATCCCCATTATTTCAAGCATTGATGGCAACCAGGTGTTTCTCAGCGAAATTGCCGATATCCATGAACAATGGCCTGAAAATTGGTTTTATGAAGAACGGGATGGCAAACGCACCATTGATCTCCATGTCATGTACAGTAATGACGAGGATGTGCTTGATATTGCCAGAATCATTGACGAGAAAATAGTGGAAACAGAGGCCAAATACGGTGGTCTCGTGCACATTGACCAATTCATCCGAGATACTGATGAATTGGAAGAACGCATCCTGACTCTGGTTCAAAATGGTCTACTGGGATTGGTAATGGTGCTCCTCATTCTGAGTTTCTTTCTTAACCTGAGATTGGCATTCTGGGTGGCTCTGGGAATTCCCATAAGCTTCATGGGTACCTTTTTTATCCAATGGCTCATGGGGATAACCATCAATGAAATGAGTCTGTTTGGGCTTATTCTGGTGCTGGGTATTCTGGTGGATGACGGGATTGTCATCGGAGAAGCCATTTTTTCTCAGCGTGAGCGTGAAGGACGGCTGGGCATTGATGCTGCCATCTACGGCACGCTTGAGGTCATCAAGCCAGTGACCATTTCCATCCTCACCACCATGGTGGCTTTCATGCCATTTTTCGCTCTATATGGCGACCTGAGGAATTATACCTGGCAGATCGCTTTTGGTATCGTGGTGGCCCTTGGATTTTCACTCATCGAGGCATCCATGATCCTGCCAACCCACCTGGCACACAGCAAGGCACTGACCAAGCCCATGGGTGAAGGAATTTCCAGCCCGGCAAGACGCAAGCTGGAAGCGCGTATCAATCATTTTATCAAGAATATCTACGGACCTTTTCTCCAGTTTATCATGCAATATCGCTGGAGTGTGGTCTCGGCAACAGTGGCAGGGATTCTGGTTATGGCTGGAGCCTTTGCCGGTACCCATATCAAAGCTCAATTTTTCCCTGATATTGAAGCGCCCTATGCCCAGGTCAGGATCGAACTCCCCCTGGGGATTAACACAAGCATTGCCGAGGAGATTCGCGATGAAGCCATCCAGAGAGCTACAACTTTCGGTGCTACAAAAGCCCAGCCTGAAGATGGTTATGATAATGCTATCATCAGTCATGTCTCCTGGCTCAATGGCAACACCATGAGCATTTTCATGAAGCTGATTCCTGCAGCAGAACGTGACTACACGGTAAAATCATTTTCAGATGAACTGACTACAGCCCTGGGCGACTTCCCAGAAGCGGAAAATGTTCAAGTCGGCAGTTTCAGCTTTGGTGGTACTCCCATTTCAGTCCGCTTCCTTTCAATGAACCTGGACGAACTCATGAAGGCCAAAGAGCTCCTCAAGGATGAATTGCGAAAAATCGACGGCGTCAAGGATATCCGTGATAACACCCCCATGGGGACCAACGAGTTTGTTATCACGCTGAAACCCAAGGGTAAGGCTCTGGGGCTTACGCTCTATGATGTGTCCTCACAACTGCGCAGAGGGTTCTATGGACAGGAAGTCATGCGTCTACAGCGAGGGCGTGATGAAGTCAAGATCTGGGCTCGTTTCCCTGAATCGGAACGACAGAGTGTCTCACAAATGGAAAACCTGAAGATTCGCACACCCCAGGGCAGCTTTGTACCTTTCAAGGAAATTGCCGAGTATCACATGCAGCGCAGTATTCAGCGTATCCGCCATGAAGATGGTTATCGCTCCGTTGCCGTTCATGCGAATATGGATTATACGAAAAATGACCTGGCCGCAGTTCAGGAAGAGCTGAATAAAGTAATCATTCCCAAAGTTCTCTCCCAAGTAGATGGGGTTACCAAAGCCTTTGGCGGACAGAGTGAGTTTGTCAAGAAATCAACCGAATCCATTCAGTTCACACTTATTTTGGCATTGGTGGGTATGTTCACCATCCTCATGTTTCTCATGAAATCATATGCCCAGGCTTTCCTGGTTATCGGATTGATACCACTTGGAACCGTCGGTGCAGTCGCCGGCCACGCCTTGCTTGGACTGCCGGTTTCGTTCCTTTCATTTCTGGGTATAATTGCTCTGGGTGGAATTATCGTGAATGATTCCGTGGTGCTTATCGATCGCTATAACAATCTGAAGAAGATTGCAGGTCAGTCTCCAGCGGATGCCATTTATGCAGCGGGTCTTCAACGCTTTCGTCCTATCATCATGACGACCCTGACAACAGCTGCCGGACTGGCCCCCCTGATCTTTCAGAAATCAGAAGGGGGTCAATTTCTTGTGCCCATGGCAGTATCCGTAGCATTTGGAGTCGTTTTTGGAACCTTCCTGACCCTGCTTATGCTACCAGCAGTGTTGCTAATCATTGATGTAGATTTACCCTCAATGCGGGCTAAAACCGTTAAATGGTTTAAGGGGGAAAGTTAAGATTCACTGCCAGTGTTTTTGATAAACCACAGAGGGCGCAGAGGACGCAAAGTTTAATTTTTGAGCTCAGTGTGTTATGAGAAATATCACCCTGAGCGTGTAGAAGGGCATGCTTCATAACCTGCCAAAAAAGAACCAAAAACGCGAAATAGTTTTTGAGTTGATGGGCTTAATGCGGTTGTGCAGGGGCAACAATTCTCCACTAAGTATCAATTATGTTTATCATTGCTTGCAATTCGCGAAGAAGACATTATTATTCCCCGAAAAGTAACCATTAAATACAATTCAGGGGGCTTCAATGAGATTCAACTTTCTCCTTCCTTTTATCCTTTTGCTTGGCTTCATCAGCTGTGACCCCAAAGTTAATGTTGATTTTGAACTACAAGATGGTACGGTTTCCGGTCGCATCTATCCGCTGAACAATATTGGAAAAGCGGGTGTGTATCAGAGTGTTATTAGTCTTGTCGCTGAGGCAGAGGTAGCAAGCGACGGCACATTTATCATTGAGGATGTACCACCTGGGAATTACCTCTTGAGAATCACCACTGAGGGATTTGGCAGTTATGAACTCGCCATCATTGTAGAAGAGGGAACGGCACTGGATGTTGGGGAGATTCAGTTGATAGAATACCCATGGCCGATCCTATCTGTAGAACCGGACGATCTTCAGCTGGGAATCGATGATGCTATTGCGCTGGACTTTCTCGAGCCCATGGATCACCTGTCAGTTGTGTCTGCAGTCGAGGTATATCCTGTCCCACAAGACTTTGGGGTCGATTTTGGTTACTATGATTATTATGATTACTATGACTGCTATATCCACGCCTACTGGGATTATAACACCCAATATTTAATTACCATGGACACCACTGCCCGAACCCTCCTGGGGCGTCAAATAGAAAAGCAATTGGAAATGATCGTCCAAACTGAGCCCTTTGGCATTAGTGCTTTCTACGCCACATTATCTCCAGAAGATTTCGATGGAAGAATTTCGATATATTTTAATGGATGGGTAACCCTGGAGGATTTTACTGAACACCTCCTGATTGAACCCCAGACTGAGGTCGAAATAGTCCGCTATGCCTCCGGCTCTCGCTATACGAGATTCGAACTAGAACCAACTTATACCTGGTCGCCCGGAACGACCAACATGTCAATAACTGCGGGAGTTGAAGAATTTGGCGGGGCAATTATGCTTCAGGACTCCACAGTTTCGTTTGAGTTGGAACCGTTCCGAGTAATCAACACGTCTCCTGCTGATGGTGCAACTGACGTCTCCCGGTACAACGACATCTATATATATTTCAATGCTGCAATCGATGGTAATAGCGTTGCGAATGCGCTCACTTTCGAACCAGATTTTGAATTTAATTATGAAATCCGCAACACTGCTTATTCATATTATGGAACCTATATCAAAATTGAACCCCATTCATACCTGGAAGCTTTGGTTGAGTATCATGTTAGCCTTGATAGTTCTGCCACAGATCTATGGGGACATCCTTTCGGTTCAGATTTTGAATTTAGTTTTAGAACCTATTAGAATCAGGTGCCCAAATGAAAAGCACTTTCAAAATACTCATCATCAGCGCCCTCCTCTTAATAGGTGGCTGTACTGAAGAGCAATCACCCACTGAAATTGTCGATGTTGTGGAATTGCTTGTATCACCAGATACCGTGGTATTCCAGCAGTACCAGACTTCTGCCACCTTGTACCTGTCCACTTCACCGGCGTCAGAAACAAAGTGGGTGGTATCTGAAAAACCGGATTGGATCTCGATTTCACCAGATTCAGGAACTATCAACAGTAACATTGTTGAATTGCCCATCACAGTAGTTGATCAGGGCTTAATGCCGGGCTCTTATTTGGGGCACGTAAACATTCTTACTGATCGTGCTGGTGAAGCATCCGTTCTGCTCAGGTTGGAGTTATTGCAACTGCCACGGATATCTGTTGATGTGAGTGAAATCTCTTTTAGTGCGACCGAACAACTTTTCACACTCCCCATTTACAACACCGGGTCCGGTATTCTAAATTACTCGCTGAGCAGTGATGCAGAATGGTTGCGAATTTCACCTGATACTGGTTCCATACCCATATGGGATAGTGTGAGTGTTGAGGTTTCAGTAAACCGGGAACAAATGGCCGTTGGTACTTATAATTCTCAGATTGAATTATCCTCCAATACTCAGGACAGCCTGATTGTATTGCCTGTGGACCTTGAAGTGATAGAATTTCCGTTTCTGTCGCTATCTACAAATGAATTGGCATTAGACTATGGAACTGATACTACTGCCTTTTTGATTTACAATAAGGGCAACATTTCATTTTCCTGGACTGCTACTACTGAGGCCGCCTATGTTCAGCTTAGCGCAATGGCGGGAAATATAGAGGCCGGTGATTCTGCTACAGTTCAGGTGGTTGTTGATCGAACAGACCTTGCAACGGGTAGTTATGAGCCAATCATCAGTATTGAAAATGAAGTCAATCAGACAGCGGAGATAACCCTGAAGGTCGACCAATACTATGACAATAAATCAATCTTTAGTCATGATGTTGTTGATGCTGTATATGATAGAACCTCTGATCAGGTTCTCATGGTTGGCATCAATCCCAACAAACTCTATATCTATCACCCTGAATCGAAGTCTGAGCTGAGCTATGATCTTCCTCAAGCCCCGACATGTCTCACCGTTAATCCTTCCGGGTCCCATGCTGCCATTGGCATGAATGGTTATGCCAGCTATTTCAATTTGACCACCCTGGTCATGGAAAACACCTTTAATGTAAGTGCTGATGCTATTGATATCGTATTGCCAGACAACGGATGGATCTATGTGTTCCCCCGATATGGTCAATGGACCCATATCAGTTGCATTAATGTTTCTACAGGTGTTGAGTATGCCCAAACTGGATATTCATTACGTGCTGGATCTAGAGCCAAGTTACATCCTTCACAGGATTACATCTATATTGCGGACAATGGTTTGTCACCCTCTGATTTTGAAAAATATGATATACGGGATGATGTAGCAGCCTATATGTATGATTCGCCCTATCATGGGGATTATGCATTCTCCGGTAATATTTGGATTTCTGACGACGGGTTTCGTTTATTCGCCCGGAGCGGAAATATTTTCAGATCCTCAGAAAACCAGTCTCAGGACATGCTTTATAATGGTGATTTCAGCCATACCACAGGACAGATCACCTGGGTTGACCAATCCACGGCTGCTGGGCTCGTCAGCGTTTTGTCCTACGGAAGTGGCTGGGATGATCCTGCTACAAATGTGATTGACTTTTACTCAACCGTCTATGTTGGGTATCTGGGATCTATAACACTTTCAGATTTCATTTTACCCTTCCAGAATGACAGTTGGGCCTATTTAGAGGCAGGAGCATTTTATTCTTTCTTTAGCAATAATGGAGAACAGCTATATGTGCTCTGCCAGGCTGAAGCTGGGTCTAATATGGAGAATAGTTGGGCAATTGCGGCTTATGATGTTGCCGACTTGCCTTTAACATTTTAAGAGCTTTGTCTTTTAACAAAAAGGTGCGTAAAGGATACAGAGTCGTATTGCGCTCAGTTAAGCGTCTTACACCAGGTTAAAATATTGAAACCCATCACTCTACAAAGCACATTTACCCTGCTTGTCATCCTCCTGGTGACCACATGCACAGAAGAAAGCTCGCCCATAATATCAACACCAGTCCAGGCGACGTTAACCACTTCAAGGGACACGATTTCCTTTTATTCTCAATTTCATACGGAAGCATTGAAACTTAGTGTGCACCCCACAGAGGAAATCGGGTGGCAGGTCAGCCAGAAGCCCGACTGGCTTAGTGTTACCCCTGATGGAGGAACCATTTCCGGTGACACCGTCGATCTTATGTTGAACATATTGAATGAAACTACACAACCAGGAAATATTTTAGGTTTTCTGAAAATGGAACTGGAGAACGAAAGTGAGGCTACTGTTCTCGTTTATTGTCAGGTCAAGCCACAACCCCTGGCCGATGTTGAAGCGGGTGAGATCGTTTTCCCCGCTAACAAACAGGGGCACAGATTCACTATAGGCAACCAGGGATTGGCTATTCTCAACTATTCCTTTGCTACAAATGCCAGTTGGTTGCATATCCTCCCTGACTCAGGTAGTGTTCCAATCCTGGACAGCACTGATATTCATCTAAGTGTAAATCGAAACGGTCTCGAGCCAGACACTTACACCAGTACAATTGATTTAAGCCTTAATACCAGAGATAGCCTCATCAGCATTCCGGTTTCCATGGAAGTTATAGCAGCTCCATATCTGGTTGTTTCTGAGCCTGAGTTATACTTTGATTATCTCAATAGCACAGGTTCTTTCACAATTTACAATCAGGGGAACGTTGCGTTTACCTGGAACGTAAATACTGAAAATGATTATTTGATAATTGATCCCAGAAATGGAACAATAGAACCGGGGGATTCAAGCCTTGTGCAGGTAGCCATTGACAGAGCCCAACTCCCCACGGGAAGCTATGATTTCAGCATTGAAATTGAAAACAATGTGAGTCAAACCTCGACTATTGCTGTAAATATTGATCAATATTGGGACAATAAAATCACGCTCAATCACAAGGTGACTGATGCAGTATATGACGAGAATTATGACAGAATCTTGATGGTTTCCGAGGAGCCAAACCAACTCTTTGTTTTTTCGACTTTGGATAATACTGAAGAAATAATTGACCTTCATATTCTTCCCAACTGTATGGCTGTTGACTCAGGCGGAACCCATGCTGTCATCGGCCACGATGGATATGTCACCTATGTAAATCTTAGCACAATGGCCATTGAAAACACTTACCCCATGAGTGCAGATGTTATCGATGTCGTCCTGCCTGGCAATGGGTGGATTTATGGCTTTCCCCGATTAGGCCAATGGACGAATATTCGTTGTGTTGAAATTTCATCAGGCTTAGAATACTTACACACCGGGCGCTCTCTCAGTGCTGGCTCTCTTGCTAAACTCCATCCTTCAAGAGAGTATATTTACGTCGCAGACAATGGGGGTTCTCCCTCTGATTTCGAGAAATATGACATTCGATCCGGGATAGCTACCTATATGTATGATTCACCTTATCATGGGGACTACACCTTTTCAGGGGATATTTGGATTTCAAAGGATGGGTCACAACTGTACGCAAGAAGCGGAAATATTTTCAGCGCATCCAACAGCCAACCCTGGGATATTCTCTATGAAGGTCGGTTTGCTGACACACCTGGAAACCTTGTCTGGGTTGAACATTCTATCTCCACCAATCAGGTTTGTTTCCTTTCACAGGGTCCCAGTTATACTGACCCCCCATCTAATGAAATTCAATTATACGACCACGGATCTAATGCCTACCAGGGATCCAGATTTCTGGCTGATTTTATTTTGCCACGAGAAAACGGAACCTGGGAGTTCTATCAATCACAAGCCCATTATGCATTTTTCACCCGAGATGGTGCCGAGCTATATGTTCTTTGTCGAGCCGAAGATGAGTCCGGCATTTTAAGTGATTGGGCCTTGGCAATCTATGATGTGGATGATTTACCTTGAGTAGGTCAAAGGATTTTTCTTTTTTTTACCACAGAGGGCACAGAGCTTAGTATTTGAGTCTGAATCCTGTGGTTCCTACGCTTCCTTGAGGACATCCAAGGTGATTCGAAGGCTGAGGCTTGTCGAAGTGCTCTCGAAACCGGGGTGTCCCTGTATGCGACATTTCGGCCTGTCATCGCTAAAGAGAACATACGGCTGTGAAGATCCCGCTTTCACATGCAACAATTTGGAGATCACCTCTTCCTACCCCCTTCCAAAGATACAATTCAGCTTTCATTCTATTCGTTAGGTTCGTTGTGAAAAAGAAAGATTTGGACAGGGTGCAAGATCCTTCGGCAGGCTCTGCATGACACAATGAAGGTTGTTTAAAACTCTCTATGTTCTCTTTGCTGAGAAAACTTAACCCACATTTCGTCATGGCGCTCATAAAGACATAAATTGAATTCGTTCTATTCGTGAGGTTTATAGTAAAAAGAAAGCTTCAGGACAAGGCTCAAGATGCTTCGACAAGCTCAGCATGACAACCCAAAAGTATTGCAATGCCTAATTCCGTATGTGTTGATTGAAGCAAACATTTAAAACGCTCAATGGCTGTAGCGGAACTATGTTGGTTCATCCTCCCACTTAAAATCATCATCAACCACCTTCCACATATACCAGGAGGCGATGGAGCGATAGGGCTTCCAATGTTCGGTAAGCTTGAACATCTCTTCGCTATGAGGTGATTGGTCAAGATTGAAAAACAGCTGAATCCCGTTTATGATACCCTGATCATTCAGGGGCAGGATGTCCGGTCTGGCCAGTGTGAAAATCATAAACATATCGGCAGTCCACTGTCCCACACCACGGATGCTGGTCAGTTTTTTGGAGACTTCGGTATCTGACATTTTCTCGATACCATCACCCAGGAAATCCGGATCTGAAAAAGCCTGTGCAACTCCCACTACATATTCTGCCTTCCGCTGAGAGAGCCCGGCCTGTCGTAGCTTTAGAATATCAGCCTTGGCCAGTACTCTGGGTGCCGGAAATTCTGCATCTGGAAAAAGGGCCAGAAAGCGCTCCCGGATGGCACGAGCTGCTTTCCAGGAGATTTGCTGTGAGATGATGGAACGTACGAGAGCCTCGTAAGGATTTCCACCAGAACGAATATCTGGGGGACCAAACACGTCGATGAGCTGCTTTAATTTTGCATCTGATTGGGATAGCTCCATACAGGCTGCTTTCATAGAAATTTTATCTGTTAATTCCTTAAGACCAGAGTTCACAATTGCAGGGCTCCCCTTTCTGATAATTTATTGATGGAGTTGCTCCCCTTAGCACCCCTCCCTTCTTAAAGGTAATCTCGAATATCATGACAGGCATGATAATTTTTCGAGCAAGGTTAAATTAATATATTGATAATGCTTGCCTTAACTAAACATGATAATTATTATCACTTGAATCAATTTTGCACAAGTGGGGACTTAAAGGGCTGGGGAAATAATGCCTTCATCAGGTTCAAGCATTTACCTGATAGGTATAAACTATACCACATGCAAACTCGGTGCGGTAAAGGAGTTGTAGATATGAAATCATTTTTAACCATACTTAAATGGGTTGCAGCCAGTTTTAGTTTGCTGGTTATATGCTTTATCGTTTTTGTAAGCGCCAGGGGCGGGCGAACTTTTGAAGCTCCACTACCAGACCTCATTGCGAGTAAGGATTCTGCCGCTATTGCACGAGGCAAGTACCTGGTGTATGGGCCAGGGCATTGTGCTACCTGCCACATGCCTATGGAAAAATTTGACAAGGTGGAAGCTGGAGCAGAAATACCTCTGATGGGGGGCTGGGAGTTAGCTATTCCGCCCGGAACTTTCAGAGCACCTAATCTCACCCCAGACCATGAAACCGGTATTGGAACATTTAGTGATGGTGAACTTGCACGAGCAATACGCTACTCTGTGAGAAAAGATGGTAGCGCACTTTTTCCTTTCATGCCTTTTCAGGATATGAGTGACGAAGATATAGTTGCGATCATATCATTCCTGCGTTCACAGCCTCCAATCGATAATTTTGTAGAGGAAACCGAGTTATCATTTATGGGGAAAGCTGCAGTTGCACTTGGACTCATTGGGCCAGTATACCCAACGACGACGCCACCTCGTGCAGTTAAGATTGATTCCACTCTTGAATATGGAAGATATGTTGCTAACGCTATTGCCAACTGTCGTGGTTGTCACACCACTCGTGACTTGAAAACTGGGGCATTTATTGGTGATGACTTTGCTGGGGGAATGATTATGAAGGATGATCCCATGGCTCATGGCTATTCCTTTATCTCACCCAATATCACACCCCATCCTACCGATGGGGTTATGACAAACTGGTCGGAGGCTACATTTATCCATCGGTTTAAAAGTGGTAGAATCCACAAAGGCTCTCCCATGCCCTGGGGAGCCTTTGCAATCATGACTGAACTTGAGCTAAAAGCTGTTTATCGATACCTTCAATCACTTGAGCCAGCTCCAGGAAAATTCACCAAGACGGTTTTTGCCCCAGGGGAAGCAGTTCCCGGTTAGCATTCATACAAAGAGTTGGGCAGTCCTACTTCATCAAGACCAATTTGATGGTTTGTTGGGATCCATCCACCGACAAAACTGCCAGATAGATTCCGGTGGCTTCATTATCCGCCAGCCACTGAACTTTATGTGTGCCTGTAGCTTGTTGTCCCTCAATAACCGTAGCCACTTTTTGCCCGACTACATTGAATATCTCCAGTCTGATATTTGATGGACTGTCCAGGACAAATTGCACTGTAGTGGAAGGATTGAACGGGTTGGGATAGCTACGCAATAAGCCCATCGTCTGAGGTGTGTTTTCTATCTCTACAATTGAAACGGGTGGAGCAACGGCATTGGGACCAACATTTTCCACGGATAAGGGTGGTCTAAGGATTGATGTGGTTGAGTACTCATCTGCCCCAACATCACTGGACAATGTGCGCTCCTGGCCGTGAATATCCTGATAAATACCCGGATAGCTTGTAGGTGAAGCATTTATGGCCGGACTCATGGAACTCAAAAACCACATACTGTCGTTTGCTGTTGCGCCATATTCCAGCAAGGGATCAATCTGATTAATCTCTTCTGAGGTGGCTGTCATTCCCAGAGCAAACCCGTTCTGAGGATACATGATATTGCCCTCCCAGGTGAAATTGCTGGGCTCATTTATGATTTCAATGAGATCTCCCTGACCTCCAACCACCAAGTTATTCACCATGGTTACATTTCGTGGTTCACGGGACCAGGAATTGTCTGCCCTCCCATAACCGATTTCAATATTGGAAAAATTATTAACCAGGGTGTTATGAGCAATGGTCACATTGTCGATGCGCCAGTGAGAACTGAGTGAACCCGTATCGGTATCACCATTGGTCAGAGTAATGGCAGCATCCCACCTATATCCAGTCAGGCCTTCAAAATAATTGTTATAGATCTTGTGATTTCTGGCATACAAACGCACACCACCGGTGCCTTCCTTGCCTTCACCGAGAAAGTAGTTATCATGGACAACCGACCCATCTCCGTGGCGGAGAGAAACAGTACCTTGAGAACTTTTTATGGTGTTGTATCGGACCGTGTCCTTGCAGCTCTTGATAGATATGATTTCTGGATCACCATCACAATCTTCAAACAGGTTGTATTCAATGACCGTAAACCCATCCGTGAGTGAAAGCTGACTCCATCCCACGCGGATGGCTTCCATTTCATTGTCGTGACGAGGTCCGATATTGTAGAAATAGTTGTGATCAATCCGATCATGCTGTGACACGTTATCACCCCCATCGATGGTAATAAAATTTCCGAGCTCATGCTTGTCCCTGAACACATTGTGATCTATGCGGTTATGATGACTGAGGATGGTATCATCATCCCAGACACCGCCAATATAGACCCACTTACCACTCTCGCCTTCAGTTTCTGTCAACTGAAAGGTGTTGCGGGTGACACGGATATTATTGCAGGCTTCAAGCTTAATTACGGTATAACGATCAGAGGTAAAATGAAAACCCTCAATCTGAATGTATTCGGCCCTTCTCAAATTGAAATAAGACTCACCAGCAATGACGGCCTGGCCAACATTGGCAGCACGAATAATGATAGGCTCACCTGGAAGGCCTGCCATATCCTGGATCGATATGCTACCTGGATCGTAGGTACCGTTGGCCAATTCAATAATATCCCCCGGCCTTAAGGTTTCATCCTCGCAGATATCCTCAAAATCATCAGCATTGGATACACTATAAATGGTGGGTGGTGTGTCATCATAAACCACTTCTGCACCAATTTGCATGTTGCCAGTGACCACAAATGATTGCTGAAGGCTGGTTCCAGACAGGTCACCGGTCCATCCCACATTCATATAACTAGGTGGCAGGCTCAGTGTCGCGGTTACTTCTGTTCCGCTATAATAAAGACCTCCGGATGGTGAAAGAGATATACTACCAAAGGCAGGCGGGGTCACAGTAACAGCGTATTGGGCAGGAGGATTGTCAGGGTCGATACCCACATCGGCTCCAATTTCCATGCTCTCTGTAATTGTGAATGTTTTGACCAGTTCGGTTCCTGATAGGTCGCCTGTCCAGCCTTCATTGCGATACCCATCGGGTACACTGAGAGTAGCAGTCACTTCAGAGCTGTCCGGGTATTCATCCAGATCTGGATTAAGACTGATTGATCCAAATTCAGGATCTTCCACATCAATGGTATGCGATATAACCAGACCCGGGAAAGTGACATCGGCGATGGGTGTGGTACTGATATAGATATCATCTAGGTCTGCATCTACGCTGCCTGTGGCACTGTCGTAACCAAGATTAAAGCGCAGACCGTGGTATTCCTTGACATCGGCAGGTCGGTTTCCTGATGCAGTTGGTGTATAACTCTCGCGGAAGGATGCTGAGACGGCATCTCTTCCGTTCAATATTACCTGATAGGCATCATGGGCATAATCAACTCTGGCGCTGATCCGGTTCCATTCTCCAAAAGTATAATTGCCCAGATACAGCCTAGAGCCACCATTAAACATTTGTACGGTTCCAGAGGATCCGTCTGGTGTATCAAATTCCACAACGAAGGTTCGTTTTTCACTGCCACCGAATAAATCGTAGCCACTGATGGCAAAATCTTTAATGGCCATGGAGTTAATTTTCACATACATATCCACATATACTATTCCAGTAACGCCCTGCTCTGAGCTACCAAATGTTATGTTGTGCACCACCAGGGTTTCATTGTCGGCCATAAAATTCAGAGCCTTTGATCCAGTGTGGACATTGTCAACAGCATCTACCACATTGGCCGAACCATCCTCAATATCCCAATCTCCCTGATTATGAATGCTACCCAGTGTGTTGGTTTCAAACGAGCTGATCATGATATCCTGAGCATTCAAACTCATTGCTGAAAAAAGGACAATGGTTAACACTAAGGCTAGTGGTTTGATGGTTCTAAAGGCATGCATGACAGGCTCCTCAATCAAAAATATTACTTACATGTAGACAACAAACAAATGTGTATGACAACATACACATTGCCACAAGGTAGCGCAAATAATTTTTGCCCCCTTGCTCGTCACTAATCAGTAGAGTGAGCCACGCTAGAAGCTTCCCTGCGTGGGTATTGGGAGGTGTTATGAGAAGGTTTGATTTATGGCGAGATGAAGAGATCTGATAGTTACGCGAACATCAAAAGCACAGGTTCGTTGTGTGGGGACCTCAAAACAATCGAAAGAGAACCCCTATTGATTTTGTCTACTGAAACCCCGACCGTTCTTCACCAATGATTGAGTTTGAGGTCGGGGTAATAGTTTTTATCGATTCAACGCCGCTTCAGACAACAAAACAGCATCTAAAACATTCAATCGGTCATCCTCATTGAGGTTAGCCCGGTCAAATTCTCCAGTGTCTGGAACATCGATCTCAAGGGCATATTCAATAAGTGCAAGCATGTCATGAATATTCACCTGGTAGTCAAAATTGACATCACCAACCGGTGGCGCTCCCAGAACAACTTCCAGATCTATAGTGACTTGAGCTTCAGGAAGATTGAGAGCGTTGGATGTAACCTGCAGGGGCAGACTGATAGTCCCGGCATCAAGATGTCTGGTATCCACATTCACTGCAAAGTAACCTGTTTCACCCGGTTCAACCTGACCATACCAGGAGTTGGCGCTGAACCAGCTTAAATTTCTCTGAATTCGAATAGCGGTTCCGTCGTTAATATTATTTGCTGTGTTGTATACAATCTGTAGACCACGGTTCTTCTGTTGATTCTGAATACCCACCGTTGAGCTACCACGATACCCCTCCAATTCCTGGTATTGCATGAGAATGTCACCGTTTGCTACCAGAACCACCTGAAAAGTGTGGATATTATCAGTACCCCACTTGCGGAATTCATTCCAACAGACCACAGCGGTATCAACACCATTACTCCAGAAATAGGGCTCTCCCTGTGGACCTTCATCGTTATTGAGATCATCCCACCAGGGAGCAATCAATGCTGGTGGAGCGCCTCCATTGGGCAGCGTTAAATTGGCCCAGGGGAATGCATCACTGACGAAGGACATGGTTCCATTACTACTAAAATAGAATTCTGAATAATTATCCCGGAAAAACGGAAAATCAAAGCCAATGGGAAAGGGTCCTATGGATGAATCATCTGGGTCACCAGTAAACGGGATTGAATTTTCAGGCTGTGCAATGTCATACCACCAGAATTCAGGTCCACCTTCATCATCCTGGTCCAACCAGGTATAATCCATCAAGTCTCTTGTGTTTGAGATATAGTCCCCACCATCTGGTTCCGGTCCATCTTTGGTGAAGTTGTAGCCAGCCAGAGGGTTGGCTGCAACCTGCCGGTCTGCTTCATCCAGCGGTTCTACATTGTAAACCAGCAGCGAGCCACCATTGTTGATAATAGCGATTGAATCTGAAGCCTGGGACCAGGGATTGAGGACAAAATCCAGACTGGAGGGAGAAAGCCTCATTTCCGGCGCTGGAAAACTTTCACTACGCTCAGTGGTATAGAGCAAAGCCTGCTCAGAATGCAAAGCGCCCACACTGATATCTGCAATATTGTTGAATGATGTCTGCAGGCCCGTGGAATAGTCTGGAGCTTCAATACCGGTTGTGGAGAAATTAGCCCAGGTGTCATAGTCGCCATAATTTTTGAACTGAATCTTGATCTGGTTATCACCCGTTGGTGTAGGGAAACTGTCAGTATCATAAATTATTATCTGGAAACTGAGGGATGTGTTGACATCCAGATGACTCATCTGACTCCATTCTACAATGAACTGGTCTTCAGTTTCATAGTAACAGACAGCACCAGGATCAGTGGTGAGATCATCCCAGTAGGCGGCGATCATGGCATTGGGTCCTGCCTCAGAAGGAATGACCTGATTGTAGAAGCTCAGTTCCGGTGTAGAACCCAGAGCCAGCCAACCATTGGTACAGACGGTCATGGCATCATAGCTCTGACCATAATAGGTTACGCTAAACGGCAGGTCTATGAGCACTGATTCATCATCCTCTTCTTCAGGATCATTCAGATCCAGGCGGATACCAAGCCCATCAAGCTCAGGGTCAATTTCCAGCCAGTCATATTCAGGAGCCAGGGCAAAAGAAACATCCATATCATCGTAAACCCGATAACCATATGCATCGGGGTGCGAGGGAGCAAAACGGTTGAGCACACCCGCAGTGAAAGCGCAGAACAGGGTATCTGATCTGCCGGGATATTCGAGTGCAAAACCCAGACTTACTTCTTCACCTGGAAAAATTTGATCCGAGAGCCGAAGAAACAATAAGGACGAGCTAAGTGCCGATCCATCAATAGCAATTGGTGGACAATTTAAATTGGGTGACGTGGGCTCAACCATAGGATGCCCCAGAAAAGTTACATCAAGCGCAGGAGCATCCAGTCCACCCGTATTGGCGACATTAAGGCGGAGGGTAACTCGCTCGCCAGGTACCGGTTCAGCACCCATGACAATCAGTTCGGTTATCTCAAGCTCTGGAGCTTGAATGGGGAAGCTGCGCTGCCAGGTCCAGGTTTCACTACCTGTGTCAACATTGAGTACAAAATCAGCGATATCTCCGTGACCGGTGCTGGTATCCACTTCAATTTCAAAGATATCTTCCAGAGTGATGCTGGCTCCAGCTCCAAAATTCGCCAGGACATATTCTGCATCCGTTATGCTACAATTTTCATTGGTTGTTGATAGGCTAAGGGTCAACTCACTGATCAACCCGGCATTGTTTTCCAGGGTCAGGTTAAGCCCGTGAATCCCGCCTGCTTCCAATAAGCCCGAAGGACTGAATTCCCAATCAGAATAATTCACTTCGTTTACGTCAGCAGTAATGTCGACGGTTTCAAGAACCGGGTGAAGATTTCGTCCTGTAATGGTTAATGCCAGAGTGGTGTCTGCGCCGGGTGAAAAGGCCAGGGTTACCGATCCAGAGGCGTCTGTTTTACCACCCAGGGCATTGGATTCGTTCAGGATGTAGACAAAGGCACCTGAAACAGCCAGGCCATCCTGATCCTGAACATTTATGGTAATGTGATTGTCACTGCCATTAAGGGTTTCTGGATAATCCACCACCAGACTCTGGGGAATATCAGTCCAGACAGCCATTCCCGGATCACCCAGGATGTTGTACACCTGGTGATAAAATTCAGCGGATTGTCCAAAGGGTAGGAATTCACTCTGATGATAGTTTCTCCAGAGTTGGTATTTTGCATGCCAGAGTGCCGGGCCCAATTCATTCATTTCAAGATCAAAAAGTGCTGAATACAGCCCCATATCGATCACATTGTTGAATTGGGTATGGGTGTGAAGCTCACTGGGACCGATAAAAGCCACGGCTCCTTTGGGTACAGTTGGAGTTCCGGCTCGCAGCCACTTTTCACCAAAAACAGGATCTACGGGGGCTGCAAAATTACCACCTCCACAAACGATGCTGGTCATAACAGGCAGCTTAAAACCGTTGCTCAAATCATCGATATGGTCGTTGTAAAAATAAGGGCCAATCCAGTGATCCCAGGCACCAAGTCCCCGATAATTCACCCAACTGACACCAGCATTTATGGGAGTAGTGATATTGCTCAGGCTGGATTGCATAGGATAATAAGCGGTGTCAACCTGGGTGAACCCATTTTCCATTAACTTACGGCTGACCCAGTTATTGGTCTGCTGAACAGATATAGCCTGGGTGATGGTACCTACCATGAGGCCACGTTTATACCACCCTGTCTCCTCCATATAGGGATCCCGTTCATAATGGAGGATTTTGCTTATAACGACACCCAGTTCTCCGATGGTGTCGACAGACAGACGGCCAATCCAGGCATCTGGAAAGCTGTCATCTCCATCCAGGTGGACATAGGGTTGATCCGTTACCAGGGCTTCGTTTTCAGGGTTGTAGACATAAAACCCACCAATACCCCGATCCACATCTCCAATCAACAGGACATATTCTGGTGGATTTTCCCAGGTATCGTAAGCATCCTGGATGTAATTCTTCAGGGTGGTAGTGGTTTGGCCTGCTTCGGTGGTAGTAACCACGGTGACAGGGTGTCCTTTACGCGCTTTCCATTCTACCAGTTGCTCTAAATAGGGCTCAAATAGAGGCGGGGTCACAATTAGATAGTGACCGAGCTGTTCATAAATTTCATCTTCGGGAATAATGGATCTTATCCGATCTGCCACACCAGGTGCTGAAACATCTCCAGGAGTAATTCCTGATATCTGGATTACAATTTTTTCCGGGATACTGACTTTCCGCTGGTTCATATCAAGCCCCAGTGGTTGAATGGTCACAGGTAAAAAGGTTTTGTTTTGCATGGTGACAGGGGTACCCAGTTGTACAGAAGCCAGGCGTTCCTGTGTTTTGCGGGACCACTTGTATTTTTGAATGGGAACGGGTGCATCATTTTCCGAACGACCGGGAGGCGTTTTTATTAATTCAGCTGATATTAGCGAACGTCCACTGGTAGCACGAATGATAGATTCCGGGGAACCCGCAGAAATTATGGGGATCAATTCGGTCATAGACGGCAGGGCTGGATCACCAGGTTTACTGGCCAAACCAAAACCGGCTTCAGGAAATTGGTTGGGTCTGCCAAGCAGGTCGCTCCATTGCCAGGTTTGGATTTCACTAAAGTCCAAAGTGATTTCCACACCATCAGGAATGGCTTTTAGCTCCATTTGGGGACGCATGTTTTCCAGGGCGAGTAAGCTGGTACTGAGCAGGGAAATTAGCAGGCTGAGTTTGATATAATTTTTGAGCATAAGTCCTCGGTTTATTCGCTTGTTTTCAGGGACGAATTGTAGAAGGACACCAAGGTGTGAACAAGGAGTAAATCATAACAGTTGGAAGTCGAGGAGGGAGTGAAGGATAAGTGGGATAGAAGATATTTTACAACGAAAGGTACGAAGGGAACGAATTGAACTTATGGTTAGAGGGTATAGGGGTGTAGAGGTATAGGGGGAGTTTGACCCCTGAGTGATCCTCAACCCGTCTTTGCGAGGAAGGACCTGTCCGACCGCGGCAATCTCTCTTTTATCCGCAGACACTAAATTTATGAAGGAGTCGGATTTTCGATGGTGGAAAGGGTATAAGGGTATAGCGGTATAAGGGGGATTAAAGTTGAAACTGGGAAGGGGAATCCAAGACCCAATTCGTGTTGATTTGTCCAATTTGCGATATTCGTGTCTAAAAACAATTTACCATTTACCCCGAGCTCCCCTCAAAACGTACCCCAACCCGTCTTTGCGAGGGAGGACTTGTCCGACCGTGGCAATCTCTCTTTTATCCGCAGACACTAAATTTATGAAGGAGTCGGATTTTCGATGGTGGTAAGGGTATAAGGGTATATGGGCTTGAAACTCGAAACTTGAACTTAGTTATTCACAAAGCCTTTTCGTGTTCATTCATCGGATTCGTGTAATTCGTGTCTTAAGCAATCCATAAAGAATTGTATGTGATCCTAGCTCCTAAAATTCCGTGTACTTCCTGGAATTGCCCCTGGACTTATGCACAGGATATTTTTCAGCATTTATGAGCATCTTTTTGCGGGTTGCTTCTATGGGATCAATACCTGTGATCTCACAAAAACGCAGCAGGTAGACCAGGATGTCCCCCACTTCATTTTCTACTGCTTCCCGCTTTTCCTCCACTTTTTCGACAGATTTTTCTGTGGGTGTCCACAACATGATCTCCTGAAGTTCTGAGGCTTCAATGTTTAAGGCAGCAGCCAGATCTTTAGGGTTGTGAAACTGCTCCCAGTCACGGTCTCTGGCAAATTTGTTGATGACTGCTGTCAGTTCTTGTATATCCATTGTATGCGCTTCCTACCAAAAAGGTTCAGTGTTTAGATTAGTGCCCCCAAGGCTTATTAAAAAGCAATTTTTAATCTGCTGAGAGTATAGATATTGCGCTGGTCAGAAAATGAACCAGCCATGATCTGATATAAAGGAGTAAATCATCGATAAGGCCAGCCTTAAGAACGCCATGGAGTTGATTCAATTGAGATCTTCCTGGCGCAGTTGCACCGGAGCCTCTATCCCCCATGAAAAGCTTGTTCTGCTTGAATCGTTTATTACCGAGCGCACTCAAGGTTTGTTCGGGGATCGCTTGCGGTTTGAACTGGCAGCAGCCCGGGCAGAGGATTCTGAAGATTTAAGGGGCCTGGGAACCTATGGATTCATTAGGGGGGCCAGTGCTTTTATTATTGGTGCGGTGCACCGGGACATTGACAATCTTGAGGATTATGGTTATCTCATGGAGCGGATCGTGCTCTATGCAACACAGCTGAGTCTTGCCACCTGCTGGTTGGGGGGCTCTTTTTATAAAGACAATTTTTCTGCCAGGATAAACATTAGACCTAATGAAATTGTGCCGGCTGTGGTTTCCATGGGAGTTCCGGCAGGCAATAGAAACATGGTGGACCGATTGATACGCAATGTGGCTGGTTCAAAAAAGCGACTCCCCTGGGATCGTCTGTTCTTCGAAGCGGATGCCCGCACACCGCTACAACCTGAAGGTGCTGGAAAATTTGCTGAAGTACTGGAGATGGTCCGCTTAAGTCCGTCAGCTTCAAACCGGCAACCATGGAGACTGGTGAAGGATGGAACAGTGGTGCACTTCTTCCTGTGCCGGACCAAAGGGTATCGCAAGCCAATGTTCAGTGATCTGCAAAGGATCGATATGGGTATTGCCATGGCCCATTTTGAAACGGTATGTCAAGAGTTAAACATCGCTGGCGCCTGGAAACAGGCCACCTCAAGCCCCAGAGCTGTAGAAAACTGGGAATACACCGTCACCTGGGAAAGCCATTGACAACCCCCCCCAATTGCCATCATCAAGCTACTTAACTATGCAATTCTTGTGTTGGTCAAATAAAACCCCAGCATAGATTAAGTGGATTACTGGCAGGGGGTCCATCCAGTGACCCGCTCACACCGCGACACCAACGATGACATAACAAAGCCTCGGCTTTGGGGGTACTATGAAAAACGCTATTTTATTGATGCTCTGTACCGTGATAATCAGCGGACAGACCCGACCGTTAAGCAATCTCAATACAGTTCAACCCCGAGTGTTTATGCTTCAAAATGCCGTGGTACATACAGAACCAGGCAAGACCCTCGATCAGGGTTCAATTCTGCTTAGAGATGGCCAAATAGAGGCTGTTGGAAAGCACTTGAAAGCTCCCGTAGATGCCACCATCCGGGACATGGGAGGCGCTCATATCTATGCTGGATTTATAGATGCCTATGTAGAGATAGAAGCACCCGCGAACCCCCAAAACCCCCGTTCCAGCTGGAGCGATCTGGTTCATCCTGAGTGGGTGTCGGCGGATAACTACCAGGCCAATAAAAAACAGGTTAAAGCACGACATAAGCTGGGCTTCACACACATTCACACAGTTCTAGATAGTGGAATTTACAGGGGACAATCTTCCCTCATAGCTCTGAATGAAGCTGCTACTATCAGTCTTCCATCTGTGAGTCAAGTAGTGGATTTCTATCGCCGTCCACGCGGCTCAGGAGGATATCCGGAAGCCCTATTGGGAACCATTGCTGTCATGCGTCAAACCCTGTACGATGCTGAGTGGTACGCCACAGCAAAAGCGATTTACGCCAAGCATCCCGATAAGAATGAAGCCCCCGATGAAGACATTTCCCTGGCCAGCCTGGCCGAAGCCCGCTCTTTGAAAACACCTTTTCTGATCAAGGCAAAAAATGAGACCTATGCACAAAGAGTCTTTGACATATCTAATGAATTCGACCTCAGCTTCTGGCTCTTGGGTTCAGGATATGAGTATCGTCGTCTGACCGAAATTGCCAGATCAAAGCCATTCATAATTCTCCCCGTGAATTATCCATCAGAACCGGATATCACTGACCCCTGGCGAGCCGCCCAGTACACCACAGCGGAACTCAAGCACTGGGACATGGCTCCTGATAATGCGGCCCGACTGGTGGGAACAGGTGTGGATATTGCCTTTTCCACATCAGGTTTAAAAGAACTGAAACGCTTCCGTAAAAATCTTGACCTATCCATTCAAAGGGGACTCAGTCAAACCGCAGCATTGGCGGCCCTCACCACGACACCAGCCAGATACTTTGGGTTGGATCAAACCCTGGGGAAAATCCAAGCAGGTTATCAGGCGGATCTGGTGGTGGTCGATGGCAACTATTTCTCAGCGGATAATCCCGTAAGATCCGTATGGATTGGTGGTGTTGAATATCCTGTGAATCCAGAGCCCGAACTGCAATTATCTGGAAAATGGAAGTTCACGATGGAGCAAATGCAGGGCATTCTGGAGTTCAAAGGGAAACCAGAACACCCCCATGGCATACTGACAATTGATACTAGCAAATTCAGTTTAAAAAACATCAAACTGGATGGCACTGGAATTTCCTGGAGCCTGGATTTAACAAAGTCAGACCTTCATGATGCTGGTATAACTCGCTTCAAAGGCAGTTTATTCGACCATGTGCTTCAAGGAGCTGCCATCTATGCCAGTGGTAAAAAACATAACTGGACCGCCAGAGGGCACATAGCTACGGATAAAGAAAAGGACCGCCCTCGAGCCACTTCAAGCAATCTGCACCCCACCTATCCTGAGGGGGCTTTTGGATTCAAGCAATTGCCTGAACAATACCGCAGCGTCTTTATTAATGATGCTACAATATGGACCTCTGGTCCCCTTGGCATCCTAGAGCATGCAGACTTGGTTATTGAAATGGGTAAAATCAAACAGGTCGGTAAAAACCTGACTGCACCCAAAGGAAGTCATATTATAGAAGCTGCTGGCAAGCATGTCACACCCGGTCTCATCGATGCCCATAGTCACACGGCTGGCGAATCCATTAATGAGGGTTCGCAAAGCATAACCTCTGAAGTCCGCATCCAGGATGTACTGGACCCTGATGACATTAGCATTTATCGCGAGTTGGCCGGAGGATTGACCACTATCCACGTCCTCCATGGTTCGGCCAACACCATAGGAGGGCAAAATTCGGTGATCAAATTGCGATGGGGATCAGATGCCCATGGCCTTGTCATGAGACAGTCGCCTCTGAGTTTAAAATTCGCACTGGGTGAGAACGTCAAACAATCCAACTGGGGAGATCATAATGTCACCCGATATCCCCAGACCCGCATGGGTGTTGAACAGGTTTTACGGGATGCCTTCACTCGGGCTAGAGATTATCAGAACAGCATTGAAATTCATGCCAAACAAACGAAATGGCGTAAGCGGCTGATCCCACCCCGCAAGGATCTGGAGCTAGACATTTTGGTGGAAGTTCTAAAGGGGAATTGTCGCGTGCATGTACATTCTTATCGACAAGACGAGATTCTCATGATGCTCCGTGTGGCTGAGGATTTCGGGTTCACGGTGACCAACCTTGAGCATGGGTTGGAGGGTTACAAGGTTGCTGATCACCTGGCGAAGCATGGAGCGGGTGCTGCAACATTTTCAGACTGGTGGGCCTACAAGTTTGAGGTCTATGATGCCATCCCTTACAACGCCGTGATCATGCAGAATGCCGGTGTGCTGGTCTCTTTCAAAAGCGATTCAGATGAATTAGCCCGGCGGATGAATCTAGAGGCAGCTAAAGGCATCAAATACGGTGGTATGACAGAGATTGAAGCCATGAATACGGTGACCATCAATCCAGCTAGACAATTGAAGATCGACAAATGGGTAGGGTCCCTGGAAGTGGGTAAGGATGCAGATTTTGTGGTCTGGTCCAAACATCCGCTGTCTACACAGGCTATGTGCGAACAGACCTGGATTGATGGACGCCAATATTTCGGGCTGGAGCAGAATGAATCCATGCTGAAACGTGACGCACAACTCAGGCAGGCCTTGATCCAGAAAATTTTGAGTAGTGATGAAGATGATGAGCAAGCCAAAGACCAATATAAAGAACATCCCAGACCAAACCCTGACCGTGACAATCTGTACTGGGAGCAAGGTGTGAAATGAGAACCCTTATATTTGTATTCTTGTTCATGATAAATGCGGTGTTAGCCTCTGATCAGATTCCTGCACCAGCCCAGACCAAGCCGATCCTTATAAAAAATGGATCTTTACATACGGTTTCACATGGTGTGTTACAGGACACGGACCTGCTTTTCCATGGAGGTGTAATTACTCGCATTGAAAAAGATATTGAAACAACCAACGATATGACTGTCATTGATGCCACAGGGAAGCATGTCTATCCAGGTCTGATAGCAGGAGTTTCAGCACTGGGCCTGGTGGAAATCTCTGCTGTAAGAGCAACTGTTGATTATGATGAGGTGGGTGATCTCACACCTGAGGTTCGCGCCAATGTGAGTTACAACCCTGATTCTGAAGTCATTCCAGTGACCCGCTCCAATGGAGTTTTGTTTGTCAATGTGACGCCACGCGGCGGGCTAATTCCTGGGCAATCTTCTCTCATGGCTATGGATGGCTGGACCTGGGAGGATGCCACGTTCCAGCATCCCACAGCCTTGCATCTAAACTGGCCTTCCATGCATATCAATCTAAACCGCAATAGTAAGTTGACGGTAAGGGAGCAGGAAGAAAAGCGTCGCCAGAGGCTGCAGGATTTGGATAACCTGCTGGAAAAGGTCCGTCAATACCAAACCCTTCAAGCAGGTAAAAACAGCAAGCAGATTAAAGACCCCGGACATGACTTACGTCTAGAGGCTATGCTACCATATGTGAATGGAGAGAAGCCCGTGTTTATTCATGCCCGTGATGTCCGTCAGATTGAGGCGGCAGTGGCCTGGTCACAGAAGCAAAACTTAAAACTTGTGATCGTTGGAGGGGACGATGCCTGGATGGTTACTGAACTATTACAAAGACATTCTGTTGCAGTACTTGTGGAGGGGACGCTGCGTTTACCCTCACGACGTTACAGTGATTACAGGGAAGCATATGCTTTACCTGCAAAACTCCATGACGCAGGTGTGAGTTTTTGTATTTCAACAGGTGGTAGTGGGTTTGCCGCAGCTGCCGTAAGAGATTTGCCAAATCATGCGGCCATGGCAGCGGCATTCGGCTTACCCATTGATATTGCGCTACGATCCATCACACTTTCTGCTGCTGAGATACTTGATGTATCAGAGCAATTAGGATCTTTGGATATAGGTAAAGATGCTTCTCTATTTATTGCCACCGGGGACATGCTTGAGATAACTAGTGTTGTGGAACAAACTTTCATCCATGGCACAACCACTGACATGAGCGATAAGCATAAATTACTATACAAAAAATATCAAGAGAAGTATCAGCGTTTAGATTTCATGTCGGATTAAATTAAAAGTTAACACTTATCATTTTGAAGAGACTGATCCAATGCTGGTCTCTTTCATTTATAATTGTGTCCGTATTGGAGGATGGGAGAGTGTTTTGTTCTCTGCAAGTCGAGCTTTCCAGCCCTATATAATGATATTAGCATTGACGCGCAAAAACAGTAACTGGAAAGTCTGATGCATGCTTGGCCGACTTTTAACTAATATTTAATCCAATCGGATTCGATAGCTGTATTTGTAGTTCTCTTTTGTTGCAGCAGGGAGTCTTTCAGTTGTTTAATGTTTCGATTTCATTTGGCAACAAGCATTCACTTTCAAGTATAAGTTGTTTAATAATACAATACTCTTGAACTTGAAGTGATTTTCTTCGTTTCCATATTTGCGATCGAGTCTTTTTAAATATATCACCGACAATTGCATCGCTGCTGTGGTTGATCAATTCTACGATGAGTTGACCATCCTTTGTGTTCCACCTTGATTTAATACTGCTTAAAACAATTAGCAGTTGTTTTATGTATTCTGTTGCGGCAGTATTTCGAAAATGAACCTGGATGCGTGGTTTACCTCGACTTTTCCTGTCCAGCAGTGCCCGAGCATCTGTTAGCCCCTCTCCTATCATTTCGTGGACACTTTCCTGGTTGACTGATGTCTCAATTTTGCCTTCCAGGCCAACATATTTTATCGTGAATTTGAGCTGACGATTCAGTGCCTCCTCTTCCAGGTAAAAGATTGTCTCCAAAAGTGTTTTTTGACTGTCAGTCACCCCAATAAACTCGCTACCGGGAGAAATGGAAAATTTGGACAATATTCTAGTTTTAAAGCGTTGGTTACAAGTTGCAATGAGATTCCTAAACTGTTGTTTTAGCTGTTCAGCATCCAAATTCTGAGCTTTTACATAACCTGCTAAAATGTGATAGTCAGTGGGTTCCAAGGCAATTTTCCTTTGTTTGAATTGGGATATGCATATTTGACTCAATTATTATGAAGCTTTCGAACCATACTTCATTCCTTTGCTTCATTTATTATGCGTCATATAATATTATGCTGAATTTCTGATACAAGGGAAATACTTGAAGTATTTTTGATTGACTATTCAGTCAGATATTTTCCTCTTAACCAACCCCTTTTGGCATGCTCATAACCCACAGGTGAAATTCTCTCGACTAATTAATCCAGAATTGTTGTGAAACTGAAATTTTTAACACAAAATTAACTGGTCACCAAACCATTCACTATTTATCCATTAATGAGTGAAATTTCAGTCTAATGACCCTGAGGTCGATATCGATTCCTGGCGTTCCAGTTCCAGCATTACGGCTCTTCGCATGGCAATTTTATTTACACAGTCTTCGTCGGTTTTTAGAGATAAAAATCAGGCAGCGGTTTTCTTTTTGGGTTACCAATGTCCTGCCTCTGAGCAGACCGGTCCTTCCGGCTTTCATGTAAATCTGAACTCCACAAAATAACTGTTCCAGCAGTGAACAAAACTATTGACTTAACCAGGATCTATATGATAAAACTTAATTAATGAGAATGGATTAGTAGTATATATGTGAGTTTAAGTTTTGCTTCTTCTCGGGACTTCTCATTGATTATAGTCCTATAGCAAAAGGATCAATAATCAACTAGGGGTAAAATCCAATCCGCCGGAGCCAGATTGCGTTCGATCTCCAGAAGATTTATGTTGGGTTTTATCAGCAGCTGTGGTTCCCGGCCATTGAGTGATGCATACACAGTGGCTGTAACGACAAATGAATCTATATCCTCACCCCCATAATCTTCTCCCAGAAATTTAGCAAACTGCAGTATCATATCGGGGCGTCCTGCCATCTTTCGTGCCTGCCATCGCTTGAGATACTCCCTTGGTTCCACCTCAGTTGTATCACCAACTATCAGGTCCTGGACATAGAAAACTGCATCTGCGTCCTTGTCACGCAATTTCATGTGCCAGGCAAACCTATGACCTTCCTCTGTCCAATGCACCACACCTGAATACAAAATATGTCGAAGGGGAAAAAGCAGTTGGAAGGTAAAGAAGATCACTAAACCCATTATGATGGTTTTCTGCATCCTAGTTCCAGCTACATCATACTCAAAACTTGGCTTTGAATTACCCTTACCAAATTTACTAAAAATTATCTTGACCTTTTCTAATAGTAATACGGGCCAATCCGGTCTGAAGAACAGAGTTGTGGCACCGATCATGAACCAGGGGAAAATTCCTATATTAAACATCCAGGCGTTGGTAAGATGGAAAGCTGTTGCTGCAATGAATGCTGGCAACCGAGTTCGCCTCCACAGCAAGAGGGGACCTATAAACAGGTCAAACGCCAGCCCTCCATGACTAAACAAATAGGGTGCAAAATCACTGGATAGAAACGACTCTATGACTGGCAGTGTGTGTTTTTTCGCTAGCCATTCATCCATGGGTTTACCCCGAATCCAATCAGGATTGAGCTTTGCCAGGCCTGCATAAAAATAGACGATGATCAGTTCAATTCTGAAAAACCACAAGGACCATGCAGGTATTTGCTTCCGTCGTGTTGTTATCCCCAGTCGACCATCCAGGGAAAACCGGCTATGAGCCGGCACCAGAATCAGCATAAAACTCAGGATCGAGAACAGGTAAAAGTGATTGAGATATCGAGCTTGTTCCAGCAAAAACATATAAGTAAAAGCCAGAAAAAACAGAGCTGTGCTCACTCGGTACAAGAGGCCAAAGAGGATGAACACCGCAACAATGCCCATGAAGATGAAATGCATTTCCATTCCATCTCCTGGCCAGGCTTTCACCCAGGAAAACCCATAGTACTTAAAGTTTAATGGCGGGTCTACCCAATAACGACTTATCCAGTTGTGATCGAAATAACGATATACCTCCCAGATGGCAATGCAGGCAAAATAGATGCGGAAGAATACCATCGAAGAAGCATCCACAGGCTCGAACAGGCCTTGCTTGATTTTTTTAAGAGATATCTTTTTCATACCTGATCCTCAATCTACCACTCGCGGACTATCATTTGCCCCTGCCATTCCTTGAAAACTTCTTCTGTATCCCAGTCCAGAAGAAATCGCAGATCACATCATATAGAACGAGGTGTTCCGGAAGGGCTGAGAACTGAGGTGGAGATTTATCTGAATCTATTTGTATCATGTCATTGTTATGCGTAGGTATAGGAAACAAGAGGTCAACCCCATTGCCGTCCATGATTAATTATTCGAAACATCTGCATTTCTAGAAATCCGTTTGCGACAATATATGAGATAGTTCTGGTCATCAAATGGCAATTTACCACTTTAACTCGTTTAGGGTAGTGCCAGGTAGGAGAAACCAAGCACAAGTCTCGTTGCTCAGGAAGAGTCCTTCGGCCAAAAACTGCATTAAATTCTATCTGTAGAGCCACAAAAAAAGCAGCCACTCAGATGAGGTGGCTGCTTTTTGGTACACCGCCCCAGTCAGCGCCCTTCCAGAGCCACGACCTGGCAGACTGGCGCAAATGTACCATAAATGGTATACTCAATGGATTGGATGTCATTCTGGGTTTGGAGAGGGTGTGTAATTAAGTGGGGTTATGGCATCAGGTCTAAATGTTTTTCTTTCAGCCATTTATTTACTGTTTCTCGAAGCTCTTGAACATAATCAATAAGCTCATCGGCATCAGCTTGAGTTGCAACACCGGCAATATCGTACTCCAGTGTATTTCGTTTCATGCGACATGCATCTAGGTATGCCGCATCATTTCGATGCGCATCACCAAGGACTGCATGTAAAGCTTGTAATGTACGATAATGAGCCAGATTCTTCTCGGGGCGAAAACCCTCTGCATAAAGAAGACAAGTACAGAGTTTGAGTGCTGCGTTATATGCGATCCCAAATTGCCAATCACTGGAAAGGGATTTTGCTGAGGCATCTTCAAGGTCTCTGTACACAATTCCAAGTAGGTTCCCGATTTCATCCTTGCTGGTTTGATGGGGACGTAGCCACCCATTCTCAAACCAGGTCTGTAAGCTCATGCTCTGTTCCTATGATCATAATTTTTGGTGACGACAACACGGATGAAATAAAATGGTCATTCTCGTCCCTTTTCTGAGAATATTCTTGCAGGCTCATTACCTGAATATTGATCTCCCGACCAATTATATCAGCTGCACCACCAAGAAGTCCACTCAGTTCTCTCAAGCTGCTATTGCCAATCACAAAAAGATCTATATCGCTCTCGGCTTGAACAGACCCGCTTGCGATAGATCCAAAAACAAACGCAAATTGGATATTTGCAGGTATCAGTTTCGCCAGGAGGATGTCTCGGAGAGCTACTGTTTTCAGTGTGAGTGAATAGATCTCAGGATAAAGAGGATGTCCTTTATTTGCCGAGTAATAAGTACGATTGCCGTCGACGCGCTTTATAATTAGAGCGTTCCTTAAAAGCTTTTCGGCTTCCTGTCGGACAGTTCCAATGCTAAAGCCAGATTGCCGTTCGATTTCGCGTAAGTGATATTCACGATCATGTATGCCAAACAGGAGTCGAAAGAACTCGGCCCGGACTTTTGATGATAGTATTTCAGTAAGTATATTCATATCAATCTTCGTATGGTATAAACATACATACGAGCGGTATAACCATACAATAAATATTTTGTCATCTAAAACATTTTACTGTATCAATAAAAGCGCAACATGATGGGTCAAAATAAGCGGTGCAACTCTCTGTTGCCACTGCTATGACCAATTGACTATTTCTTGACAGAACTGCGACGAGACAAGCGCTAGCAAAGGGTTTTGAGCAAAATATACCGTTAATATACCGTCCCTTTTTACGCAGATCAGACTCGTCCACAAAAACAAAAACCCTCACAAGCGTTAGCCAGTAAGGGTTTCATGTTTGTACACCGCCCAGGACTCGAACCTGGAACCAATTGATTAAGAGTCAACTGCTCTACCAATTGAGCCAGCGGTGCAGCTCGTCGTGACAACGCATGAAACGCGAAGTCGGACATTCAATCGGTACTTGCCCCGCCAAAGTCTTCAGACGAAGGCGAACTCTCTTATGCGTCGACTTAATTCCATGTCCCTCGACTCAGCTCGGGATCACGAGCATGGATTCGGGGACAAGGAGAAAGACCTCTTAATAACGCAAAAAGCGGGATGAATATAGTCGGCGGGGTAGCGCTTGTCAATGTGCCCTTCGATACGCCCTGTTGGCTTCTTGGGGGACTAGAAAACGTTAAACCTTTTCTATGACTGTCGCAATTCCCTGACCAACACCAATACACATCGTGCAAAGGGCTCGCCTGGCGTCGCTATTCTGTAACTGATGGAAGGCCGTTGTCAAAAGACGAGCACCGCTCATTCCCAGAGGGTGCCCCAGAGCAATCGCTCCACCATAAGGATTAATGCGTGGATCATCATCAGCCAAGCCCATCTCCCGGGTACATCCAAGGGATTGCGCTGCAAAAGCTTCATTGAGCTCCAAAATATCCATGTCATTTAGAGTCATACCAAGATGCTTCATTAGTTTAGCTGTTGCTGGCACTGGCCCCATTCCCATGATGCGGGGAGGTACTCCAGTAACTCCCATCCCAAGAATCCTGACCATGGGTTTCAGTCCATGACGTTTTACCGCCTCCTCCGAAGCAACAATCAGGGCCGCAGCCCCATCATTGATCCCTGAAGCATTTCCAGCTGTGATGCTGGTACCCTCTCCTAGAATAGCTCTCAGCGTCCCTAATTTTTCCAGAGGAGTGAGACGGAGGTGTTCATCATTCTTAAAGATTAGATCATCCTGCTTGCGACGTGGAATATTTACTGGAATAATCTCATGAGCCAGATTGCCATTTTCCTGGGCAGCTTTAGCCTTGCTTTGACTCCAGAATGCAAATTTATCCTGATCCTTGCGACTGATACCCTGCTCCGAAGCAATATTTTCTGCTGTTTGAAGTAGCGACTGGGTATGACCGAATTTTTCCATCTGCTTATTCACAAAGCGCCAACCAATGGTCGTATCAAACATTTCTGGAGTTCTTGAAAATGCCTGTGGGGGTTTTGCCATAACCCAGGGTGAGCGTGACATACTCTCAACACCACCGGCGATGATCAAGTCAGCTTCGCCAGCTCGAATGGCCCTTGCCGCCGTCCCCACTGAATCCATTCCAGAGCCACATAAACGATTGATGGTCACGCCAGGAATTGCATCTGAATAACCTGCCAGGAGCAAACCCATGCGAGCCACATTGCGGTTGTCTTCACCAGCCTGGTTGGCACACCCCAGCATCACATCATCAACTTCATCCCACTGAATGGAAGGGTTTCTCTCTACCAGAGCTTTCAAGGGAATAGCTGCCAGATCATCTGTCCTTATCGTCGACAGAGAGCCACCATAACCGCCAACTGGTGTTCTTATAGCATCACAAATAAATACATCTCTCATGTCACAGCCCTCTCAATTGGTTCAATCATTTTAGGTGGGTTTCAGTGTATACTTTATTGAGCTCATCACCGACAGCTTTAAATGCGTTCAGCATGCCCTGCGAAAGCTGGTCAACTTCTTTTTGACCAATGGCCGTCGAAAACATACATGTCCCCGTATTCACCATGATGATGTTCTCTTTATAAAAGAGGTGATCAAGCACTTTGGTCATGACAGTCTTTTCTTGAGGTGTCTGAAACGCCTTCCGGTAAGACAAAGGTTTTGTCTTACGCGGATGGAGTCTGAACATGGAGCCAGAGCCTGATATGGACATGGGAACATCGGCCACCCTGATGGCATCACGGATCTGCGAAATGGCCTTGGCTGTCATAGAATTTAGATCCAGGACAGCTTGTTCATCAAAATCCTTCATGGCCACATAACCTGCGGTCATGGTTATAGGGTTGGCTGAAAAAGTCCCTGAATGTGGGAGACGCAAGGGATTTTCGTTGGGGTCCATAACGGACATAACATCTGAGCGACCGGCAAAAGCACCCACCGGGAATCCCCCACCGATCATCTTCCCCAGGGCAGTAAGATCCGGTTTGACTCTGTAGTTTTGCTGGGCACCCCCGTAGTTAGTCCTGAAGGTGATGACCTCGTCAAACACCATGAGGGCGTTATTTTTACGAGTCCAAAAATAGATGGCTTCCACGAATTCGTCTGTAGCCTCAAACAGTCCAACCCGGTGGGGAATCGGGTCGATCAACACACAGGCAATATCATCAGCATTTTCATCCAGGAGAGCGAGTGTACGTTCAATATCATTAAATGGATACACAACAACGTCATCCAAAACACCCTGGGGGGTTCCATAAGCAAGAGGGTTACGATTGGGTCTATCGATATCACCCCAGTTATCTGGACTGGAAACCTGGCTTACTTCAACATAATCATAGGTTCCATTATAGGATCCTTCGGCCTTGGCAATCTTTGATTTTCCAGTAAAGGCTCGAGCAGCCTTGACCATGGACATAACTGCTTCTGTCCCTGAATTCACAAAGCGGATCTTGTCAAAATCAGGTGCTCGACTGGTTAAATGCTGAGCATAGCGAACTTCAATTTCTGTCGCCAGCGTATAGGCCGTACCAATTTGAAGCTGCTTGGTAACCGCCTCCACGATTGGGGGATAAGCGTGACCATGGATGAGCGACGCCATATTATTGGCAAAATCCACACGTTCAACGCCATCAATATCTGTAACAACACACCCCTTGGCACCGGCCACATAATGTGGATATGGTTTATGAAATATCGTGTTGCGGCTTACACCACCAGGTAATACATCAACAGCATCAGCATAAATACTGGCGTTGGTCTTTTTCTGTTTTCTCATAACTGGAAACCTTATCAGAGACGTTACTGAATTAATGTGGGTTCGGTTTGTTCCTGTAAATATTCAAAAGTAATTCCCGGAGCCATTTCTCGGACTTTGAGTCCCTCCCCCGTCACTTCGATAACTGCCAGGTTGGTATACACTCTGTCTACAACACCTTTGCCAGTGAGTGGAAAACTACAGGCATTCACCAGCTTGAATTGACCAACCTTGGTAACGTGATCGGTGATGACCCAGACGTTCTTCACGCCAGCCACCAGATCCATGGCACCACCAACAGCTGGTATAGCCCCTGGTTTACCTGTGGACCAGTTTGCAAGGTCACCCTTTTCGCAAACCTGCAAAGCACCCAGGACAGAAATATCCAGATGGCCACCTCTGATCATGGTAAAGCTGTCAGCATGGTGAAAGAAACAGGCACCTTTAGTAGCAGTCACATATTTCTTGCCGGCATTGATGAGTTCGATGTCCTCCTGTCCAGCTTCTGGGACGGGCCCCATACCCAGCAACCCATTTTCAGTATGATAAACTACTTCAATATCTTCAGGGACATGGTCTGCAATCAGCTCTGGCATGCCGATGCCGAGATTTACATACGAACCGTCTGGAATATCCTGGGCAGCCTTCTGAGCCATCTCATTGCGGCTCCAACCCTTGCGCTCTACTGTATTCATCGGGGATACCTTTCACCATTTGCTACAAGAATGGACTCATGTTCAGGATCGCTGATATGTACAACCCGGTTCACGAAGATTCCCGGTGTTACCACGGCCTCAGGATCAATTTCACCAGCCTCAACAATATGTTTGGCCTGGACAATCGTCGTAGTTGCAGCTGTACACATCAGAGGGCTGAAGTTTCTGGCTGTGGCATGATAGGTTAGGTTTCCATATCGATCAGCAGTATGGCATTTCACCAGGCTAAAATCGGCCTTGATGCCGTATTCCAGGACATAGGCTTGCCCATCAAACTCACGAATCTCTTTGCCCTCTGCCAACGGCGTGTTCACGGAGGAGGGTGTATAGAATGCAGGAATACCTGCACCCCCGGCACGGATACGTTCTGCCAAAGTTCCCTGGGGAACCAATTCCAACTCTATCTCCCCTGCTCGATAAAGCTCAGGAAAAACCACTGAGTTTGTAGATCTGGGGAATGAGCAGATCATCTTGGCGACCTGTCGGTTTTCAATGAGGGCCGCAATACCCACATTACCACTTCCGGTGTTGTTGCTTACTACTGTGAGATTTTTACTCCCCAGGTCGATGAGGCGATGGATCAGTTCAATGGGACTTCCGGCTTCGCCAAACCCCCCGATCATCACTGTGGCGCCATCATGAATATCGGCTACTGCTTCAGCATCCGACCTAACCAGCTTGTTGATCATAGTTTTGTTTACCTTTAAACGGTCTCTTTTTCAGCTTCTAGTTTCTGCATATATTTTTGAAAGTCATCTTCGAGGTGACTCTCAACTCTCTTCAAATCATCTTCATAGAAGTGCTTCTCACCCTCAAAGGGGAGCAGCTTTTCAATTGTATTTTCCTTTTCATCGTATTTGGCCAGAAAAACCGTATCCATCCAATCCATATTGCGGCTCTCATTGAACTTTAATACGAACGCCTTTTCTCCATTTACCATTGTCGTGCCCAGGAGGGAGGTCTTTCCGCCAGAGGATGTCATCGTTATAAAGCGTGTGGGCCTTCCAACTGATGGTAATGTTTTGTAGACCTTACTAAATACCTTGTCCATATCTGCCAGTGGGGATGTGAAATAGTCATGTTCACCTGTTGGGCGGGCACAATACATAGAGTGGAAAGTGATTCCCAACATCATAAAGATATTGCCCATGTCAATCCAGTTGGCAGCAGTTTTGTCAACATCTACACTGCCCGACTCATCCATGTGAAGACTGATGTGGTTCATCACAGGACTCTGACTCCTGATACGAATTCCATTTGCTCTCAGTCGACGTATGGCTGCCAGAGTGTGAATGTTCATCAGCTCTTTAGGTGTTGAGAAGTGAGCCACCCAGATGACCTGGATTCCGTGATCAATGACTTCTTTCAATAATTCAATAGTTTCATTCCACTGCTCACTAACAACCACACCGGGTTCGTATGTCAATGCCCTGGAAGCAATCCGAATGGTTCTGATGTGCCCTAATTCAGGATCATCCATTATGGGTCTGAGGTAAGCTTTAAAACGGTAGGTGGGCATATAGCCTGCATCACCGCCAGTCATTAAAATATCAGTGATCTCTTTATGCTGTTTCCAGTAGTTCTGGACCTGAACCACATCATCCTGAATAAACATATCATCATCACCCCTGACCTGGGCATGTCTGAAACAATAGGTACAATAAGCAAAGCAACCCTGTGTTGTCTTGTCCAGAAGCAGGAATACAGGGGGATATTTGTGCTGTCCACCATCAATAGCTTCCCACTCCCCTTCATCGGTGTTGAAGGAAGGTCGATTGAGCAACTGTTTCCCATCATGGGGATTGGTCTTATCACGATAGGTCACCACCATATCCAAACGATCGGTATCATCCTCAATGGGTTTATACTCATCCACTACCGATTTATCAATCATCCCGGGTTGTGGAATCACCAATTGAAATATTGGATCACACTCATAGTTGTCCCAGTCAATCGTATCCAGGACGTGCTTGGTAGCCAGAAAGGCATATACCTCCACAAATAATTCACGTTCCTTGATGTGGGTAAGGTGAATTCCATTCTTTTCCAGAATAGCAATCACTTCCCGAAAACCGGGCAGGCCAGAGTATTTATTTTTTCCATGGGCAAAAAGATTTCTTGAGCTCGTGGTCAACATTGAATGTTGGGGGTAATTGGTTTGTAATCGGTCCAGGAGGCTGGTCGGAATGAGGTTTTCATTCCTTATGATCTGTTTGGCATCATCAGTCAAACCGTGATGGCTCATGAGTTCTTCTATATGGTCATTGGTGAAGGGTAGGTTGTGCTTCATGTTCTGATTCCTTTATGAGGTTCTCAATTATTCTGATTTACGATCCACAATAATTGCGAGGGTCCTTTAGATTTGTTGGTAAACAGATGATTCTCATCTGATGTGAAATAAAAGCTGTCACCAGTGCTGATTCTATAGGTGTTTGCTCCGATTATGACTTCAAAGGTTCCCTGGATGACATAGCAATATTCCTGACCTGGATTTCGTGTGGTCATGATGTCAGTCGAGTCAGCTTTTTCCTGAAAGTCCAGGAGGAAGGGATCCATGAGTTTGGATTGGTCATGGTGGGACAGCAGATAAGCTTTTGCGCCTGATTTATTCTTTTTGACAAACTTTCTCTGACTCTTTTTAACCACGGGGTGGCTATTCAAGCTGCTTTGTTCCCCAATGAGTTCACCCACAGTGATATGCAAAGCATCGGCAATTTTCTTGAGTGTGAGGATAGAGGGGTAGGCTTTGGCTCGCTCTATCTGCGAGATCAGGCTGGCACTAACACCAATGGAGCTGGCCAACTCTGTGGCTCGGATATTCAAGCCTTCTCGGCGCTTTTTTATGCGATCTCCCATGAAGTCCATCATAATGCCAGAATTAAACACATTTTTTCAAATTAATAAATACTTAATTTGTTAAATAAACATTTCCCGAGACGCCATTTTGTATGGCAATGTCTGTTTAGGGCAAGTAAAACAGGGGTTTATATCTGAGGGAATACGAACCACACCTGGACATTGAGCTTGCCCAAGTACTGCTGATATTCAAATGGGGCTTCGATTATAATGACCTTTGCAAGCTCAGTGTGACGCGGGTAGTCAGGGGGGGCCTTTCTCCTACCCTAAGTCTCAAAGACGCAAAGTCCACAAACACCACTTGCTTTTCTTTGTGTCTTCGTGTCTTTGTGGTAATGCTTTCAGCCGGAAATCCTACCTGGTTTCGGCGGGCTCAGCCTCCAGGTATCGCCTGTCCCAATTTCCCAATAATTGCATCAGCCATTTCTACGGTGGAGGCAGCGCCTTGATCAACAACATCAGCACTCCCTGACAATCTGGCCATGTCATAAGTGCGAACCTTGCCGTCCATCACAACCTGAGCCACGGCCGCTCGAATCTTCGAGGCAATGGCCTGCTCATCAATATGATCCAGCATCATGCAACTCGCTTCGATCATGGCAATGGGATTCACAATGGAAAATTCATAGTCTGCATATTTTGGTGCAGACCCATGGGTGGGCTCAAATACACCTACCCCTGTATCAGGATTATACTGGCCACTTGCAGCAAACCCCAACCCACCTATAAGACCGGCGAATCCATCAGATACAATATCACCAAACATGTTGCCAGCGACAATGACCCCAAAGTTCTCAGGCGTTTTGGTCAACCACATCATCTGTGCATCTATATTTGTGTTCCATAGTTGAATATCTGGGAAGTCCTGGCGCTGGAGTGTTTGGGCAAGCTTATACATCATGCCCGAAGTTTCCCGAATTACATTAGGTTTTTCACAAACGGTGACTGACTTGTAATCATATTTCTGGGCATACTCAAAGGCAGCCCGGAGTATTCTTTCTGTGGCTTTTCTGGTAAAAATTCTTGTTGAGACTGACACTTCATCAACGGGTGTATCGCCAAAATTAGATACGAACCTGGGGTGGGTCATCAAGGCCGCATGTACATTCGCAGGTGGATTGCTCCACTCTACACCACCATATAATCCTTCTGTATTTTGCCGAAAAACAACAACATCTATCTGTGGTTCTTCAATGGTTTCACCTGTCCCCCGGCGAATAAAATTCAAAGGATTCCCTCGGTAGGAGAAGCAGGGCCGCAGACAAACATCAAGACCAAAATATTGTCTCAAACCTACGATGGGGCTGGAATACTCGAGCCCCCTTTCCTTAAGGGCTGGTAATAAGGCTGAGTGGGCCTCACCTTTAGGTTTTGAAGTAATAGCTCCGAAAAGCGCTACCTTATGTTCTGCAATAAGATCCAGGGTACGCTGGGGAAGCGGGTTCCCCTCGGACCGCCAGAACTCCCAACCAATATCAGCTTCGATGTAGTTTCCCTCAAAGCCGGCAGCATCCAGAACCCGGATGGCTTGTTCCAGGACAGGGCGACCTACTCCATCGCCAGGAAGTGCTACTATTGTTCTTCTGGTCATAATTACCTTCGACAAAATTTAAGCTTTGAGGAAATCATCTCTTTGTTGATAGTGTTTTGCGAGTTGCATAGAATATTGCTTTTAACTCACCTGCTTCTTTAAGGATGTCCCGGACTTTACTTTTATTCATTAAATCTTCGTCTACAAGAAATTCTATCCAGAACTGAGATTCATCTATTTCTTCGAGAACTATACTTAATTTTGCTCTAAAACTTGCTCTAGATTGTGCCACAACAGTAGCTCGATAATTTGCAGCCACTGATGTAGAGCACCTGATCAACTGACCAGAAACATGCTTTCCTAAAACACTTTTTGGCAAAGACAGAGACAGCTTAACGGCACGGTGGGCAAATGATGTTGTTCTTTGTACCAGTTCTTTTGAGTCCATCGTCTACATCCTCGTGAAAGTAGCACACCCCACCAATGTTAAATTTTCAATCTTAAATGTTAAGTCACCCTCTTTGCCCTAGAGTGTATTGAGCCCAGCTCAAGTATCTGGGCAATATCATCCAAAACTCTTGCGCCAGTATTCTCCAGCACCTCCCTCGTCTGATGCCCTCCGGGGATAAGGACACAATCTACACCAATAGCTTCAGCGACCTCATGATCATGGGCTGTATCACCCACAAAAAGCACTTCTGATGTTGGCAAGCCCAGCTCCTGCATCCAATTCACAGCATTCTCTACTTTGCTATGGGCATAGTGATTGTCCAGACCTACGATACCGGTGAATTGATGTGTCAGTCCAAAATGGGCAACCAGTTCATCCAGTGTATTCTGCTTATAGGCCGAAAGGATGGAGTGACTCACTCCCTGCCCAGTCAGCGTACTCAACACATCGCGAGCACCGGAGTGGAGATCCACATCAAACTTATGTTTCTCATAACCATCAATAAACTCTGTACCAACCACTTCAAACGATTCATCCACAAAATCAAACCCGAGGCGGCGGTAATAATCAATGACAGGGAAACCAAAAATTTTCTGATAGTGTTCATGATCAATAACTGGCATGTTTCGTTTTTCCAGCGTCTCATTAATGACCATAACAGCCATATGGGAATCATTGAGGAGCGTTCCGTTCCAATCCCACATGATGTGTTTGTATGGGAATTTAGACATTGGCGTGGCCAGTCCATGTATTGAGGTTCATCTGGATTTCACTGCAAAGGAATTGTAGGAAGTAGGAAGCAGGAGGTATGATTATAAAGGTCATGACTGAATGGACTGGATTAACCGGGTTAATTTTGCATCCAACTGATTAATGCTATTTCTACTATCGTCTTCCACATACCCCAAATCCTTTGCGAGAATGAAAAAATAGGTTACTTCTGCCAGGGATGATTGGGCAATATTATAGAACCTGGTTTTTTCAGGTTTTGTTCTTCTTCGAAAGCCTTCAGCAATATTTGCCGGAACGGAAACCGCAGCTCGTATAAACTGCTGAACGAGTGCATATTTTTCTCTTTCGGGGAAAGTATCAATCAAGCTATAGACATGGAGAACCAATGCGTGAGCTTCCTGCCACACAATCAGATCAGTGAAATGTCTGATTTTTTCACCTGGCATTGGTTCAGAAACTGTCAACGGCTCCTGCATCCTACTTCCTACCTTCTACTTCCTGCTTCATAGAAATCACTCAGTCATCTGCGATTTAAACTCAATGATGACTGCTGCCCGTTCATTTGAGTCAGCCAATGCTGCTCGTATGGCTGTTTCCACTTGTTCTTTCTGAACACAACCAGGTGGTACCGGCAGCTCAAACAAAATGGACTCAACCGGATCTTCCCCTACTATCCGTAAATCCTGGACGCTAAAGCCCTCGGTAAATTCAGAAAGTGTATTTTCAATCACCTCTCGAACAGCCAACACGGATTTTCCAGAAACTGCAACTGGATCAGTATGCGTTACGACCTGGGCCTGCAGTTCGTGTGCCAATTTATGTTCAACGTTATCTGCAATATTATGCATAACGGCAGGTGTGGAATCTTCATCAATTTCAACATGCAGGGAAATAAAGCGCTGGTCACCGTAATTATGTACCACAACATCATGAACCTGTCGCGCACCCGGCACCGACGTGGCCAGGGCGCTGATTTCCTGAATAAATTCCTGAGTTGCCGGTTTCCCCAACAGATCATCAATAGCTTCCCGGGCAATTTCATAAGCAGCATGGAGTATCATCAGTGCAACGCCAACGCCCATAATGCCGTCCACATAGGGAACACCGTAGTAGGCACCAATCAGCGCTGCGATGACCAGAACTGTGGTATACACATCGCTCTTGTGGTGCATTGCATCGCCCCTGAGCGCATCTGAATCGATTAGATCACCAAGTTGATATGCAAAATAGGCCATCCAGGCTTTTCCCAGAGCGGTTAAGGTGACAATACCTATAAACAGCCAGTCAATTTTAGAGACATCAATATCTGAATCAGAAAAGAACAGGCGATCAACTGATCCTTTGGCAAATTCAAGTGCAACCACTGCCATTAAAATGGCTATAGTCAAGGTGGCAATGGTTTCTGCCCGTCCGTGACCAAAGGGATGTTCCTTATCGGCTGGTTTCTGAGCCACCTTGAAGCCAAAGATTACCACAATGGAGGTAGCCACATCAGAAAGCGTGTGGAATGCATCTGCGATGAGGGCAATACTACTGATCATCCACCCCGCGATCATTTTTACGACAAAAAGAACAAAGTTTCCCAGAATGGAAACCCAGCCCTCCAACATGCCCACATGTCCCCGAAAAGCCGGGGTGTTTGGTTCAACTCCAGCAGGTGTGGTTTTGTGAATGAGGAAGGATGTAAAACCCATAATTAGAGCCTTTCTTTTACCCAGTTTTCCAGACCACCGGTCAATACTAGCTCCTGAGCTGCTGCCCCAAGGGGGTTGAGTGAATATTGTTTCCCATTATAGCTCAATGAAGCCGATTCAAAATCAATTGAGGCCTTAATGCCAGTAGCCACAGTCAATTGATCCCGTCCGTAGGTATCAAGCAAATCCTTTACCAATTCAGGTGCTTCCAATACCATAATTCCGTTATTGATAGCATTACGTTTGTAAGTTTCGCTGAATGAGCCAGCGATAACTAATGAAATGCCGCCATACTTCAGTGCTGTGGCAGCCTGTTCGCGGGAACTACCTGTTCCAAAATTGAAGCCACCTACCAGAAAATCCCCCTTTTCGACCAAATCTACAAAGGCAGCATCATAGTTTTCCATGACCACACCGGCCTGTTGCTCGGGACCAAAATCATCCAGATATGTGTATTTACCGGGAAAAATACCATCTGTATTCAGGTTGTCCTGGTGACAGTAAAGGATGTTGCCGGTCAATTCACCCGGGAAACCATCCAGAATAGTAACCGCCACTGCTTTATCATCTGCCTTTTCATTAATCTTGATATCCCCTTGTGGCTTGCCCCCATCATACTCATAGGGTGAAACCACATGACCCGCTACCGCTGAGGCGGCAACGACGGCAGGAGAAGCCAGATAAGCTTTTGCGCTCTTGTCTCCCATACGACCTTTGAAATTACGGTTGGTGGCTGAGATACCGACTTCATTTTCTTCCAGGAGCCCAACACCGAGACCAATACAGGGACCACAACCTGGAGGAAGCGTTTTTACACCAGCATCTATCAGTGCCTTCCAGTCACCGCGACGCTCACTCTCGGCCTGGACCTCACTTGAAGCGGCGGCTACATAAAACTCCACATGATCAGCAACCTTTTGCCCCTTAATTGTTATAGCTGCTTCGGCCAAATCTTCAACACGACTATTCACGCAGGAAACCAGATAGGCTTTTTGGATGGTTAGCTTTTCCTGCTCCATGGATTTGGCAGCTGTCATGGTCTTGACATTATCTGGTCCAGACACATTGGGTTCAACCGTTGCCAGATCAAGCACCAGTTCTCTGGCATAAAATGCATCTGGGTCAGCATATGGCGCATCTTGTTTTAGTTGTGAAATGCGTGGATAATTCATGCGGGGGGAGATTCCATCCTGAGAATCGCCATCTGAAACCACACCTGAAAGTCCACGTTTTTCCACCTGCAAGGCACGGGATTCCAGCCAGTCATAGGTAACAAGATCAATGGGGAAAACACCCGCCAGCGCGCCCCATTCAGTGGTCATATTAGCGATGGTCATTCTCTGGTCTATGGAAAGCGAGGCCAGGCCTTCACCAATAAACTCAATGGCGTGATTTAGCACCTCATCATGATTAAATAGTCCGGCAAGGGTAATTATGACATCCTTTCCGGTCACGCCTGGACGCAATTGTCCTTTCAGTTCAACGCTGGCAACAGGTGGCACTTGCCACCAGGTTCGACCTGTGGCCCAGATGGCTGCAGCATCGGTTCTCACAATGGGAGTACCCAGAACACCAAGGCCACCATACATATTTGAATGACTATCGGAAGCCACCATCATACTACCAGGCCAGGCATAGCCTTCCTCACACATGATTTGATGACCAATTCCACGACCGGCGGGATAAAAATCAACACCCATTTCTTTGGCGAATTTTTCAATACCAGCATACTGCCTCAGGTTGGCTTCGCTGGTGTCCTGAATATTGTGATCCAGGGCAATTACAGGTTGACGAGGATTGGCCATTTGGGTAGCGCCAATGGACCTGAATTTTTCCATCACTGCACTCGTATTGTCATGGGTCATGACGTGGACTGGTGAAACTGATATAAAATCACCACTCCCAACTCTATGCCCCTGCTCTAAATCAACCGCATATTTCTGGGCTATCTTCTCAATTAAATTTTGTGATATATCAACTTCCTTGTGTAGTAACCGCAAAGAGCGCAAAGGCCTCGGAGGTTTTATAAATTGTTAACAACCCTTTTGATTCCATTCTTCATTAATTTTACATTAAAATTCAATATCAATCCCAATTTTAACTTGCTCAGTTTCATGTAGGTCAAAACCTGGGCTAGGTGAATATCAGAGATTGACTCTATTGCTTTTAACTCTAGAATTACTTTCTCTTCAATGAGCAAGTCCAAACGAAATCCTACATCTAACTGCGTCCCCTTATACATGGTTTTAATGGGAACCTGTCTTTGAACAAACAAATCTAAAGATGTCAATTCCTGAAACAGCGCAGCCTCATATACTGATTCAAGCAATCCTGGGCCGAGCTCCCGATGAACCTCTATCGCCGCACCGATTATTTTTTTAGACAATGTGTTTTCAGAAAAGGTCGACATCGCCATAATATTCTTTGCGCTCTTCGCGTCCTTCGCGGTTATTCAATCAATTCGTGAAATTAGCGGGATTCGCGGTTATTAAAAAACCTACTTGATTTCAATTTTGACCGGCATGATCATCTGGATTTCGCCACCTTCGATGATTGGGATAATGTCCATGACATTCATTGATTCCAGAACTTGATTTGAGAAGAGGTCAATACTGGCTTCACCACCCATGAGTTTTTTGAAATCGGGTTTGGTCTTGTAAAAAGGCATCTCTACTATTTCT
>JAERTH010000104.1 GCA_016844955.1 Fidelibacterota bacterium | reverse complement strand
CAGTGCATCTTTCGAGACCATTTAAAACAGGAATGAATTATGAAATTACTCTCATATGGACTGGATCATCGTATGGAACCCCGGCTGGCATTTTCGCTTAATGGCCAGGTCATTGATGTCATGCGGGCCTCGCTGTGGATGAAAGAGCATCGCCAGGCTATTGATTATCTCAGTCTGCCGTCCTCTATGAGTTTAGCACTTCAGGATTGGGGGCGCTCATTTTCCCTTTTGAAACAGCTGAAAGAAGCTTTCGAAAGCCTGGATGCTGGGAGCTTGAGCATATTTGATCGCCCCGTTGCACTACCTGAAAACGAAGTCGCCTTTTTTGCACCGATTCCCGACCCACCCAGCTTGAGGTTTTTCCAGGCCCTGACATCACCTTCGGCTTCAGGATTTAATTTTGGCAATACGCAGACGCTTTTCGGGCAGGGACAAGCTCAACCTTATCCTGGTTTAACCACCCAGGGTGAACTGGCTGTTATTCTCGCGGGCAACAGGGATGGTACAGATCTAAAAATTGCAGGCTATAGCATCGTTAATAACTGGGTGGATGTTCAGGTCTCCGATGCAGAGTCTGATGGCAATTCAGGTCATTCACGTGGAATCGCCACCAGCATGGGTCCATATCTGGTTACTGCCGATGATGTAGAAGCCCATAAGCTAGGCCATGGATTCAGCCTTGATATGCAAATCAGAGTCAATGGAAATGTGGCGGGTGAAGGGCGCTTCAGGGATATGGCCATTAGTTTTCCTGATATGATCAGGCAGGCCTCTAAGACCAGGGTTCAGGCGGGTGATATCATTTGCTCAGGAAGTCCTGTCTTGCTGTCAAATAGCCCCTGTCCTGAAACCGGTGATCTGATTGAAGTAGAAATTCAGGTGTTGGGCTGCCTGGCCAATCGGGTGCAATCCTCAGGCCTGTGATTTCCTCTATTCCAGAAAACGAGATCGAACTAAAAGCGATTCGCTCAGGTGGACCGGGTGGACAGAATGTCAACAAGGTTGCCACAGCCATACAACTCCGCTTTGACAGTCAAAACTCCAGCTTGCCAGACTATGTGAAAGCTGGTATTCTCAAACTCAGCGATCAGCGCATCAACGCAGAGGGGATAGTAACGATCACCGCCAGGCAGTTCAGAAATCAGGAAGCCAACAGGCTGGCGGCACGGACACGTCTGGATAAGCTGATACAGAAAGCCATGCTTCGGCCCAAAAAGCGCAAGGCAACTCGACCGACAAGAGCATCAATTACTAAACGACTGGAAACCAAAACCAAACGCAGTCGCGTAAAACAACTCAGATCCCGTGTCAAGCCGGATGAGGACTAAGTATTGAGGGAAATCGTATGACCAATCCCATTTTATGGACACCTGATCAACAGCAACTAGGTCAGCTCCAAATCTCGCGCTTTCATGAACGGGTCAATTTGAAATACGACCTGACTTTGGGCGCTTATGATGAGTTGTATCAATGGTCACTGGACCATTCCGATGAATTCTGGTCGGAAATGTGGGCTTTTGGAGAGATCATTTCACACCGGGACTATTTTGAAACGGTTGACGATTTGACCAAAATGCCGGGTGCAAAATGGTTTTCTGGAGCCACCCTCAACTATGCTGAAAATCTACTGCGTTTTCGGGATGAGCATATCGCCATACAATTCAGAGGGGAAGATCAGGTACAACGCAGCTTGAGTTATAACCAACTTTATCTTGAAGTAGCCAGGACGGCACAGGCCATGCAGGCTGCAGGTGTTGAAAAAGGCGACCGGGTTGCTGGATTTATCCCCAATATGCCTGAGGCTATTATTGCCATGCTGGCCGCCTCCAGTATTGGGGCAATCTGGTCATCATCATCACCTGACTTTGGTATAAAGGGTGTCTTGGACAGATTCTCTCAGATCGAACCAAAAATCATTTTCGCTGCGGATGGCTACTTCTATGGCGGCAAGCGTTTCGACTCATTGGAAAAGCTGGGCAATATCCTTAAGCTATTGCCATCTGTTCAAAAAGTCGTCATCATCGATTACACTGGAAATCAAGCTATAGCATCCATCCCACATGCTGTCCGCTGGGCTGATTTTGTGGACAATGATGCCTGTGAAATCGCATTCGCGCCACTGCCTTTTGATCACCCCCTGTACATCATGTATTCATCTGGTACCACTGGGCTGCCAAAATCCATTGTACACTCAGCAGGTGGTACCCTGATCCAGCATCTCAAGGAGCTTATGTTGCATTGCGACTTGAAGCGCGAGGACACCATTTTTTATTTCACCACCTGTGGCTGGATGATGTGGAACTGGCTGGTGAGCAGTCTGTCTGTGGGTGCAACGTTGGTGCTCTATGATGGCAATCCCTTTTACCCCAACCCGGGGGCATTGTGGAAAATGGCTGAAGCATTGGAAGTTTCCATTTTTGGAACCAGTGCTAAATATCTGGATGCCCTGGAGACAGCAGGATCAAAACCTGGTTCGGAGCACCGGCTTGATTCACTTAGGGCTATACTTTCCACAGGATCACCCCTGTCAGATGAGAGTTTCGATTTTGTATACCGAGATATCAAACAAGACCTCCTTTTGGCCTCAATATCCGGGGGAACTGATATTGTTTCATGTTTCGCTCTGGGAAATCCAGCCCTTCCCGTTTACCGAGGTGAGCTCCAATGTCGTGGGCTGGGCATGAAGGTTGAAGCCTTTGATGATGACGGACAGCCGGTTCTTAACCAAAGCGGTGAGCTGGTTTGTACACAGGCCTTCCCATCCATGCCTATCTATTTCTGGAATGACCCTGATGGCCAAAAATATCACGCGGCCTATTTTGCGGATTACCCCGGTATCTGGCGTCATGGTGATTACATCAAAATCAATGAGCATGGTGGTGTGCGCATCTACGGGCGCTCAGATGCTACACTGAATCCTGGTGGCGTACGCATTGGAACCGCTGAGATTTATTCTGTGGTCGAAACGTTACCCCAGGTCGCTGACAGTTTAGTGGTTGGACAAACCTGGCAGGATGATGAGCGGGTGATTCTTTTTGTGAAGCTGCATGAGGGTGTTGTGCTTGATGATGCCCTGGAACAGGAACTACGAAGTACCATTCGGAAGAACTGTAGTCCGCGTCATGTCCCGGCAGTAATTTTGGAGACCAAAGACATTCCCTATACTATCAATGGCAAAAAAGTGGAAATAGCCGTTAAGAAAATCATCGCCGGCAAAGAAGTCTTGAATCGTTCAGCCTTGGTTAACCCCAAGTCTTTGGATTTGTATCGAGACTTGGAGGGGTTAGAGGAGTAGGGGGCTTTGGGTAGAAGGGTAGAAGGGTAGAAGGGTAGAAGGAGAATATTGGGTGTTGGTTTAGGTACAAGTCACTTATTTTTTCGAGGGTGTAAAAAAATCTGTGTAAATGGTCAGACTCGGGAGATACTAGTGAGTATATTCCCAGGAGGAAGACAT
>JAERTH010000103.1 GCA_016844955.1 Fidelibacterota bacterium | reverse complement strand
ACCTATGGTAGTGCCCATCAGGATCAAATGCCAACTGCCACTGCAAGAATTCAGGAGGCATTGGGGATTGATCATTGTGCTGAGTTGGCTATCCATGGCAACTGTACTTCAGCCTACAAGGCCCTTACCGTAGCATCGGATATGCTGCTTTCGGGAAGGTATAAAACCGCCCTGGTATTGTCGTCCAATATGTCGTCATCAGAACTTCGGGCTGAATATTACAATCAGGCACTATTAAAAAAAGAAGAAATTTTATTGCGCTATTTTTTAAGTGATGGCGCAGGAGCCTTGTTGTTACAAGCCACAGACAAAGATGGAGCCAAGGAGCATCTGTGTGTGGAATCCACCTATTTTGAATCCATTGGCGGTAAGAAACCTGCTGCCATGTTCAACAAGCGGCCAGCCTACTGGATGAACCCCAGGGAAGAATATGAAAAAGGCTACCACCACTTAAGTCAGTTGTTTAACGATGACCTTCGTAAGCATTTTAATGAGGAGGGAGGTTCTGTATTTTATAAGGGATTGCAACGGATGCTGAAGCAATCTAATTTATCTGTTGGAGATATCCGTTTGTTCCAGGTAAACTTTCCTTCCAAACATATTGCTGAACTGGTATTGGAAGAATGCGAGCAATTGGGTATTCCACAGTCAAGTTTGTATTCGAAAATGAGCAGCATGGGATATGTGGGACCTCCCATGGCTTTCATCAGCCTCGACAGAATGATTCGGGAAGAAAAATTCCAGCCCAATGATGTGGTACTCAGTTTTGTTACTGAGGTCAGTAAATTCATGCAGGCAGGATATGTTTTAAGATACTTTTAATGGGCTTACCCACACATATCGGCATCATCGGTGATGGGAAGATGGGTCTGGATATTTTCAATTATCTAAGGAGCCTTCGCCTGAAGATCAGCCTGGTTTGCTTTAATGAAGCTCACGCTGCATCTGTCCGAAAAACCTATGAGAAGAAACAAAAGCGTGCTTTGAAGTATGGCTTGGTCGACATGGATACCTACAAGTTCAATATTGATAACAGCCACATTGGATATGATTACGGGTTGCTGGAAAGCTGCCATATTATCATCGAAAGCATATCTGAAGACCTGCAAGCCAAAAAGTCTTTGTTTGCCGAACTGTTTAACATTATTCCCAGTGATTGTGTGCTGTGCAGCAATTCATCATCACTTCCTACTGAAGACCTGCTTTCTGATGAGGGTCGTGGAAGACCTATCTATGGCTTGCATTTCTTTTTTCCAGTCGCCTATAAGCAATTTGTAGAGCTCAACCTTCCTATGGTGTATGAGGAAGAACACAAGCTAAGGCTGGTAGGGTTTATTCATCTGATAAACAAACAAACCATCCTATTGGAGGGAAGCTTTCGGTTTCTGGCCAATAAACTGTTTCTGAAGTTGCAGGCAGAGTGTTGCCGCTTGCATGTGCAGGAAGGACTTTCCTTCCAAATCATTGATTCCTGGGTAAAGAAATACATCATGCCTGCAGGAGTTTTTGAATTCATGGATCAGGTGGGCATCGATGTGATGCTTCGATCAATTAAGGCCTATGGAGTGAATATGAAGCTGGATCAAACCTTGATGGTTATGAAAGGTTTGTTGGGGGCTCTCACCGAAGAGGAAAAATTGGGTGTGAAAAATGACCAGGGTTTTTATAGTTATGAAAAAGGAAGAATCCTCATGTCTGACAAGACGGCTGAGACAGGCTTGACTTCAACTCAGCAAAACAGATTGTTTTCCTGCTATCTGAATCCCATCCACGAGGTTGTAGAAAAGGAAGTTATGGCAAAGGATGTTCTGGTCCAATTGGTGACCGATTATACCATGAATGATCAGGATCCTTTCGACTTATCCAATCATCTGCAATTTTCATACGATCCCTCTGAAAACGTATTCTGACAATTTCTATTTTTGCGGAAGTGATGGCCATTGTTGTCCATCTTTCAAATACCTATGGCAAATAACAATAAAGTACTTATAACCGGGATGAATATTATTTCATCTCTGGGTCTAAATAAGGACGAAACCTGGTCGAATATCATTCAGGGAAAATCCGGAGTCCGTGCTATCAAAGGCTTTGATACCTCAGCACTCCAAACCACCATTGCAGCCCAGCTGCCCGATAGTTTTAATGACTATGCCAGTCAAAGGATCAAAAAACGCCAGTCACAACAAATGACACGTGTCACCCGAATGAATCAGGTTTGTGCCAAGGATTTGATTGAGGCTGAGGGCATAGACTTTGAACCGGTCGATAAGAAACGTTGTGCCGTCATATTGGGAGTAGTGAACACAGGCAATTCAAGTCTTGAGAAAGCCGGTGGTTTGAAACACGATGTGTTGAAAGGGATGAACAATGCCATGTCAGCCTGGATTTCATTGGAATATGGCCTGACCGGCCCAAGTTATACCGTAAGTACGGCCTGTTCATCTTCGGCCTATGCCATTGGATTAGCCTATGATATGATACACAGTGGCGCTGCTGACCTGGTCATCAGTGGAGGGGCCGATTCCATCATAAGCCCGGAAGATATTGCTGGATTTAATGCTTTGTATGCCTTATCGGTGGCAAACGATCAGCCAGAAAAGGCGAGTAAACCTTTCTCGGAAGATCGTGACGGTTTTGTTATTGGTGAAGGTGCCGGCATTATGATCCTTGAATCAGAGGCTTCTGCTTTAGCCAGAGGTGCCAATATTTATGGTGAGCTGGCAGGTTATGGTCTCAGCACAGAAGGTTACAATATCATGGCACCCAAGCGTGATGGCGAGGGTATGGCGGAAACCATGGAGCTGGCCATTGCCCATGCAGGCCTAAAAAAAGAGGAAGTAGATTATATAAGTGCACATGGGACTTCCACCACCTTAAATGATTTGTATGAAACCATGGCCATCAAAAAGGTTTTTGGTGAACGCGCTTATGAGATACCCGTTTCGTCTCAAAAGTCGATGATTGGTCACACCATTGGGGCTGCGGGTGTTATTGAAGGCATCATCAGCATGGAAAGCATTTGCCAGGGGATGTTAAGCCCAACCATTAACCTTGATAATGCGGATGAAGATCTTGACCTGGACTATGTGCCCAACCAGGCCAGAAAAGCAAGCATCAGAGTGGCTATTTCCAATTCATTCGCCTTTGGAGGTCACAATGCAAGCCTGGTTTTCAAAGCCTACGAAAAGGAATAGCTATTCTTTTAAACTGCACTCGATAATACAAAAAGGTGTGATGGTTTTGATGCAACGATCCAGCACAAATCCTGAAGCATTCATCAAGGCATCAAATTCTTCCAGGGTCCTTTCTTTCCCATTTTCTGTGCCAATGAGCATTTGAAGGTCCAGTAGTTTGCCGAAGGCAGGTTTGTTGTCAGGATTAATCACAGTCTCAATGATCAAAAGTTTACCGTTTTCAGGGCCAATGACCTGAGCTAATTGCCGTAGAATTTCAATGCTTTTTTCATCATTAAAGGCATGGAGAATGTTTTTCAGCATGCATCGGTCTGCGGTAAATGGTAGACCTTCGAAAAAATCACCGGTAAAGGTCTTTAGTCTTGATCCCAGACCATTTGTAGCTGCTATTTCTTCAGCATTTCCGGCCACATGCTCCATATCAAAAATAATTCCTTTAAGTGTGGGATTATGAGTCAGGATATTAGTAAGCAAATGTCCCTTGCCGCCTCCCACATCGGCCAGTACTTTTGTGTTTGAGAAATCATAGGCTGATAGGATGGCCTGAGCTGTGGCCGAGGAGGTATTGGTCATGGCCTTATTATACAATTGGTTTTTCTCCTCATCTCTCTCCAGGTGTTCAAAAATGCCCATTCCCAAAACCTTTGAGGCAGCAGGCTTGCCTGAAGTGATTGTGTACTTTATTTCATTAACCACAGCCCAGTTGGTATTGTTTAACTGGTGTTGAATCATATGCTTCATGCTGTTCTCTCCATTCATGAGAGCCCTGGAGAAAGCTGTGTTTTTGAAATGTTTGTTCTTGTATTCCCGGAAAATACCCTCTCCAGCCAGGGTCCTCATCAATCGGTATAAAGGTCCTTCTTTGCAATCAGCTCTTCGCGCGATTTCTTCAATACTAATCTTTTCATCTCCTATATGATCAGCCAGATCCAATTCGCAGGCCACACCTATGGATTTGGCAATCCAAAAACCCTGGGATTTTTCAAAAACAGCCATTTTCGCAGGGGTTAAGCGATAATATAAGCGCATCAGCCACAGACGAAGGCTTTTAATAGCCTCCAGTAACCAGCTGGGAGGTAGTTTCTGTTTATTGGCTTTAGTCATTGAACTCGTCATCTAATCTTCAGTTAAAAAGTAAACAATTATGTGCTGATATTGTGGGTTTCCTGAAGCTCCTGGCAATTGAATATGAAACCACTTTCCTTAATCAGTTCTGAAATTTTTTTGACAAAGGCTGTCTCCGTTTGAGCATACATATCCAAACAAATAATATCACCAGGGGATAGACGCTTTAGTTTTCCTGACAGCATCTGAGTGTTGTTGCCCATCCCTGGCTGTATTTTGTATTTCCAGCCCATGACTTGATAATGGATTCGTCTACAGGCTTTGGCGAGGGCCGGAGTGCTAATACCCCTTGGCGGACGAAATATGTTCAATTTTTGGGAAGAAAGTTCTTCTATTCTTGTTGCAGTATCTACAATGGATGTCTGCATTTTCCGAGTGTTTTGAAAACCAAAACTCCATTTGGTGTTGACGCCCATATTGGCAATCAAATGGCCATCTGCAGCAAGTTCTTTGATCAATTCCGGATGTCTTGCCATCATGTCAGCAGTGCAGAAAAAGACTAGCTGCATTTGCTCGGAATGGAGTTCCTTGCTCAATTGACGAAGGTCGTTAGGTACTTCCCATAGGTTAATGCTGAAAATCAGGTGGTTTTTTTGGTTTGGAACATTTCTGAATGCTTTCAAATAGAAGTCGAGATGTATACAAAGGGAGCCCACAGCCGGAATAAGGAAATAAACAGAGGTCATCACCACATAAAAGACCAACGGTAGTTCTGTCAAACGATACAATACATAAAGACTGATGAAATAGCCGATGGTTATTTTCTGTACACGCATCATTTGGCCAATAGTATTAAACTGTGGTAATCGTTTTTATAATGGTTGTAAATCAATAAATTCTGATAATTAGGCTTTTTTCCTTGTTTGACTATGGCAGTTTCAGGAATATGTTGTCGTTTCATTATCTGACTGGACAGCCAGGTGGCAAAGGCAGTTGCGGTGGGGTATTCTCCGCACAAATGTTTGAAATAGGTGTGGGTTGCCTGAGGAAAAGTCCCTTCTCTGAATGCATGATAGCTGGTATCCGTTCTCCCATCTCCATTAATTCCAAGCATCAGCAAATCAATATCCGTGGCTTCCAATTGATGCCTGCAGAGAAAGTCATGGGTGGTGCTTCGCAGCTGTTCATCTGACTGGGGTTTGGAAAAGGAGTGTACTCCTTTGAGTTGGGCGTAGGTGTTGGGGTTTCTCTCCCGTCCCATGACGAAATAGGCAGCGCCCTCTCCAGAAATCGTTCCATTGGTTTGACTGTGCAACAGATCTAAGTTGTTGATGGATTCTTGTTTCCATCTGCCGATTCTTTTTTGAAAAAGAAATTGGTTGTCGGCAATTTCATCAATGCCTCCAACAAGGATATTCTTGGCATCGGATTCAAGCATTTGTAAGCAGGCATCCAGGAGGGCCGTTTCAAAGCTAAAGCCCCGGTGGCTAAAGGTCATATTATAGGCATTGCAAGCACTCATCATGGCAATTTGAGAACCTATGGTCGAGTGAGCGGATTGCATGAAGGGGGTTGCTGGTAAAAATTGCTCACCGTTCTCATAAATGGCCAACAAAAACCTTTCGGTTTCGCTGAAACAACCCATGCCAGTGCCCGTAATAATGGCATCTGCTTTTTCAATCCCGGCATCATCCAGGCTTGTTTTAGCAGCTAGCCATCCCATTTTCAGAAGCTTGCTCATGCGTCTTAGTTTAATGGGGTCGATATACTGAGTGTAATCAGGTCTGAGGCAGGAGATGCGATTACCACTATATTCAATGGGTTTTTCCAAATACCCGTTGCCGTATTGTTGTGGTGAAATACTACCTATGCCATTAATATAAAACATCCTAGCAGTTTGAGAATATGAGTGAGGTATTGTTGCCGCCAAATCCGAGGGCATTGCTCAAGACATGATTGATGCTGTCCTTGGTGGGATTACAAATGGCCGTGAAATCGATTTCATCCATGGGATTGTTGGTGTTCAAATTGGCGAAAGCCATCTGTTCCTGCAAACTCAGGATGGAAATAACTGCTTCCAACGCACCTGTGGCACCCTGGGTGTGCCCAGTGAAGGCTTTGGTAGAACTCACCATGGGCAGATGGTCTTTAAACAATCTTGAGATGGCTTTTCCTTCAGATAAATCGTTGTTGATGGTAGCAGTTCCATGGGCATTGATATAGTCTATATCCCCTGGCTGTAAGCCGCTTCTGTCGAGGGCCTCTTTCATGGATTGATAGGCGCCATCTCCACTTTGAGATTGTGCAGTTAAATGGTAGGCTTCGCTCATGATACCATAGCCACTGCATTCAGCCAGACAGTTTGACTGCTCAGTAATGGCTTCTGACTCGAGAACAAGATAAGCAGCGCCCTCACCCAGATTCATCCCATTCCGATTCTTATCAAAGGGTTTGGTGGGTTCAGAATCCACTATCATTAAGGTGTTAAATCCATTGAGCAATACTTTTGATAAGGCATCGGTGCCACCTACAACCGCTCTGTCGAGCAGGCCATTCCGGATCATTCGCATACCTGTGCTTATGGCATTGGCAGCCGAAGAACATGCTGTATTAATGGTGGTCATGAACCCATCAATACTCAGGTGTTTGGCAATTAATTCTGTACTATGCCCCCAGTCCTGGGTGGCAATGTATTCATTCTTGCTGTCATTGTTTTGAAAATCCCTGAAATAGGACTCTACTGAAGTCATGGCTTCTCCGGTGGTTCCTGAGATGAGCCCGATTCTCAGTCTGGGATCATGCTTTAGATCAGCATTTTTGCATGCTTCAGTGGCTGCGATCATACCCAGTAATGCAGCCCTGCTCATTCCTGGAAAATCCTGGATTTCAAGAATATCCAATAAGTCCTGATTGCTGTGTTTTACTTCGCCGCTGGGCAGTCGTTCGCTGTGCTCAGTGTCCAGATACCTGATGGTCCCTATCCCGCTTTCGGAGGCCATTAGTTTGCTCAGGTTTTGCTCAGCGCTAATGCCCAGTGCTGATATTATGCCCATCCCTCTTACAAAAACACGCTGCTGATCAATCATGTATTCAATTAAATCTAAAGTGGAAAAATAGCAAAATTACCCACTTATATCACATCCGTTCCTTTCTTAATAAGCCAAAGCTTGCCCATATTTTCATAAAAACGTTGCAAGGGGAGTTTGGTCTTTAAAACACTATTGAAAAAATTATATTTCTTATAATCGAAATCAATGATCTGATCTTTTACCTGCTCGTGGAAAACGGTTCCAGGCATGGGTGTTAGAATGGTATAGCCGGCATAGGTTACTTTGTGGGATTGAGCATAATCTGCTAAGGCCCTGAAGTCTTCTTCCGTATAATCGTTGGGAACCACATAATTACCTCTAAGAAGGACGCCGTTGTTATGGAAAATGTCGATGGCCTGATGGATTTTAGCTGCCTCAGAATTTTTATTGTACAAGCTCAATTCATGATCGCGGAATGATTCAAACCCACTGATCACTACTTTCAAACCCGCAGCCGCCATCTTCTCAATCAAATCAGGATGATCAACAGCAGTATCAGCCCTGATATCCATGATGTACTCTTTGTGAATGCCTTCCTTTTGAATACGATCAAAAAGCGTGTGCATGAAACCCACATCAACTACGGTATTGGCATCTGCAAACCTAACGATATCGTAATCAATTAATTTAAGTTCCTCAATGATGCTGTCCAAATCACGCTGATAATACTTGCCTTTATGTTCTTTCCAAATGGAACAAAAAGTACAGCTATAGGGGCAACCCAGGGAGGTAAACATATAGGTGGTAGGACCAGGACTCTTGCCTACCACATAAGTCGATCGCCAACGCTCCAGATGTTTTCGGTCAGGCATTAGAAAATGTGCTCTGGCCGGGTCATAATTCAAATGACTGGTCCCTGTATAAAACCAATGGTTGTGTGTATTGTCATAAATGCCTTTGACAGTGGATACAGATGTTTTTCTGTCCAGAGCTTCAATTACATTTTTGAAGGTGTAAGCTGAATGGCCGGGGCAAACAATGTCCACATTAGGGTGATTAAAATCCTGTGGTACTAAAGTGGTATGCAAGCCTCCCGCGATGGTAGTGATGCCAGGGTTGAACTGTTTGACTACCTTAAATATTTCCATGGTATAATCAAACTCGGAAGTGATGGCAGTTACCCCAACCACATCAACGCTTTCTTCCTGAAGAATCCTCAGAATGAGCTGATCCAATGGAGCTGTGTCCGCAATCAAATCGTATTCTCCTTTACAGTCGAATACCCTCACCTCATGTTCTTTAACTGCAGCAGCAATGGTCAATAATCCCAGTGGTGGCCCGATAAGCTTCTTGTGAATGAAATAAGCCGCTTCTTCGGAAGCTGATGCTAAGATCATATTCTCGGGAGATCGTGGCGGATTGATGAGCAGTATTTTCATGGGTATAAATGTCATACAAATATGCATAAAAAATGCCCTCAGATTTGACTCAGACCTATATAGAAGGCATGTCGTCCTAATATGTAATCATTCAAAAAAACAGTGGATTGCTTCGATTGATCAGGCTCATGCTTGCTTATTTTTATTTCATCATTCCTATTCGATAGCAACTCTTTTTTGCCCTTGTATTTTTTTAATTTTGTGCTGCAAGAACCACTTGAATTAATGGACGACCTCAAAGGCCTGCAAAAGCAATTGCCCGATAGTATTTGTGTTATTATTCCTACCTATAATAACAGCAAAACCATTGGGTCTGTTATCGAAAAAGTGATGGCCTATACCCAGCATATATTGGTTGTAAACGATGGGTCTACTGATGATACGCTGGAAGTCCTGAAGACATTTGAAACCATCCATGCCATAACCTACGAAAAGAACAAAGGAAAAGGAATGGCCCTTCGGAAAGGCCTGCAATGGGCAGCTGGCCAGTCTTTTGAATATGCCATTACCATTGATTCTGATGGACAGCATTTTCCTGAAGACTTGGCTTTGTTCCTGAAAGAAATTCAGGATCATCCCAATAGTTTAATTGTCGGTTCAAGAAACATCCAGGCCGATGGCATGCCCGGAAAGAATAGTTTTGCCAATAAATTTTCCAACTTCTGGTTTCGATTAGAAACAGGAATTGAATTGCCTGATACCCAATCCGGATTCCGTCTCTATCCAGTGGAGGCCCTGGCGCACAAAAAATATTTTACCAGCAAATACGAATTCGAACTTGAAATATTGGTTCGTGCTGCCTGGCAAGGCATTCCCATTCACCCTATTCCGGTCCAGGTATATTATCCCCCTGAAGAAGAAAGGGTGTCACATTTCAGACCATTGCCTGATTTTAGCCGCATCAGTGTACTCAATACGGTATTGGTTTTCCTGACATTGATCTATATCCTTCCAAGAAAGGCCTTTAGGTATATAAGAGACAATAGCCTCAAAGATGTGGTTGTTCAACAGCTCAGTTTGCACAATGAATCTCCCTTTAAAATGGCTGCTGGCATTGGTTTTGGAATATTCATGGGTTTCGCACCCATTTGGGGTTTTCAAATGCTGACGGCTGCCTTCCTGGCTCATTTGTTAAGGCTCAATAAAATTGTGGTTCTGGCCGCCTCAAATATTAGTTTACCTCCTTTGATTCCTTTTATTATATACTTCAGCTATCGTGTGGGGGCGCTTTTTATGGAGAATCCACGGACCATAGATGCTGAAAAGCTTGCCGAACTTAAAGAACAGGTCATGCAGGGAAAGTTCTATGAGACCTTGCAAAGCCTGGGTTATGATGTGTTTCAATATGTGTTGGGTAGCTTAAGCCTGGGAATAAGTTTGGGAACTGCTGTATTCCTTGTGGCTTTCATCATTTTTAAATTTACCCTTCCTGCTAATAAAACCGAAGCCTGATATGACTTTTTTCTGGAGTATATATCGGATTTTTAGGAAGCAAAGAATCATTTTTAGTCTTTCTTTGGTAATTATATTAGTGGTTTCGACTTTCTATGCCAGCCAGCTTCAGTTTACCGAAGATATCACCAAGATGTTGCCGAATTCAAGAAATCTGAAGCAGTTCAGCTTTGTGTACTCCAATTCAAAGTTTCTGGATAAACTGGTCTTCAATATATCGTTAAAAGATAGTACACAGGATGCAAACCCAAAACTACTGAGCCAGTTTGCCGATGATTTCTCCCTTGCATTGGAGCATAAGTTTAAACCTTCTCAT
>JAERTH010000102.1 GCA_016844955.1 Fidelibacterota bacterium | reverse complement strand
TGAAGGGCGAATCTAATCTTCATATATGCCAATATTTTCAAGTCTTTGTAGGGTGATTCACCAGGAGAGTAGCCATCACAGTCTGTCTGTGTTCAATCCGTGCAGATCTGTGGCAAGGCGACTCCAGTTTAAAATTCCAGGGTCACGCCGCCAATGGGAAAAGTTTTGAACTGGAGGGCGATATCCTTTGTACCATCTTCATTGTAGATATAGTCCCAGGGATTGTCACGATTAAAAACATTCATGATATCCCAGAAAGTTACAAGATTTACTTTCTCTCCATAGAAACGCTGCAATAGCATGATATCAAACCGTAGGTAGTCATCCATACGATCGGTATTGTAAGCGCCAGCATTGACGAACCATCTTCTGGTGTTGTGATCATAGACCTTGGGTGTGTAGGGTTTTCCACCTACATGACGTAGCCTGATACTGGCTTCAAACTCATCCGCTGGGGCTATAGGTAGCCAGGAGGTCAAGTCTGCAAAGAGCGTTTTTTTATATTTATTGTACCAGTCATAATCCATATACCGAATCTTATAGCCGCCAACCAGACTGACCACATTTCTGTAATCATAATCCCATGGATAATAGGTTGTTTCTTCTTTTCTCGGATCCACACCCTCAGAAATGGAATAGCTGTAACTGAAGGAGCCATACCAGTTCTGGGAGAACTTCTTTTGCAGAAATAATTCCACACCTCGTGAACGACCAGCGCCCAGATTCTCAAACCGCTCAAGACTATCACGACCCAGTGTATCAAGGAAAACAGCCTGGATGGGCATGTCCTCATATCTTTTATTATAAACTTCCACAGTCATGCGCACATCTTCTCTGGGGATATATTCCATACCCAGAGCAATCTGGTCCGCATGATAAAAATTCAGATCGCGACCATGCTTGCCTTCAGACATTAGGAGGGCGTAAAAGGGGGCTTGATAATAGCGACCCATGGCCAGGTTCAGTTTGAGATTGTGAACCAGTTGCTGAGAGAGATTTATTCGCGGAGAAATATTGCCCTTCTCAAGATAGGCATTGTATTCTCCTCGCAACCCCAGCGACAGTTCAGTGAGTGGGGTGGGTTTCCATCTGACTTGTCCATGGATCCCCATATATTTATATGTATGATCTATAAGGGTGTCGAGGTGATCAGAATACTCCAGGGTTTGCAATGGAACGATGAACGCTGTGCTATCTCCCAGAAATTCATTTTTAAAAATTTCCTCAGAAATTACCATGGCAGGAGTGATGGTCGTGTCGTGGGAATATCCATAGAGAATAATCTCCTGACTCGCATTCTCAAATTCCCAGGAGTTGGGTGCATTGACCAACTTAATGCCACCAGAAAGTTCCAGGGAGGAATTGAGCTTGTAGACCAAGTCTGCTTTCAGGATGGTTTCCCGCTCAAAATTGGTACCATTGTAAAAGGTCTCATGCTCAGCATTTTCTTCAACCGTGTAGACATCCACAGTCATCTCAACCAGATTTTGTGCCAGCGATGCAATGAGGTAACCCTTTTTCGAGAATAGATTCTTATAGGTCAATCCCAGCGTATGTTGTTGACTATTGTAGGCAACATTTTCTGCACCACGGTTCTGCGGACTGTCCTCACCTACGATATCGATGGCGTCAATCCCCCCGAGATAGTTGAAGTAGATTTTCTCTTTGGGGCTGATATCGTAGACGATTTTGCTTTGGAATGTCCAATACTTGGGTATGGCCATGAGACCACTTTGTTGAATGATGAAATCCAGGAATGAACGTTTGATTGAAAACAGATAGGAACTCTTTTGGGTGAGTGGACCTTCGAAGGTTGCTCCAAAGCCACCCATATCAAAGCTGAGCTTGGATTCCCGGCTTTCCCGATTGCCCTCTCGCACTGCCACATCCATAACTGAAGAAAGTTTATCTCCATAGCGGGCGGGGAAAGAACCAGCAAAAAAATCAATTTTCTCAATAAAATCTGTATTGACCATGGTTATGGGACCACCTCCAGCTCCCTGCGAGGGATAGTGGACGGGATAGGGGATATCCAGGTGATCCATGACGAACAGATTCTCTCCAGGAGAGCCTCCTCGAACAATAATTTCATTGGATTGATCTGCCCCGGAGACCACTGAGGGCAGGGATTGCATCATGCTGAGGATATCATAGGCACCCACTGGATCAGAGCGGATTTCTTCAAAGTCAACACTGCGGACGCTGGTAGAAGCATCTTTGACCCGTTCGAAGTAGCCAGCTGTAACTACGACATCACTACCTGACAGGGTGGTTGGCTCCAGAGCCATATTTACTGTTGTAGAGCGATTGAGGAGCGCATGAATATTCGCTCGGGCTTGAGCTTTATATCCAATCATGTGTACTCGAACCGAATAGCTACCTGCCGGGACGTTAGAAATTGTAAACCTGCCTTCTATATCTGTTGCAGCTCCCAGCGTTGTGCCATCGAGAATAACATTGGCTCCCGGAAGTGGCTGTTGAGTATCGCGGTCAATAATGGTTCCTTCAATTGTTTCTCCAGGGATGCCATAAATCATGGTGATGAATATGAACAGAAGTAGTGATATGTATTTGATTTTGAACATAGATTTAGTCCTTTGAATTGCTTAGGGGCAACATGTTTTCCAGGTATTGAATGTATGCTTTGAGGGCAAGTTTGCCTTTGTCAGTAAGGCTATAAATGCTCACCGGTTTACGATCGACAAATGATTTTTCCACAACGAGATAATCTGCATTTTCAAGTTTACGCATATGAACGCTGAGGTTTCCATCCGTAGCACCTGTGCTTTCCTTGATGATGGAAAAACTGGCCTGACCCATAGAGGCAAGGGTCGCCATTACCGCCAGTCGAATCCGCGAGTGGATTAGATCATCTATCTGTTGATAGTCAAAGTCGTGCATGGTCAATCCTCAGCAAGTTGAATTTTCCACTGCTTCCTGAAAATGAAACCTGGAATGATCTGGAGCCCGATCATCATTGCTGCTATCAGAATGTCGGCCCAAAGGCCATTTATGAAATAAAGTAGTCCGGCACCAAGCCACCATCCAAATCCCAGATTTCTCACCCAGCTTTTCCCGGTAATTACCCCCTGTACATAGTAGGCAATGCCCAGGGTGGTAAACAGTACTGAACAAATGTAATCGCTTCTGATAGTCTCGCTTATGATCCCCAGGAAGCCCATCATGGTCATGGCTAACAGAACTGCAGTCCAGATGGCATTGATGATTCTAATGGTCAGAGGATTTCCAAAAGTTTGCTTCCGTTCTTTGTCTCTATGCGCGATCATATAGACCCAGCCTATTCCAATGCACACCAGGTATATCCATCCTTCAGCGTCATGGATATCCATGTAATCAAACAGGAGGGTAAGCAAACCAGCCCCAAGAATGAGGAAGCCCCAGAGGATAAATCCAAACCCATTATCGGCCAGGACTCTCTGCCCGTCATCCATGATGGATCGGATGAAATCCAGTTGTTCTTTGGCCTCGTGTTGATCAATATTCTTATGCATTGGTATAATCCTTCATGTTTCAGATAAAGTACTTTAAAAAACAAAGTAACTTAAAATGTTTTGATCTAAAGTCAACACTGCCTGCAAATATGTCTTGTAGGATGTGAGCTGGAATGTCAGGTTATGAAAGAGGAGAACCTATCATGTTTCAAAGCGATTTACTTAAAGACAAAACAATATTCATCACAGGTGGCGGTACTGGACTGGGAAAGTCTATGGCCAAACGTTTTCTGGAATTGAATGCACAGGTGGTTATTGCCAGCCGAAAATTGGAGGTGCTTGAAAAAACAGCTGAGGAACTCCAGTCGCTGAGCGGAGGTGAAATCCTGCCCCTTGAACTGGATGTGAGAGATTACAACGCTGTGGTGTCAACCCTCAAGGCAGCAATCTCCCATTTTGGATCAGTTGATATTCTCCTGAATAATGCTGCGGGAAACTTTGTAAGTCCCACCGAGGCATTAAGCCACAAAGCATTTGATGTCATCTCCGATATCGTACTTAAAGGATCCTACAACACCACCCTGGCCTTTGGCAAACACTGGATCAAAACAAAACAGACCGCCCGTATCCTGAATATTGTGACCACCTATGCCAGCACCGGATCCGGATATGTAGTACCTTCGGCCATCGCCAAGTCTGGTGTGCAAACCCTGACACGAAGCCTGGCAGTAGAGTGGGCCAAATATGGCATAACCATGAATGCCATTGCCCCGGGGCCTTTCCCAACTGAGGGGGCCTGGGCAAGACTCCTGCCACCCGGTCTCGAAGAAAAATTTATTGATAGAATACCCCTGAAGCGTGTGGGAGATCATCTTGAACTGGCCAACCTGGCCGCTTTTCTGGTCTCAGATCAATCTCAATACATCAATGGTGAGGTCATTACTATTGATGGGGGCGAGTGGCTAAAAGGTGCTGGTGAATTCAATTTTCTAGATGTACTCTCTCAGGAAGATTGGCTGGAGATGGAGAAACAAGTTCGCAACGCAAATAAATCCTAATATGAACCAAATGAGATTTAAGTGGAGGAACAAATGAAAACGTTAGCAAAGCTAGGGACGCTACTGCTGATCACCTTATTTTTTGTTGGATGTGCCACAACCTATGGACCTAAAGGAGCAAAAGGTGGTTACAGCGAAAAACAATTAAACGAAAACACATTTGAAGTCACCTTCGAGGGGAATGAACGTAATACGGCAGACCAAATCCGTAATTATCTGACCTACCGATGTGCTGAATTAACACTGGAGCAGGGACTATCTCATTTTCTCATCGTTGAGGATGCCAGTTATACTCGCGTTCCTGAGAGTGAATTTGTCGAGAATGATTTGATTATAGAAACACATACATCAATGTCAGGGGGTACCAACAACAGTGTGCGCAGTAATTTTGGGGCACAACAGGCCCTGTCAAATACAGTGGGAGTTTTTGTGATTATGATGCGGCAGGGACCCGATCCGGTTCATACAACTGCTAGTATGGATGCCAGGGCATTTATGGATTCAAATGAGCACCTGATTAAGAGGTAGTCGCCCCGTTATTTTTGCCGAAACATTGACTAAAACCTATAAACCCCATATGAGCTGTATCGCTATATATGGGGTTATTTATTTAAAATAGATGATCACTCGCAAGGGTTTTGGCTCAATACGATAAATTGATGATCACCATTGTTGGGCTTTCCGTAAGCAGGAATTGGGCATCCTTGTATAATGGGGGTCCCATTCGAACAACATTGTTGGAGGTGCCTACTCCTTCCTTGGGCCTGGGAGGGAGCCACTGAAAATCGACCTTACTGTTTTCGTTTTCATCATGGAGAACACTTACCGCAAAGGACTTTTCCACAGGAAGATTTTTAAAACTAAAACGTGTTCCAGCATGTTGGGTCACAGCTTCCACAATCCTGGCGTATTCCTGGCCAGGTTCAAACCAATTCTCTTCCCCCTGGATCAGGGAGATAAGCAATTTTCCCCCACGATTTGTCTGAAGTCCATTGATCTGGACCACCAAATCAATCACATTCGGTTCAGGCTCGGGATTTATTTGAGCTATACCTAAGATAGGCATTACAACGAACAGTATATAAAGGCGGCTGGTCAACGTGCTTACTTCGTATGCATCAGATTAATCCAGATGGGGGAGGAAACATAAACACCTGGCCAGCGTGATCCTTCACTGCTGATCTCCATGCGCAGATATCCGCTGTGAAGGGGAGCAAAAGGAATATCCAGGTCAAACGTTGTGTTTAGATCTACTTCATGATGCAAGATGGATTCAGTCTGAGTTTCTATATTCCCCAGATACAAGGTGACATCCATTTCAGCACCAAACTCAGCACTGCTCATGCCCTTGACCTTAATAATGGTTGAGACATTCGGTTTAATTGCAGCAGTGTCTCCAATACCATAATTCTTATCATCAATAGAGAATGATAGATCTCCCACCGGTCCAGTTGAAACTGCAGATCGGCGATTTTTCATGGCCTGCATTAGCGCTGCGGTGCTGTTGGATTCGCTTCTTATAAGGGTCCGAGATTGGGCGAATATCTGATCCTCGTGAATTCCTAATGACCACACCGGAAGGGTCACATGCCAATTGCGATTAAAATTTCCGTGTCCATCACTGCCGCCATAAGCACCAAGCTTTTTACCCTCCAACAGTGCATCAATCCACAATTTTCTAGAAGCCTGGAATGCAGCAAATGCAGGTGTGCCGCACAATATCTGGACACCATCCAGCTCAGGGTTTTGATGATCTCTGGCCTCCCAAAACCCTCGGTTCAATAGCACACGTTGGAACCAGGGAAATTTATAGGCAGTATGCGCACCAATGGACACAGTATCAGGTGATCTTTGTGCAAGAATGTCATCTATGGTGAGCTGAGATTTTAAATTAGGCCAATCTTCACCACTGTCTCCTGATCCTGGGAAATATGTTGGATCATTAAAATGCAGGAAATGAACCGTTGACCCACGGGCATTGGCCACGCTGATCTCCTCCCCGGGGATAACAGTCAAATCGTCTTCCTGGTTCATGGCTTCAATGGTGTCCCGACTTTCCTTCCATTTTACCAGATCTGGATCATTGGTGAGATAGTCTTCAGGAAGATCATCAAGATCGTATGAATGATCAGTAATTGTAATAAAGTCCAGACCAAATAACTGGGCAGCTTCTCGTGTCTGGTCCAGGGATGCTCCGAACTCAATCTGATCGTTGGTAAGTGAGCTATGGAGATGGGTATCACCATTCTTCCATCCAGGTAAAACAGGCAACTTTTCATCTGATATGGTCACCCGCAATGGTTGCTTTTCGATCTGGGCGTAATTATCAATACGCATCTCTTTTTGCCTGCCATTGATTGTGTAGCGGAGGATGGGAAGGAGGTCTACTTCACCCCTGGGCAAGTCACACTCTGAAAGCGCGAAACTTAGATGGGTCTGACGTTCATCAATAGCATCATCCAACTGCCAGGATTGTGTACATACTTTCATGTTTTTTTGATAGACCTCAATCTCAGCGGAGACCAATGTGACGGGATATAGATGTGCATCCTTAACTACCAGAAAAACAGTTGGAGTTTGACCTGGCTCCAATCGCCAGGGGGTATCAAAAATAAGCTCAGGTTCCCGTTTAAAATAGCGACTGAATGGAATCCGAAACCTGAAGTGAGATTCGGCATACAAGCCAACCAGGGGCAGGGTTTCGAAAAGCTTATCAGGTATCAGGTTGTTAAGAATTTCCATAAGCCATTAATATGAATCTCACGGACTGAAGGCAAGCATAAAAATTGCATCCTGATTCAATTCTGCCACAGTGTAACGGATTCAAGCAAACTGAAGAACTATTTATTTCTACAACGAAAATTACGAAAGTAACGAATTCTTTTTACCTGATAGTCCGTTCGTTTATTTCGTCCATTCGTTGTAGCTATTGGGCTGATTCCAGTTGTCTCAGTTCCAAATCGCATTGGGAATTCATCCGCCATGCAACCTCTATCACAGAAAGCACTTTTCCCATATTGCGTGGTTCGGGGCCAGATACTTGCGGATAAAAAGTTTGCCATGATTTCAGCCCCCGGTTAACTTCGCGCCACTTAAGAAGGGACGCGGTTATTTATTATGGGTAGTACATCAGATATAAAAAACAATTTGGTAATGGAATTCAATGGCAATCTTTGGAAAGTGGTTGAATTTCTTCATGTTAAACCCGGCAAGGGCAATGCCTTTGTCAGAACCAAATTAAAGAAAATACCCGGTGGGCAGGTTATAGAACAAACCTTCCGTTCAGGTGAGAAGATTGATGATGTTAAGCTGCTGGCCAATGAAATGACCTTCCTTTATTCTGATGAATCCCATTTCCATATGATGGACAATGAGACCTATGAGCAGATTGCCATCGATGCAGAACTCATGGAATCAGTGAAAGACTTTTTAAAAGAAAATGATATAGTAAAGGTTCTCTTTCGCGACACCACTCCGGTTGACGTAGAAGTAGCCCCCCATGTCATTCTTGAAATCAAAGAAACCGATCCTGGTCTACGCGGTGATACAGCAACTGGTGGATCAAAACCAGCATTCCTGGAGACTGGTCTGAAAGTCACAGTGCCTCTCTTCTTAAATATTGGCGATAAAGTCAAGGTAGATACACGTACAGGGGTTTATCTGGAACGCGTCAGGTAGTAGGAGAAAGTATTTTGAATACAAAAGATATTGAACAGCTCATCGCTCTGCTCGAAAAATCGACCATTTCTGAGATTGAAGTAGGCCGGTGGGGCAAAAAAATACGGGTCTCTCGTCAAGGGGGAAACATGGTGGTTCAGAATTCTGGATTTACCGCTCCTGCCGCCCCGTCTTCAGCCCCCGCTGAGGTAGCTTCCGAGCCGAAGGAAGAAGAAAGTTCACTCCAGGGAGTTGCAATAAAATCCCCCATGGTAGGAACTTTTTATCGCTCGCCTTCACCAGAAGTTGATCCTTTTGTCAAAGTTGGCGACCATATCAGCAAGGGCGATACGCTTTGCATTATTGAAGCCATGAAAATTATGAATGAGGTTGAGGCGGAAGTTTCCGGTGTCATACTTGACATTCAGATAGACAATGCCCAGCCAGTGGAATATGGCCAGACCCTTTTCCTCATAGAACCCTGATAGCTGCCCATGTATAAAAAAATTCTCATTGCCAATCGAGGTGAAATAGCACTCAGAGTTATTCGTGCCTGTCGTGAAATGGGGATCAAAAGTGTGGCTGTTTTTTCCGAGGCAGATGAGCTTTCCCTGCATACAAAATTTGCCGATGAAGCCGTTTGCATTGGCCCCGGCCCCTCAAATTTAAGCTATTTAAATACCCAGGCGATCCTTACAGCTGCTGAAGTGACCAATGCTGATGCCATTCACCCGGGATATGGATTCCTGGCTGAAAATGCTGATTTTGCTGATATGTGTGCCAACCACAGTATCGATTTTATTGGTCCTGATGGTAGAATGATTGATTCCATGGGTGACAAGGCTTCGGCCAAGGAAACCATGAAGGCAGCAGGCGTTCCCGTCATACCAGGAAGTGAGGGCATCCTATCCTCCGCTGAAGAAGCGCGTGAAATGGCTGATGAAATGGGTTACCCCGTCATCCTCAAGGCCACGGCCGGTGGTGGTGGTCGAGGTATGCGTGTGGTGTATCGAGGTGAAGATGTCGCCATGTTTTATGGGATGGCCCAGGCTGAATCAGGGACCGCCTTTGGTAATGATGGGCTGTATCTGGAAAAATATATTGAGAATCCCAGACATATTGAAGTACAGCTATTGGGTGATTCCCAGGGTAATGTTTATTCGCTGGGCGAACGTGAATGCTCCATTCAACGTCGTCATCAAAAATTGCTTGAAGAATCACCATCACCTGTAGTATCTGAAGCATTACGTCGTGAAATGGGAGAAGCAGCAGTTGCCGGAGCAAAACGCGTAAACTATGTGGGAGCTGGAACCATTGAATTCCTGCTTGATAAACATGGCAAATTTTATTTCATGGAAATGAACACCCGAATCCAGGTTGAGCACACGGTTTCTGAAGAAGTCACGGGTTATGATATCCTGAAGGGACAGATCGCCTGCCATGCGGGTGAAGTGCTACCGGATTGGCTGGGGGATATGAAGCTTCGTGGTCACTCCATTGAATGCCGTATTAATGCAGAGGACCCAGCTAAAAATTTTAGGCCCTCACCACTCCTCATTGAAAGTGTTCATTTTCCAGGCGGTCGTGGAGTTCGTGTGGACAGTCATATTTATAGCGGCTATCAAATTCCACCGCACTACGACTCCATGCTGGCCAAGCTGGTGGTACATGGCCATGATCGTGAAGAAGCGATTGACCGCATGATAGGTGCGCTCAAGGAATTCATTATTGAAGGACCCAAGACCACCATCCCATTTCACATTCAATTGCTGGAGAACAACAAGGTTCGCAAAGGGAATTTCGACACCCATTTTTTGGAGTCATTTAAATATGATCCCAACCGAGAATAGTGCGAATCTACATTCCATCCACTTGAATATTGTCCCGTTTTGAATCTCAGATTCGGCGGGATTTTTGCTATAATGAAACCTGTAGCCTGATATGGCAAATAATTAAGACTTTATCCGATTTAGGAGAACAAAAATGAATGTACCAGCAAAATTAAAGTACACCAGTGATCATGAATGGATTCTTGTTGAAGGTGACATCGCTACCATAGGTATCACAGATTATGCCCAGGGAGAACTCGGGGATGTGGTTTTTGTTGAGTTGCCGGGTGTGGGTGAAGCATTCGCCAAAGGTGATGTGGCTGCCACTATCGAAGCTGTCAAAACAGTTGCCGACGTCTTCTTGCCCTTGAGTGGGAGTATTGAAGCCGTGAATGCAGACTTAGACGATACGTCTGAACTGATCAATCAAGATGCCTACGGTCAGGGGTGGATTCTCAAAATCAAAGTAAGCGATATGGCTGAATTAGATGAATACATGAGTGCCGAGGATTACACAGCAACTATTGCCTGATAGGAGCATCATGCACCAGTACATACCCAATACCGAAGCGGAACAGCTTAGAATGCTTAACGAAGTGGGAATCGCTTCGTTTGAAGAATTGTTAGAAAGTATTCCAGAGGCTCTGCGCTTTCAAGGTGACCTGCCTCTATCACCAGCAAAATCTGAAATTGAACACAAACAGGACGTACTCAATATTGCCTCGGGAGATGCCAATACAACATCCCATGTGTCATTTCTGGGAGCTGGAAGCTATGATCACTTTATTCCCCATGTTGTAGATGTACTCATCAGCAGGTCTGAATTTTACACAGCCTATACACCATACCAGGCAGAAGTCTCTCAGGGTACCCTGCAGGCCATGTACGAATACCAGTCCATGATCTGTGAACTGACCGGGATGGACCTGGCTAATTCGTCTATGTACGATGGCGCCAGTGCCATGGCTGAGGCTTGCCTGCTGGCCGCGCGCCACACCCGCCGCAACAAAATCCTGATTTCTAGAAGTGTCAATCCTGTCTATGTGGATGTGGCCATTACTTATGCCCATCATCAGGGTCTGGAATTTGAATTTATAGACATTGAAGATGGCATAACCAATCTGGATAACCTGAAATCAGTATTGGATGCGACCATAGCTGGAGTTGTGATTCAAAATCCAAATTTTTACGGTGGACTTGAGGATCTGGCTGCTATCAAGACCAGCATCACCGATCCAAAAACCCAATTGATTGCTGTAGTAAATCCTATCAGTCTTAATCTCCTTGAAGCTCCTGGCAAGCTGGGTGTTGATATCGTTGTGGGTGAAGGCCAGTCCCTGGGAAATCACATGAGCTTTGGTGGTCCTTATCTTGGGTTTATGGCTGTCAAAGAACCCCTCATTAGAAAAGTACCGGGTCGAATTGCCGGTGAGAGCGTGGATGTTAACGGGAAGCGCGCGTTTGTAATGGTTTTGCGTACCAGAGAACAGGATATTCGTCGTGAACGCGCAACCTCCAATATTTGTACAAACCAGGGTTTGAATGCCCTGGCTGCGTGCATCTACATGTCTGCTCTGGGGAAAAATGGATTACGCAGGGTGGCAGAGCTATGTACCCAGAAAGCTCACTATTTGGGTGATTCAATTGACTCCCTCGAAGGATATGCTCTACAGACTGAACACTATTTTAATGAATTTGTAGTTGAGGTTCCTGGATCAGCAAAAGCCTTGATCAAGAGAGCAGCGGAAGCTGGATTTTTCGCAGGCGTTTCATTGAGTCAATTTGAGGACAATGCTGACAATAAATTGCTTGTCGCTGTGACAGAAAAACGAAGTAAAACTGAAATGGACAGTCTGGTTCAATTTCTGGAAGGATACTCGGTTTGAGTGTATACCAACAAATGCTGGATATCAAGGCTGCCAAAGGTGCAGGATACCTGGTTCTAGTGGATCCTGATCGATGGAGTTCGGATGAAGTGGAAAAGTTCATCGAGCAGATAAACACTTCAGGCGCAGATGGAATCATGGTTGGCAGTTCGCTCATTCTGGGAGAAGGTGCCCAGCGGAAAATGAAAAAAATTCAGGATACGGCTAGACTGCCTGTCATCCTGTTCCCTGGAAATATCAACCAGCTTACACCCCACGTGGATGCAGTTTTTTATCTCTCAGTTATCAGCGGACGAAACCCGCAATTCCTCATTGGGGATCAGGTTCAGGCTGCTCCGGTTGTCAGGGAGCTGGGTATTGAGCCCATCTCAACCGGTTATATGCTGATCGAGAGCGGCAAAGTAACCACAGCGGAATTTGTCAGTGGATCCAAACCTATTCCTCGCGATAAAAATGAGATTGCCGTCGCCCATGCGCTGGCGGCTGAGTATCTCGGATTCAAATTGATCTATCTGGAAGCAGGGAGTGGTGCTCAGTATTCAGTGACACCCCAAATGGTGGCTGCCGTGTGTGCCTATACCAAGGTGCCAGTTATCGTTGGTGGTGGCATTCATTCCCCTGGAGTTGCTCAGGCCCTGGTGAAGGCCGGAGCCTCATTTGTTGTCACGGGCAATATCCTGGAGGATCCAACAAAATCCCATCTCATGGAACAGTTCGCTACAGCCATCCACAAAGTTTAGTTCCTCAAACCCACTTGCACGTTATTAGAAGCGTCATCCTGAACGCAAGTGAAGGATCTTGATTCAACTCGCGACCTATAGATAAAAGGGAATAGTGGCCAGGGACCAAGATTCTTCATTTCATTCAGAATGAAACAAGTATCCAGTTTTAGAATAAAAGAGGCACAGTCCAGGTAACAAGACGAGCGGTTCGGGTATCCAGATCAACTGAAAACGAGTCTCTTCTGCCAGAAAAATATGTATCCCTCGACTTGAGTCTTCGCTCCTCTGGAGCTTCGCCCACACAAGCCGCTCGGGATGACGAGGATAAATGCTGATACTCATAATCTAGGTGCTGTTCTCCATCACTGATCCTCCCAGAAGCGTCATCCTGAACGTGAGTGAAGGATCTTGATCTCACTCGCGATCTATAGCTAAAAGGGAATAGTGGGCAGGGACCAAGATTCTTCATTTCATTCAGAATGACACATATTCCCACCTCCATCCATCCAATCCCTAACTCCTAACTCCCAACCCCTAACACGCTTATATTCTCCCATGTCCAAAGCCGAACAGTATCTTCAGGATTTTCTAAACTACCTGCGTATCGAACGGAACCTGGCCCGCAATACCCAACAGGCCTACCTGGATGATCTGGCAGATTTCTGGAAATTTATGGCAACCACCAAAATCCAGTCACCTGGAAAAATTGATCATAAGCATCTAACCGAATATGCCCGTGATCTGAAGCAGCGTAAAATGGCTGAAACCAGTGTGGCACGACATTTTTCATCACTACGGGCATACTATAAATTTCTGGTCATGGAAGGCTACCTGGAGCAGGATCCCACACAGTTTCTGGATTCTCCCAAGTTACCATCCAGCTTGCCCAAGATTTTGAATATTGAAGACATTGAACTGCTGCTGTGTGCGATCAATACTGAAACACCCCTGGGGTTGCGCGATCGCGCCATGTTTGAATTGATGTATGCTGGTGGGATGCGGGTTTCGGAAGTCTGCAGTCTATCCATCGAGCAACTGCTCATGGATGATGACCTTATTCTGGTCCGAGGGAAAGGCAACAAGGAGCGAATTGTCCCCTTGGGGGGTGAGGCCAAGCGTTGGTTGATTGAATATCTGGAACATGGACGTCCCGGTCTACGCAAGGGCTACTACAATGAAGGCATCGTATTCCTCAACAACAGAGGTAAACCACTCCAGCGAAAGGGAATCTGGTTTATTCTCAAGCAACTCGCTGAAAAAGCTGGCCTGAAAAAAGCGGTCAGCCCCCACACATTTCGACATTCCTTTGCAACCCACCTTCTGGAAGGCGGCGCGGACCTGCGTATCGTTCAGGAAATGCTGGGGCACGTGGATATATCCACTACCCAAATCTATACCCACCTTGACAGCTCCTATCTCAAGGAAGTACATAGCAGCTTTCATCCTCGCGCCAGAAAATCCTGAGTTCCTATAGAATTTCAACTGAATCCCTGTAGTGTTGGCGATCATCAAGATCGTTCTAATCCATTGTGTGTCAGCAATTTCACGCTTATTTTGACTCTATGACTATTGAAAATACTTTTTACACCCCATGGGATTGTGAATCTGTGGGAGCGCGACACCTCCCTGAAAATGAATATCGGAATGCCTTCGAGATTGATCGTGATCGCATCATACATTCAACAGCGTTCAGGCGCTTGCAGGGTAAAACCCAGGTCTATGTTACGGGGCAATCAGATCAGTATCGCACTCGTTTGACCCACTCCATTGAAGTTGCTCAAATCGGCCGCTCTGTTGTAAATTACCTGAATCGCAGCTCGGAATTTTTAACATCCGCTTATCAGATTGACTCCGCTCTCGTGGAAGCCGCCTGTCTGGCACATGATCTGGGTAATCCACCCATTGGCCATAAGGGTGAATCTCGTCTTAACGAACTTATGGACCCCTGGGGTGGTTTTGAGGGCAACGCCCAATCCCTGCGAATACTCACTGATATCGTGCGTGGTGATCGACGCGCCTATGCCAATTCCGGAATGCAGGCTACCCGAGCTTGTCTCGACAGCATATTGAAGTATAAAATCGTTGGGAAGGAAAATTCAGCCAGGGGCGCAAAATTTCTTTATCCCGAACAGCAGGAAATCCTGTCCTGGGTTCACGACAACCCTGAATTGGATACACGCAGCCAGGCAGGAGAACAGATTCGACCCATTGAATGTGCTATTATGGATTTGTCTGATGATATCGCCTACACAACCTCAGATCTTTTTGATGGTGTGAAGCAGAGCCTCTTGACACCAGTCCAGGTAAATGCATTCTGGGAGGATGAATACCCGGATGTGAGTGATGTTCTGAAGGCTGAAGTAGATCAGGTTCTCAAGAATCAGTATCCCATGTCCCGATTCGTAGCCGGATTAATTGGGAGGTGGATTTATGCCATTTCAATAATATCGGTATCTGACCCCTACGTGAAGGTGCCACGTTACAAATACCAGCTCACGCTAGAGCCAGAAGCACAGGCGGAATTGTCTGCCCTGAGGGCACTCAATTACAACTTAATCTATAATTCTCAATACGTGAAAATTCCAGAATCTGCCGGTGTTGAAATTCTTGAAGATTTGTTTAACTATTACCGTGATATGGTCATGGGTATTCGACCTGCCATGGAATCTCTACCCCTGCCAGCAGGTATTCTGGAACAAGATGACGAAACGCATAAAATGCGCATGGTGTGTGATTGGGTGGCAGGCATGACGGATAATCATGCGATTCGGCTACACTCTTATCTTAAAGATTGAGCTCTTGGTAAAATAGATCAACTCTCTTTAACAACTCATCCAGAGTACCGTCATTGTGAATGACATGTTCAGCTCTGCGGATTTTCTCCTCGATAGGCATTTGCAGAGCATCTCTTCTCTCAAAATCTACTGAAGTAATCTGGCTACGTCTTTCTACGCGACCTTCCCTGAACATGCGATCTGCAACGATGACCAGCACACTATCGGTGATACTGTCACCGTGAGCCTCATAGAGTAGGGGGGCATCCATCACAAACAGTTGTTTACTTTCAGCCTTGGCAGTTTCAATCAAACGGAGTGTCAATTTTCGGACTTCAGGATGAATCAAGTGATTCAGGAATAACTGTGCATCACGATTGACAAAAGCGCGCTCGGCCAGGATATTTCTTTGAAGTTTACCGGATTCATCAAAAATATCCGGGCCAAAATGCTCGCTTAATTGTCTTCGTATCTCGGGATCATTGTGTAGGATCTCTTTGGCCAGATCATCTGAATGGGAAACGGTTGCTCCGTGGACAGCGAATCGCTTGCTGACCGTACTTTTACCAGAACCGATGTTACCAGTAACCCCGAGGATATACATGATTACTTCAACACTGCAAGGATTCGATTATATATATCCTGAACGTTGCCTGTGCCATCAATGTGGCGGACAAGACCCTGTGGATCATAATGATCGATAAGTGGTTCTGTCTGCTTTTTATAAACAGCCAGACGATTCACCACCGTCGCTTCGGTATCATCAGAGCGGTGAATGAGCGGACTGCCATCATGATCGCAGATACCATCTTTTTGAGGTGGGTTGAACACGAGATTATAGATGTGACCACATTCTGAGCAGCTTCTGCGGGCTGTGAGTCTGCGCACCAGTTCAGAATCAGGTACTTCAAGAACCAGTACATGATCAAGATTTAGATTCTGATCTTTCAGTAACTGATCCAGGCCGTCTGCCTGAGGACAGGTTCTTGGAAAACCATCCAGGATGTAGCCTGGTTCCAGCTCAGGTTTTTTGAATTCTTCAGCAACCATTCCCAGAATCACAGAATCTGGAACCAGATCGCCGGCATCCATAAATTTTTGGGCTTCTTTTCCCAGATCAGTGCCTTGCTTACGGTTTTCACGTAGCAGATCGCCCGTTGAGAGTTGCTTGATCTGAAAATCTTTTACAATCATTTTTGCCTGGGTGCCTTTTCCAGCTCCGGGAGGACCTAATAGAATTATACGCATGTTTAATTTTCTCCAAATTTTGTCATCTATATCAATACTTTCATTCAGTACAGTTTCTCAGGTCTAATCTATAGCATAATTCCTGCCACAGTGGCTGTGAGCCATGAGGCCAGGGCTCCGCCGATCATGGCCTTGAAGGCTACTTTTGAAAGGTCGCCCCTTCTTTCAGGGGCCAGAGCGCCAATACCACCAATCTGGATACCGATTGAGGAGAAGTTGGCAAAACCACACAGGGCATAGGAACTGATAATCATGGACTTCTCATCAATCTGACCCATGACATCCTGAAGGTGGCTATAGGCAATCAGTTCTGTGAGAACGATCTTCTCACCCATGAGTTGTCCTACCACTGTAATATCAGCCCAGGGAACCCCCATGAGCAGGGCCAGCGGTGAAAAGATCCAACCCAATACTTGCTGAATACTCAGGCCGACCATTCCCAAGGCATAATTGGCGGCAGCTACCAATGCCACAATGGCGATGAGCATAGCGCCAACATTGGCGGCTAGACGCATGCCATCAGAGGTGCCGTTTGCAATGGATTCCATTACATTCCCCTGAGACTTTTCGATCTCCACCATTTTGTCACCTGCAGTAGGGGAGTCTTCAACCTCGGGATATATAATCTTGGCCAGGACCAGAGCGGCTGGTGCACTCATTACTGATGCAGCCATGAGATGTCCGGCAATATTGGGGATATCAGTGAGCCACTTGGCATAGATGGCCAAAACACCACCGGCCATGGTGGCAAACCCACCCGTCATGACGGCCATAAATTCACTTTTGGTCATGGTTTTGACAAAGGGTCGAATTACCAGAGGAGCTTCTGTCTGTCCCACAAAAATATTGGCTGAACAAGATAAAGTCTCTGAGCCACTGGTGCGCATGGTCTTTTGCATGCCCTTGGCGATGTATTTTACGATCCACTGCATCAGACCGAAATGATACAGTATTGCCATAAAAGCAGAGAAGAAAATAATGGTAGGAAGGATCTGGAAGGCAAAGAAGAACCCTAAACTATCCTGTTGGCCAGGGCTGATGGCCAGGGCTCCAAACAGAAAGGCTGCCCCTTCATCTGAAAATGATAAAAGTTTATTGACGGCCCCATCCAAAAACATGAATACCGGCTTGCCAATGGGCGTAGCCAGGATGAAAATTGCAAAGGTGAGCTGGAGACCCAGCCCCCAGTATACAACGCGATAGTTGATGGCTTTACGATTGTTTGACATGAGATAAGCAATACCGAGAATGGCTGCAATGCCTAATAGTCCGACTAGTCTTTGCATAGAATTATTCCTCTGGTTCTTCGTAACAACTGCGACATCTGGCTTCGTATGCTTCTGCTTCACCTACCAGGATTTGATCTCCAGTATTGTTCAGACGCTGGGTAAATCCGGCTGGATTTCCACAGACAACACAAATAGCCAGGTTCTTGGTAACATATTCTGCATCGATAATCAATTCCGGCATGGGGCCGAAAGATTTTGCTCGATAGTCTTTTTCCAACCCGGCTACGATGACCCGCTTTTTCTGACGAGCCAGGGTTCTGCACACATCAATGATCCCATCGTCAAAAAACTGGGCTTCATCAATACCCACGACCTGAACGTGTTTTGCCAGGGGAAGGATATCAGCGGACTTTTTGACACGAGTGGACTCCAGTTGTTGTTTGCTGTGTGAGACGATATGGTTTTCACTGAAACGATTGTCAATGTCGGGTTTAAAAATAGCGACATGTTGGCGAGCGATAGTAGCTCTTCTCAATCGTCTGATCAATTCCTCGGTTTTTCCACTAAACATGGATCCGGTAATTACTTCGATCCAACCGGAATGATGGGGCGTTAAATGCTCCATAGTAAAATTACTCTCCTGAAATTTTGTAGCGGATCATCGGGCTATCAAGAACCCAGATCCTGTTGGCAAAATGCTTGTGGTAAAAGTTCTGATGCGCTGGTTTCCCGGGCATTCCCCGCCTCATCAACAATAGTAATTGAAATGTCACCGCAGAGTTCCCAGATAACCTGACGGCAGGCTCCACAGGGACTGACGCCATTTTCAGTGGCCACCACGAGATGGTTGAAATGTCGCTCCCCTGCTGCGACTGCTGTAAAAAGAGCGGTTCTCTCGGCACAGATCGTAAGACTGTAGCTGGCATTCTCAATGTTGCAGCCTGTATAAATTTTGCCATCAGCCGTTTCAACAGCAGCTCCAACGTGAAAATTAGAATACTGGGCATAGGCCCTATTTCGAGCGGTCTGGGCTTCCTCAATTAAACGTGATCTACTCATGATACCCTGCTTAGTTGATATTTATGATAAATACTATATGCTACCAATCCAGTTACAAATCCACCGATGTGTGCAATATAAGCAGTTCCGTCCTGAGGTGTCAGTATTTCGAAGATAAATTGTGTGGCAACCCAGATTCCAATAAACCACACAGCTCTAATCTCAATAAAAAGAACAAAGATGGCCCAGGTGAGAATTTTTGCCCGGGGATATCTGAGTGCATAGGCGGCCAGAACCCCAGATATTGATCCTGAAGCCCCGATGAGTAGTCCTGGTCCATCCACACCAAAATAGGGGTCGAAATAGACTTCAAAGAGCGCAGCCCCAATACCACATATCAAGTAGAAAACCAGAAAGAAGCCCCGGCCCAGAGAGCCCTCCATATTGTCACCAAAGATATAGAGAAATAATAGATTAAATATTAGGTGAGCCCAGCCACCATGCAGAAATTGATAGGTGATTAAACTGGGCAAAGCTTGACCGGTTGAATTCAGAAAAACAGACTTAGAAAATATAAAACCATCAAAACTGTAGACATATTCAGCCAGGAAGAACAGAATATTCACCACGATTAACCCGTAGGTAACCAGGGGCTTCCTGATTGCAGGATTGGTATCCTTCAGGGGGATGAACATTTAGCGCTTCACAGTGAATGCATGTGAAAAACCGGTTTCGTTCCCTGATTGATCACGGATGGTGATGGCAAAAATGTGCTGACCGGCACCCATCCGTTTGGGGACATGAAATGACAGCTCATGTCTCAGTGGATTGTAGTCCGGAAAGAAGGGTTGGCCATCCAGGGTGGCTCGATGGAATTTTTCCAGGGGACGAACAATACCACTGTTATCAGATAGGCTAAAAACCAGTCGCTCACCCCGCCTCATTGATCCGCGGGATCCTGTGAATTGAATTTCAGGAGGGGTGGCATCTTTAAAGACATAAAACACACCACTGCCATCAATATCCAGCTGTAGGTTGCCCGTGGAATCCACACCAGTCAGACGTTTCCAGGTTTTTCGCTTACCCGGTTTGAATATGCCGTAGGTCGCATCAATGGAGCTCTTACTGACAATGAGTTGACCATTGAACTGACTTTGCTCTGTGTTGATTACGCGGAGGGAGTTACCTACCACTGTCGCATCCCCAAATTCGGCATTCAGCGTGTCACATTGAATATAGAGATCACCTTTGCCGGTATTTGCTGCTTGAAGCGTTACTCCAGTTTGTTTCAAACTCATGCTGCAGCTATCCCCAGGGCTGAGTGGTTGCATAGGGTTTAGCTGAAACTGATTGGATGAAGGGGCTTTACCCAGTGTAAGGGATTCACCTCGTGCCATGACAGCCAGGGGGATAATATCTGATTCAGCAGAATAGGGTGTGGTCTGGACCAATTCTCCAGTATGACCCCCATTGGGGCCATTAACTATGTATGTGATCGGGTAGATATAGGGAGTCTCATTCTCCAGCCGCATGATAAAACCAGCTTCTTTGCCGATCCATTGATAGTTCAGAACAAGTGAATCCTGATCAGGAGGAGGAATGATCCATTTAATCTCGTCACCCACTGCGCTCAATGCGCGGACACCCTGGCGGGCGGATTCAGGATGAATATACCATTGGGTTGAATTCAGCCGATAAAGCGTTTGCTCAACGGGAATGAATGTGTTGCTCCCGGAATAGAATTGAATGCGGTCATAACCATCGTGGGTGTAGCTGCGTGTAATAGCGATACTTGATTGTGAATGTTCAATATTCCAGTGTGCGGGAATTCGTTTACGCAGTGGAAGACTCCGGGAGGTTTGATTTCTGTTAAAATCTGTGATAGTGAGCTTCAGATTGGATGGCCCTGATGGATTGATGGTGCCATGCAGCGTTGGGGGGGAGGACGGAATGCGAAGGGTATCCTCATTATTGTAC
>JAERTH010000101.1 GCA_016844955.1 Fidelibacterota bacterium | reverse complement strand
CTGGCAACAATTGGAGTTTCTGATAACTCGTCCTCATCTGGGGTTGTCCGGGCCGTCAAAATAGTCTATTACTCTCCAGACCTGGAGGGAGCGCTTCAGAAATTATCAGGTGCCCTCCTTTTCCCCGTGGATGAACAGGAACATCCTATGTTGAGCCTTCAGCATGGGACAGTTACCAAGCGCACAAATGTGGCGTCAGTCAGTCCGCTCAACTCCTCGGCTGGTTTGAGTGCCCTATGGACAGCGGCCCAGGGCTATATCACACTGGTTCCCGACTATATGGGATTTGGTGTTTCCGACAAAACGCATCCCTATCTGCATGCTGAATCCCTGGCAAATTCAGTGATTGATATGATTCGGGCGACTCGGGTCTATTGCAGTGAACAGGCTATCACCTATGAGGATAAGCTCTTTCTATCGGGATATTCAGAAGGAGGATATGCAACCCTGGCTACTCAGAAACTCATGGAGAGTGCATATGCTGAAGAACTTGTTCTCACTGCCGTTGCTCCCATGGCTGGTCCGTATGACCTTAATGCAACAGCCAATTATGTACTAAGGGACAGCAATTATACATGGCCTGCCTACATCGGTTTTATGTTCGTAGCCTATAATGATATTTACGAATTCGACAATCTGGACGACGTGTTTCTGGCACCCTATAGTGAGCAGGTTACAGAAATGTATGACGGTGATTATTCACTTTTCGAAATCAATAATCTACTGCCCACCACTGAGAATTTCCTGCAGACTGATTTCCGAACAAGTTTCCTGGCGGGCAATGAGCAGCATTACAGCAATGTTTTCAGGGAAAACAGTCTGATTGACTGGAGTCCCATCACACCAATTCGCTTGATACATGGGATGCTTGATAAAACCGTACCCTATTCAATTGCGGAAGGAACTCGGAATTCTTTAATATCACAGGGAGCGCTAGACGTGGGGTTGGTGGGCATTCCAGATACCGATCATGCATCAGCCGGGATACCTGCACTTCACATAATGCTAGACTGGTTTTCCACCTATTAGCCTGTATAATGGGTTAGAAGGCAGGCCAATGACTTTATCCGGTTTATTGTGAATTGAGAATCTGAACAGCACAGAGAGAAAACAATTGAGCCGTTATGTTAGCCAACTTTTCCGGGGATACTATCCTGCTATGCGGTGCGTGAGAAACAGACTTCTACATATGCTCCGGATCTGTTTTCAATGCTCAAACGACCACCGAGTTGCTCCGTCAACATGTTTACAATGTGCAGCCCGAGGGCTGTCTTGTCAGAATATAGCCTCTCAGGAATTCCCGGTCCGTTGTCAGCAACAACAAGTGTAATTTCATCCTCATCTGTTTGCATGGAAATAGTGACTTCACTGGCAACCCCTGGGGTGATGGCATGCTTGGCAGTATTGGTGAGGAGTTCATTGAGGATCAATCCACATGGAATGGCAAGATTCAAGTCCAATTGTAAATTTTCAACCTTCAACCGGAAATCAAAATGTTCAATACTCAAAGTGTATGAGATTTCCCGTAATAAAGACTGAATATAGGGCTTGAGCTCAATTGATGAAAAGTTGCCTGTATTATACAGGCGATCATGTACCAGGGCTATTGCTTTAATCCTTCGCACGCTTTCATCCAGGGCCTCAAAGGCTCTTTCTGGTTCACGCCTTTTACGGGCTTCCATTCGCAGAAGGGCAATAACAACATTAAGATTATTCCGTACACGATGATGAACTTCATTGAGCAGGACTTCTTTATCCCTGGCTTGTTTATTTGATTCAATATGAAGTTTATTATGGTATCGAGCCATAATTAATGCCTGGCCTATGATGAACACTAAGAATGCGTATGGGACGATAAAGATTGAACTGATTATGTCCATGGTATAAAGTGTGTCATTCAAGACCCCTATAAACAAGACAATGGCTGCGAACATGGTGGTTCGTGCTTCTGAATTTCCAGCCCTGGCTGCCCTGATGAGAGCAACAAAGGGCAGAATTGCGAGGGCGGGGATAAGCATTAGAAATATCTTGGCTATACTCGAAATTGTGTGGGTATCTGGCAGGGCCACAGTCAGTATAAACAAAGCTCCAATAGCTCTGATTATTCCCTGAGTATGGGGAATGAGATGATCTCTATAGACAGTTGAGAAATATAAGATTGTGGAAATAAAAAGGCTATAAAGCACGAGATATTCAATCCTGATCAGCATGTTCAGAGGGATATCAGTGGTCACCAGATGGATCGTGTAATTACCAGAAAATAATAGTCGTGCGATCCATAGCATGAAAACGATTGAGAGCCAGCCCGAAGGTCTGTCTTGCGGACGGAGAACGACAATGCCCAAATGGTACAGGCCCAGAGCAAAATAGATTCCAATAAAGAAAATATCTCCCAATAGAACCCTACCTTTTATCTTTTCCAGGGTAGTAATACTTCCCACCAGGACGGGTCGTCCCAGACCTCCGTTCCGAAATTCATAATTCGAAACATGGACCAGTATGTCTATGGTATCAGATTGGGCTTCAAATGAAATAATTGTTGGTTCCCATGAACCTCTGGATAATTCCGACTCCTTCCCGGGGATCCCCACATTTCCCGCTTCCTTCCCATCGATAAAAAATTTTGAGGCAGTATTGTTTTCTCTGACATAAAGCCCCAGAGTTGTGCCAACGTCAAATGGATTGATAATTACTTGAATTCGATAAGTGCCAAACCCAATCGCTGGGAGGTCATCTCCATCAACATTATGCTTATTCCAGAATTGATGCTGGATGGAGACCGGCACCTTGTCAACACTCGGGCTTTTTGGATCCAGAAAAGTTTTCCAGAAGAACTGCCAGTTCTTTTCAAGCGGAACAGTTTCTCCTCGCGACAATTCTGACTGACTTATGTTAACTAAGCCACTTGAGCTGGGCTGGTTGGTTGAAAGAAGGGGCTGCTGAATACTCAGCAATATGAGCGCAGTCACAAAGCACTTTGTATTAGCAATTGACATCGTGGTGGTCATCCCTCCCCTTGTGGAGCCCTCTGGCTCTTAGTACACTTGAAGCCTATTCTCCTGTGACGGCTTTTACGACTTTCCACTTAACTATTCTCGGTCATTACAGCGGACTCTTTAGAAACCGAGTCTCTTTGCACAGAGCGTGCATGTCCGGTCATAAAAGGAGCAAGGTGATGGAATTGACCTGTTTGGTTTGACAATGCTTTGATTATTGAATTGCAATGCCGTACCAGTTGACTCAATCAAGGTTATTTTTTCAGATTGACTTAAAGATTGGCAATGGCGGCCGAAAATGTAGTGGGGTGAACATTTTTTTTTGAAAGGTCATGGTTATGTTTAAAAGATTTTTGAGTTTTTACACTGGATCGCTGGAAAGGCGTATACCAATTAGCAATTTTTGTTGTTTTGATGATTGTGCTGGGGTGTTCCTTTCTACTTCTAATTCAACGGCAAAAAAACGTCGATTTTGATGTCAAAAATCATAATGTTAGCCAAACAGCAACACTGATTCATCGCTGTATAGAGTACTCTATGCTCATCGGGGATATGGATGGTGTCCAGGAAATTCTTGATCGGGCCGCTGAGGATCCGAGCATTCATCAAGTCAGACTATTTGATGCAGACCTGGATGAAGTGATGAGCACAACTTCGGAACCGGATAAATTCACAAATCTGGATCAATTAAGAGAAGCTCAGGAGACGAAAGTCCCTGTTTTAGACAAACAACACGTCATGGAAGGTCGAATTCGTTATTTTGACCCTGTTATATTGAATGGCGAATGTCTTGACTGCCATGACGGAGAATCAGGTGACTTTTTTGGTGTTCTTGAAACTAATGTGGATACTGAGGACCTGATTGCCCAATACAAATCAAACCGCTTCATACTTAGTGTAATTGCCTGGGTTGTGGTATTTGTTATGGGTGGGATACTCTTTGTTCTGATCCACAAAATGGTGGTTAAACCCATCAAAGTGGTTTCAAAATCTATACATGAAATCGCAGCGGGTGAAGGTGACTTGACCCAGCGCCTCGCCATCAATTCACATGACGAATTGGGCTATCTGGCAGAGGGATTTAACAATTTTGTAGGGACCTTGGAGAAAAAAGCAGAGACTCAGAATGAAATCCAGCATGGTGTCCAAAATGGCACGGAGGAGCTTTCCACCATCGTTTCCGAACTGGGGAGTGTTTCCACTGAAATATATGAGCGTTCCAACGACATCGCTGCACAGTCCAACATGGTGGCGACTGCTGCCGAGCAGATGACAAGCAACATGGAATCGATTGCTGAAGCTTCACGGAACTCTCAGGACAACCTGAATTCAGTCGCCGGAGCAACAGAGGAAATGACGGCCACGGTCAGTGAAATTGCCCAGAACGCGGAACAGGCACGCGGTATCACCGGTGAAGCGGTTCAAAATGTGGCTTCAGCTTCAACCAGTGTTAACGAGCTGGGTCTGGCAGCCCAAGAGATCAGCAAGGTTACCGATACTATTATCGAGATTGCCGAGCAAACCAAGCTCCTGGCCCTGAATGCCACCATTGAGGCTGCCCGGGCGGGTGAGGCCGGTAAAGGCTTTGCTGTGGTTGCTAATGAGGTTAAAGAGCTGGCAAAACAGACCAATGATGCCACCGCCGATATCAGCCAGAAGATTGAAGCCATTCAAGCTGGCACCGATGGTACCGTAGGTGAAATAGCCTCCATTAGCTCAGTCATTGATAAAGTAAATGATATCGTCAACACTATTGCTACTGCGGTTGAGGAACAGAATGTTACCACACAGGATATCGCCGGAAACATTGGACAAGCCACTACGGGTATGCATGGTGTGGTAAATAATGTTGCTGAGGCGACTCAGTCAGCGCGAGAGATAACTCAGAATATTACTGAAGTGAATGGGAATATCGGGAAGATTGAAGAAACGGGTGAAGTGCTTCAAAAAACCACTGGCACCCTGACTGCCACCGGTGGTCAATTGACAGATATGGCGGCGCTCCTAAACTCCTGACCCAAACGCAGATCAGTTTACCCCAGACCACTTCCGAGCATACTGTCTCGGAAGTGGTCTTTTCTTTATAAAAGGATTCTATCTATTCCACGAGAACTATTATTAATGGTTAAAAGAATTGTTGTCACATGTATAATATTTTATACATTGTGTATGACATTATTAACATAAGGAATATTTAAGATGCAATTAACATTTCAAGAAAAGAGTCTATGGGTATCATTGGGATCAACCCTGCTCATTTTTGGCTTCTATTTCTATAAGGCCTTCACCGTATTAATGGATACACAGGTAGATGACCACAGTCTCATCGGTCTTTTTGTTGGTGTGGCTATCATCATAACCTCTATACAGGTGTTGCTTCAAAGTACACTGGCTATCCGCTCTCAGAAGGAAGCGGCCAGAAAACCCGATGAGAGAGAAAACCTGATTAGCTTGAAAGCGACTCGCATTTCTCATTATGTGCTCATACTGGGTGTATGGGTCGCAATCCTGAGTATCTACTTTCAGCCATCAGGGATGATGCTGGTCAATATCATCCTGTTCTTTTTCGTAATTTCAGAAATGATCGGTTACGGAGTTCAGCTCATTCACCACCGGCGCGGTTTATAATATGGTGATGTGCCCAATTCAAAACAGCATCCGCAAATTCCGTTTCACTGCGGATGAAATGACCCAACAGGAGCTGGCGGATAGAATTGGAGTCAGTCGACAAACCGTGATGGCCATCGAAGCAAGAAAGTACTCGCCCACCCTGGAGCTATCATTTAAAATTGCCGAAGTATTTGGTGTTCCGCTAGAGGAAGTATTTCAATATAACTTTGATGATGATCTATCGTAAGGTTCATATTCACCTCCCCAGAACTCAGATAGTACCCTGATAGATTAGGGAGGAAAAAATTCAATGATTGAATTGTGCACAAACAAAGGGGGATTATTATGAATCGAATTTTGCCGTTGGTGATGTTGATAGTCGCATCAAGTATTTTTAGCTGCAAAACGGCTGAGTGGACAGATATCTCAGAGGGCCAGCTCATCATCATTCAGAGTACACATGCTCCATTCCCCCACCCCAAACGCGCCATGGGTCACACATACGGAGATAGTCTGTATAGCTTTGAGGAACACTATAATGATTCCTCTGTAGCCATTTTTATACCTGACAACTACACCAGATCTAAAACCGTTGATCTGGTGTTCTATTTTCACGGCTGGGGCAACAACATTCAGAAATCCATTGAGAAATTCAAGCTGCTGGAGCAGTTCACCAGGAGCAGTAAAAACGCAATCTTTGTGTTTCCAGAGGGTCCTAAGAATTCAAAAGATTCTTTCGGGGGAAGACTGGAAGAAATGGATGAGTTCAAAGCCCTGGTTTCAGACGTTTTAAGTTTCCTGATTGATGAAGAAAAAATTATCTCAACGACACCAGGCAGTATCGTTCTCTCTGGACACAGTGGAGCTTATCGGGTCATCTCATATATCCTGGATCGAGGGGGGCTGTCTGAATACATATCTGAGGTCTATCTATTCGATGCACTGTATGCCGAGGAGGACAAGTATTTGAGTTGGTTGCAAACCTATGATGGTCGTCTGGTAAACCTCATAACACCCAATGGTGGCACGCTGGACAATAGCCTTGGTCTGTTGGCTGATATGGATAGCCTGGATATTCCTTTCACGGAATACTCAAAAAATGAAATCTCTCCCGATGAGTTGACAGCATCAAAAAGGATTTTCATATTTACCAGCCTGGGACATAGTGAGGTGATCAATCCCTATTTTGAGTTGGCATTGAAAACCAGTCAACTCCAGAATTTTTAATACCAGCGCTCAGCCACGCTCCCTGGAACAAGAAGAAATAAAAAGCCCTCAATATAGAACTGAGGGCTTTTTGTATTATGTGATCTGATCACCTCAACTCAAGGTGACTGAAAGGTTTCTCAGGTTATTTCATTTTTTCTCGAGCTTGACCTGTTGTGTACCGAGGATCTCCTTCATAGCCCAAGCTGGTCCAATCCATACGTTTGGTTTTGGAGTGACTGTGACAGGCCGAGCAGGTCAGGGCATCTTCCTTGGGTGCCACCATATGGTCAATCTCCCAGTACATTTCGGTCTCCACAAAAGTATAGCTTCCTGAATACTCCAGGTTGCTTTTCTCAGCACCGACAGATACTGCTTTTTCCCAATCAAAATGTTTCCAGTATCCCCCACCAAACAAATGGGTCGGGAGCAGATATTTGTGCTTTTTGTCTGCAATCTGTTTGCCCATATGAATTTTAAAGGGATAAATCTTAGCTGTGTTATCTGCTTTGTTACCCAGCGGTCCAGCAATAGTGTTCACCTTGTCCAAATCAATTTTATCACCTAGGAGCATGCGCTCAGAATTGCCATTATACCAGGCATAGTTGGGGATCACATTTTTGGCCCAGGTAAAGGCGCCCTTTTTCTTGTTATAGTCCGGCATTCCGTTCTCGTCTTTATTGACCTCGCGTTTACCGTCCCCGGCCTGTGACCAATCCCAGCTCATTTTTGTTGGATTGGCTCTGGCAAATTCAGGGATATGGCATGCTTGGCAGGCCAGGCTCTTGGCATGTTTGTCCAGGTAATAGGCATATTTTTTATGGGGTGCTTCAGTATGGCAGCTTTCGCAACTCAAAGTTGTACTGGAGTGTGTGGAGACTGACATGGCTTTTCCGGCAATGTCATGGTCATTGGTCTCATGGCAATCCACACAGGTCATTTTGGCCCCCCCCATATGTACATCCAATTCTCGGGAGGGGTTGATCAATGCAGCTTCAAGATCACCATGCTTCACGTTGTTGCCACCACCACCGTAAAAGTGACAGCTTCCACAAGCCTGACGCGTGGGTGCTTCCCCAACTGACATTGCAATTTTCTCCAGATCGGGAGGTGTAAACATTTTTCCGCTTCCTTTGGGAAATTCGGTCTCTTTTTCCACTGGATACCCCGCGCTGGTGGGAAATTTTTTATAGCTGCCGGTACTCTCATGACATACCAGGCAGTCTATATTCAGCGGATCATCAAAATCAAAACTGGCATCTTTCCACCCATAACCCGCGTGACAACTGGTACACCTCGGCTCATTGCCTTCCAGTCCGATGCAAAAATTATTAAGGACTGTGCGTTTCCCTATGAGGGCTGGATCTTCCTGACCGGGTCGATCTTGTTTGGTGCCCCAGGTCCAGTGGATGCTCTGCATAAAGGCTTCCCCAGCTTCTTCATGACATTCGAGACAGACCTCTGTAACCTCATGAGGTGAGTCAAAAGGTCCCTCTAAATATTCTGAATGGTCTTCGGCCATGGCTGGGCTCAATTGAGTGAGCAGGAAAAGCAGGGTGGTGGTAAATATTTTGGTTCGGGTGTACATATCAACTCCATTTCGCTATAGTTGCTTTATTCATTATACCGCAATAAGCAAATACTGTGCTAAAGAAGCTTAACCCTATGGGTTTGTGCCACAAAAAAAGCCCGAGACAATGATCCCGGGCTTTTCAAAGTACAGAAGGGTCTATTTGAGATAGAGCATTTTTATCACCCGGGCATGAGCGCCTGCCTGAAACCTGGTCAGGTACAGGCCTGTTGATACAGGTGTTCCAGCATGGTCCAGACCGTTCCAGACTTGTTCATACCATCCTGCTGGCTGTGCCTCATAACGCCAGCTTTGCATCACCCGTCCACGTACATCATAAATGACAATACTCAGATCTGAATCCTCCGGTAGACCATAGCGAATGGTGGTGGTTGGATTAAATGGGTTGGGGAAATTCTGTTGGAGGGTGTATTCCTCAGGAAGACCAGAATATTCATCAAGCGCAACAAGGGCACTCACCTGGAAACTGTGTGTGCTACTGGCGCTGGTGCTATCCTGACCATCTATGGCCCAACAGGTCCAGTTGATGTCTTCCCATCGGGGTAAACTCTCAATATTGAAGCGATGGAAAGTGGTGTCGATTGATGTGATCACCGTGTCCCATTCATCCGTATTGAGAACAAGTGTGTAAGTCAATTCATCCAACTCCACATCTTGGGCCGCTTCCCAGCGAAAGGTCAATTCTGTACTGTCTACAGCCGTGATCTCGGTTTCATCAACTGGCGCGACAAGCATAAATGGCAGGGGTGCATCATTTACAGATGTCACATGGAGGGTAACATTTGCAGTATCAGAAAGTGATCCACGATCAGTGATAACAACCTGGATTGTATCCGATCCATACCAGTTTGCTTCACTCGTCAGTAGCAAAGTGTCATTCAGGCTTGTTGCCGTGATATGTTCAAATCCAGTAAATGACCAGACCAACACTGTATCTGCATCTTCATTGTCACTCACATATTCAAACAACTCTGAGAGTGCAATTTGAAGTTCACCGTCCTCGGCAAAACCAGTATCGGGTATGGTGGTGATCATCGGGGCATCATTAACAGACTGCACATTGATCATGATAAGCGCACTATCTGAGAGACCACCCATGTCGTTGATCCGCACCCCAACCTGTTCACTACCGAACCAGTCTGGTTCCGCTGAAAACAATAAACTAGCATCACCGACAGTCACTGTGATATGATCGCTTCCCTGGAATTGCCATGACAGGGTTCCAACACTATCATCAACATCTGAGACATAAGGGAAGAGTGATTCCAGAGTAATCCTTAATGTATCATCCTCTGGAAAGCTATGATCTGGAAAAACGCCACAGACCGGAGCATCATTAACTGGATTAACAGTCAAGCGAAGCGTGTCAGGAACAGAAGCCAGGCTGTCATCAATGGCTTCGACGAGAATATTGACTCGCCCGTTGAAATCAGCTTCTGGATACACTGACAACTGAGTAGTATCTGATACAGCAATCACCTCTATGGCCACCGAATCAAGACCAGAATTCAAAGCCAGTGCCGTAAAATGCAAGTTGTCGACGACATCCGTATCTTCGAAATAATCTTCCAGCCTTGAGATTACAACAGCCCCAGATTCATCCTCCTCTATGCTGACAAATCCAAGGGCAGTCACCAGGGTGGGCGTATCATTCATGGCCAGGACACTCACACTCACGTCAAGTGTATCTGATGAATTGCCATCTGAAACCATAACGATGAAGGTAGTATCCAGATCGCCATCATCGGGTGTACCAAATATGGTGTCAGCAACAACAGTCATCCACGACGCCAGGTTTTCCGTGGTAAAAGTCAACGCCTGTGCTTCTTCATCCTCAGCCAGCATGGTGTACCTGAATCTTTGATCTTCGATCGCAACCACACTGTTGGGAGATGTTATGACGGGTGGATCATCTATCACTGTCACACCCACCATTACTTGAAGTGTATCGCTGAGTTCTCCATCACTGACAATTGCTGTAAAGGAAGTATCAGAAGCCCAGTTATGAGGAGTACCAAAGACACTATCTGCATCAGTTGTTAACCAAAGCGGCAACTCAAGAAACTGCCACATCAGAGATTCTGAATCCACATCTTCTGCAGTTCCATGGTATACAAAGCGCTGATCTTCCACCGCCTGAACAATAGGCTCTGAGCTGATGGAAGGAGGATCATTAATATTCTCCACTTCAATGGTAAATGACAAGGTAGTGACATCCTCACCATCATCAGCGGTTAGGATCACCGAGTTTGACCCCGTATCCAGGTCAGCAGGGGTACCCATAAGTTGATGAACCGGCAGCGAGATTTCCCTGATACGCCGATTCTCTGTATCCGCAATAGCCAGCATACCGGCTGGACTAATGGCTACATCCATAGGCCCATACAAGGCTGCGGAATCTGCCACGCCCCCATCTCCGCTAAAATCACCCTGAGGTTCTTCGTATTCATCAACAGGAATCTCGGAATTGCCAGCAAAGGTATTGATGATACCATTCGCATCTATTTTGCGTATCCTGTGATTATAAGCATCAGTGAAGTACACATTATGACTGGCATCCACCGCCAGTCCGTAGGCTCTGCCAATTTGTGCTGAAGTAGCAGACTCACCATCACCAGAGAAACCAGGGATTCCAGTACCGGCAATCGTCGAAATGATACCATCCACCCCAATTTTGCGAATCCGATAATGGTTGACATCAGAAACGTACACATTCCCTTGAGCATCTATGGCGATACCGTAGGGATAGTTAAAGGAGGCATCTATGGCCGCACCACCATCACCAATATCTGAACCATCCCCAGCGCCTGCGATAGTGGAAATAATGCCCTGACTATCAATCTTCCGAACCTTACCATATCCAGGCTCAATGAAAAAGATATTGCCGCTATTATCGACACAAATACCGCCGCCACCGGCTATTGCAGCAGCTGTAGCTGGACCACCGTCACCGCTATGACCATAGCTGCCATTCCCAGCAATTGTGGAGATGTATCCATCGGGGTCAATTTTACGTATCTTGCGGCCGTCATCTTCTCCGATATAAATGTTACCCCAGATATCACTGACGACATAATTAGGGTGATTCAAACCGGCGCTGGTCGCCTGACCACCATCGCCGGAAGAAGTGTATGAACCAGTCCCAGCGACTGTTGTGATGATACCGTTAAGCCCGATTTTCCTTATCCGGTAGCCGTACTTATCGGCAATCAAGATGGAACCATCCGCCATGTAACTCACGCCTGTGGGATATTGAAGAGACGCTGTAACTGCAGTGCGGTAGTCACCATTGTGCGGGGCATAACCAATACCGGCAATAGTATTGATAATATTGTCAGAGGACATGGAGTAGTTCAGCCAGGTTGGTAGTTCAGTTTCCAGCGTAAAAGCATCACCATCAGGATCACTCACATTGAAGAAGTAGATGTACAGACTATCCTCACTGGCAGTCAATAATGGAGCAGGTGAAAATACTGGTGCTGAGTTTGGCTGTTCAACCGTAAGGGTGAAACCGGATTGAGTCGAATTTTCCCCATCTGAGACCGTGAGTGTGATCAATGCAATTCCTGAATTATCCTGAGTTGGTGTCAGGCTTAATGCATAACTGCCATCCTCTCCAACGCGTACAATATTATCGACAGGCAGAAGGGTTGTACTGGACGAGGTGATACTCAGGTCAAGATCATCTGCTTCGGTCTCCTCATCTTCCATGGTAAAGGCAAGACCACTGACAGAGCCATTCATGTAAATGGTTTGGTTGGGGATTTCACTAATAACAGGTGCTTCGTTCACCGCTGTAACCAGCACAGTGACCAACAGCGTATCATTGGCAATCCCATTGGCGGCGATCAGCTGAAAGGATGTGTCCAAATCACCGTCCAGGGGCATACCATATAGACTGTCGATATCGAATGACAACCAATGTGGCATCCATCCTACACTAAAGGTCAACTCAAGATCACGGGGGTCAGTGGCCAGTATTTGATAGCTGAAGCTCTCATCCTCCATTGCGTAAATAGTATCGGCAGAAGTGAACTCGGGAATGCTATCCACGGGGAGAGGAAACTGGTACTCGAAAGCCCCAATATCGATAAGATCTCTGCTAATGCGATACCCGCCAGCATAATCCTGACCATAACCGGTGGTATCTGAAACAGGTGCCCCGGCATCAATACAGGGTGAAGTGTTTAGGAGTGAGTAGTCACCACCGCTCTGATTTGTGAATTCTGGGTTGGATGTGACTTCATTGGTCGAGAGGATCCCAGCCCCATAATTAAGGGAATTATCATAGAAGCAATTGTAATCCAGGCTGAGACCATTGGGGTAGGATTGGACTGCATATTGACTGTAATCATCATTATCTACAAAAATATTATTTCTAACAATATCGTTAGTACCAAAGGTCAGCGCTCCACTGGTAAGCGTTGCATTGTAGGCATACAGGGATCCTCCATTGTTACCTATAAAAGTATTATTCTCAATGATACCACCCGTTGAACCTGCGCTGAGAGCTCCTGCACTGCCAGATGAGCTCTGTCCCGTGTATTGGTTATAATCTGGACACAGCAGAGCAACATTATTTTTAAACACATTATTGCGAATGATTCCATAGCTGGCATAGTAGAGGTCAAGCCCACCACCAGTACATGAGATACCCCAGTTGGCACGATCCAGGGATACTGAACGGGAAACAGCCGCATTGCCTTCAACCAGATTCCCGGTAAATATCAGCGTTCCATCACGGTGCAGAACCGCCCCGCCTGATGCATTGTAATACTGAGACCCAGCGCTTTGAACAGCAATATTGGATCGAAAGATATTGCCTTCCAGTGTGGCAGACCCCTCAATGAACATACCCCCACCACTACCACCATACTGCTCATTTGTTGAAGCGATGTTATTGCTCACCAGACAGTTTCTAAGGACCGCATCCACCACATCGTTAAAATACATGCCACCACCGGGTGATCCTGATCCAGGGCTGGAGTTTGTGTTGCCATAATTATTGGTGATCCAACAATTTTCGATAGTGGGGCCAGCTCCATCATATACCACCAGACCGCCACCAGCTGCAGCCCAATAGGATTCGTCTGAGGCGTTACCACCAGTGATTTTAAATCCTCGGATTCTACATTCATTGGTGATATTGGATGAATAAATCCTAAAGATGCGGGAGGTTCCATCCCCTTGCATGATACACAGACTGGAGTCTGGGTTTGCTGTATCAAATGAACTGGCGGAACCATCATCAGAACTTATCCGACGATTTGTATATACAGAAATAGCCGTCCCAACACTGTAAGTGCCATATTTAACCAGAATATCATCACCCGTAGAAGAGGCTGAAATGGCCCCCTGTAGCGTGGTTTTTGCACTGGACCATGAAAGCCCATTTCCGTTGTTGCCATTTGTATCCACGTAGTAGGTCGTGGCATTTCCCAATGAACAAAACGCTAGTAAAACAATGATGATTAGAAGGCTTGATTGAATACGAGACATGATTTCAGATTCCCCTGTATCTTTGCATCATCGTGAGGCGTTATATTTAACAAACGACATAAATGAATTGAGCAAGTATGACCCAAAACAAGGTCGAAATTTGTGCAAATATTATTCCACGAAATGGGACTATCTGGCGAGTTAAAACAGATGTGATATGAGACAACTTGACAGAGGGATAGATGATACCTTGCTGATGTGTTTTCTTAAATCGGCTCGGGTACAAGCGAAAGCTTGAGGTCTATCATCCTTCAAGCTTTACGACTATTATTAACATTTCCATCCTTGTGAACCCACAGGTCACAAAACATGAGCTATTCAGTGATCACCACGTATGCATTTCCCAATTCCAGTTCAGCAATGGAAGTAATCTCTCCGGTATCATCATAAAATATCAAGTCGTTTTCCACTATTTCGAACCCAGTGGAATCTGCAGCCAGGGCCCGAAAATCAAGGCTAGCAATGGACCCATCCGCTGTTACGTTGGAGGAATCTCTTAACTGGGTGGCCGAGAGGTGTACCAGGCCTGATTTGCTCTCGGCTATTCCTATGGCACCCGTACTCCAGACCGTACCAAGCCAACCTGAGTCTGGGACAACAAACTCAAACAGATTCTGGTCAAAGCTCAGTCGCATACTCACGGCAAAGAAGGCTTGCTCGAAGTGTTGAATGTGAACACCAACGATGAGCTCATCACCTATCTGTACTTCATCTGAGAAAGTGGAAAGTGCAAGTTGGGGGTTAAAGGAAATTGGAGTAATACTGGATTCAATTGTCGCCGATATGGAATCAATTCCATAAGCATAAACCCTATAGGTATGAACTTCATCTAGCGTGATGTTTGAATCAATCCAGGTCTCGGTATCTGCCGGCAAACCGACCAGACTATCGACCCAATTGTCAGTCCCAATTTTGCGGCCAACAACAAAGCCCTCTTCATTGTCACTGTTATCCTGCCAGGTGAGCTGTATGAATGAGGGTGAAAGTTGCACAAGCTGCAGATCAGAGGGTATGATTGGCGGCGGGTCTCCTTCGGGTAAAATATCACAGCCTAAAACAGACAACATTAAACCGATAAGTAGTATTCTATGTTTCATAATTCTATCCATCTTATTTGATTAACAACATCTTTTGGGAGTCATGATATTTCGGAGTTTGAATCCTGAAAAAATAGACACCGCTACTGAGACCTGTTCCATCAAACACATACTCATAGTAACCGGCAGGTTGGGGTTGACCATAGTTAACCTCCCTGATCAGTTGTCCCCGGATATTAAAAATTGATATT
>JAERTH010000100.1 GCA_016844955.1 Fidelibacterota bacterium | reverse complement strand
ACTGTCACCCTAGGCTTTGGAAATGCTCTAAACGGAATTGAACCCTATACATATGATTGGTATACTTTAGGAGCCCATGGGCCATGGGTGGATTATATAATTACCGACACAGATTCAATTGCCATCCCTTGTTTGGTAACTGATGTATGTGGGTATCAAGCCTTAAACCATGCTGTCGTAAAAGTTCCGGATCTTAATACTGATGCAGGCATCGATATTTACCTCTGTAATGTAAATGATACCATGCTCCAAGGGGTATCTCCGGGAGCCCAGCATTTCCAATGGGACTCAGATCCCAATGATCCTTCTCTTTATGTGAATAATCAGGACACTTTACCCAATCCTGTAGTTGGTCCTGTGGGAACCACTACCTATACCCTTCTGGCAACTGACAATTGCACCAATGCTGATGAAGACGAAGTACTGGTTAGTCGTGATGGTCTTGTAGCTTATGCTCAAGGACCTGACCAGGCATGCTTCGGCGAGGAAGTGATGTTGGTATGTACGGAAGGCATCACCCATGACTGGAGTTGCCCTACAGATCCTTCCATTGGCAGTCAGGATAATGACACCATATTTGTGAACCCACCAGCACCGGGCACTTATACCTATACGGTGATGGTGCATGATGATTGTGGAAACTCAGATGACACACAGGTAGTTGTTGTGGTAAACAGTTTGCCACCAGCACAAGCCGACGATGGAGAAGTTTGCTTTGGACAGAGTTACCAGTTACAGGAAGTAGGAGGAGGTGTAGCTTGGCAATGGAATTCCATTCCATCAGATCCGACACTGACAACCAATGGACAAGACACCCTGGTCAACCCAGTGGTAACGCCACCTACACAAGAAGAATATAAGTATTGGGTTACGGTTACCAACCAGTTTGGTTGTGTGGCAACCGACACCATGATATTAGCGGTCAACCCGGTACCTGACCTTTCCCTGAGTACCAGCCATAGCATATTGTGCCACGATAGTGCAACAACCATCGAGGTGATAGGTAATGCCGACCTGATCTGGACTGCCAATACACCTAGTGGAACAGCCAGTTTACAGGGACAGGAGAACAATCCTGTTATCAACGTAAGTCCTTCTGAAACCACCATCTATACAGTTACAGGAACCGCAATAGGTTTCAATTGCCCTGCCAGTCTCACACAAACCATAGAAGTAAAACCTGAATTGTTTTCTACTTTCAGCACAGCTGCAGCAGAAATTTGTGAAGGTGATGCCTTGGCCATCCTTTATGAAGGAAATGCCACAGGGAATGCCAACTATGTCTGGGATTTCGATGATCCGGCCAACGTATTCGGTAGTGGCTCCGGACCCATTGATGTGGTTTGGGATTCAGCCGGATTCAAAAACATATGGCTTACCCTTACAGAAGATGGATGTCCGAGTGATACCAGTTTCCATACCATTGAAGTATTGCCAACACCTATGGCTGCTTTTGAAGGAGATCTACTCGAAGGATGTGATCCTCTTACGGTTCAGTTCGATGGTTCCTCCTCAGCGAATCTGGGTACACAGATTGATTGGTTATGGGATTTTGGAGATGGACAACAATCGGATGAATTGAGTCCTTCTCATACCTATACTCAGGCAGGAAACTATTCGGTTTCCTTAAGCTTAACCAACCAGGGCATGTGTACACATACAGCCAACCTTACTGATTATATTGTAGTTCGTGAGACGCCTACAGCAGACTTTGATCCACAACCTGCAGAAACCATTTTGGAGGATGCCCATATCCAATTCGAGAATTGGTCATCAAGCGTGGATGGTGTGACCTCCCATTGGGATTTTGACGATGGTTCCGACTCAGATGAAACCAATCCATCTCATACCTATACAGCTGAAGGTGCCTATGATGTAGTTCTGACTGTTGAAACACCTTACGGATGTGTCCATGACTCTTCCAAACAAGTTCTTATCAGACCCGATGTGGCTGTATATGCACCCAATGCCTTTACACCCAATGGAGATGGTATTAACGACTTCTTTGAGGTTAAGGGAGCCGGATTGGAAAAGTATAAGTTGCAGGTCTATTCACGCTGGGGTGAACTGATGTTTGAATCCAACGACCTGAGTGTGCAGTGGGATGGAACCTATAAAGGAGTTCCGGTTCCTGGAGGCACTTATGTTTATCATATTTACTATACTAACCTGATCCACAGAGAATACATTGATAAGGGTTCGGTAAGTGTAATTCGTTAGAAATAACTCGCGTGTGAAATCATCGCGTGACTTACCTACGATTATAACATAAGTTACCCTGTCCTTTAGGGCAAGGATAAGAACTATCCTTACTGTCCAGGTGACGCTATGCCTAACACTTGTGATATACACTCGTTGAGATCGCTTCTCCCGTAAAATCGGGATCGCGATGACGTTACGATAAAAAACCCTGGCGTACGAAATCATCATGTGACCTAATTACGATTAGATCATAAGTTACCCTGTCCTTCAGGGCAGGGATAAGAACTATCCTTACTGTCCAGGTGACGCTATGCCTAACACTTGTGATATACACTCGTTGAGATCGCTTCTCCCGTAAAATCGGGATCGCGATGACGATACAATTAAAAATTCTTGCGCGCGAATCCTTCAAGTAACCTACCTGCGATTATAACATAAGTTGCCCTGTCCTTCAGGGCAGGGATAAGACCTATCCTTATTGTCCAGGTGACGCTATGCCTAACACTTGTAATATACACTCGTTGAGATCGCTTCTCCCGAAAAATCGGGATCGCGATGACGATACAATAAAAAATCCTGGCGCAAAAATCCTTCAAGTGACCTACCTACGATGATAACATAAGTTACCCTGTCCTTCAGGGCAGAGATAAAACCTATCCTTACTGTCCAGGTGACGCTATGCCTAACACTTATAAATATACACTCGTTGAGATCGCTTCTCCGGAAAAATCGGGATCGCGATGACGATACGATAAATAATCCTGGCGCACGAATTCATCACGTGACCTAATTACGATTATATCATAAGTTGCCCTGTCCTTCAGGGCAGGGTCTTCAGATACTGTCCTAGTAGTCCAAGTACCGCTGTGCTCAACACTTGAACCATAGCCTCTGAAAATATTCCCCAGATTGGTCCTCACCATGCCTGAATTCCATAAATTTGCCCACCTAAAACGATTGCACCCATGTCCAACATTAGAATAGCGATAAATGGTTTTGGCAGGATTGGCAGAATAAGCTTCCGCAAACTACAGGAAAGATCAGATATGGAAGTAGTGGCTATCAAT
>JAERTH010000099.1 GCA_016844955.1 Fidelibacterota bacterium | reverse complement strand
CATATGTGTTGAAGAGGTACCTACATATTGCACAACAGGCATGCTTGCCAGCGCGGATGAACCACGAATGGTAATATCATGCTCTAAGGCAATTTCAACATCAAATGTATAAACACCATCAGATACCAACTCAAGGATATCACCAGGTGCTGATGCTTCGACAGCGTCAGCCAATGAATTCAATGCATCGTTGGTAACTTCTGTCACAACAACTTCAACTGCTGGAATCCAACGTGAATCACCAACGGATCCACCATCGTCTGCATAGCTGTACAATGCAGTGTTGCCAACCTCATAATCCATATTGGCTACATCAGCAAACATGGGGTCTACATGCATGGTATCTGTGACAACTGCATTGCTGACCTCAGTATTGAAAACCTCCCAGACAATATTGTTATGGAAGACGTTGACATCAGTGGCCATATCGGCAAACTCTTCGCCAGCATCATCATTGGTGCTGTTATAGAAGATGCTGTTCTTAACAGTGACATCATCAACATCCCTGAAATAAATCATGGATTTACCACCATCGTTACCGCAACCATCCAGTGTCAGTCTGTCAAGGACCACAGTACCACCGGTACTTGTCTGGTTCTTGATTGCTTCTCTATTGGTGTTTGAGATGGTACAATTGGAGATCTCAACATAGTTATAATGAGCACCTGGATCACTGGAGGATCCTGAATAAAGGGTGATACCCTCTTTGGTTGTTTCATCAAATACAGAGTTGGTTACTACCATGGAATCCACACCAGCATTGCCATAGAACTTAATGATCTTCTCGTTGTAAGTATGGACATAGAGATCATCCATGAAAAGATCGAGAGTTGCTGTTGTGTCATCATTTCTCACGATAAAGAAATATTTCGCCAGTGCAGCGCCGCCTTCAGCTTGGCCATCACCGTCAAATTCAATACCTGAAATTGAGATACGGGGTGAACCGATACCTTTAAACATATAGGCACCAGTCTCATCACCTGCATACTTAACTACCGGCTTGTTAGGTAGTAAGTCCCAGGCTCTAATGGTAATATCTTCACCAATGACCATCTGAGAGGTATTCAGGTAGACACCATCAGATACCAATTCAATAATATCACCTGCAATGGCATCATTTACAGCTTCTGCCATGGCATTGGGCACATCATTGGAAATCTGATAGAGAGCTGGCTCTCGGTTGGGAATCCAGTATGAATCTCCCACAGAACCACCATCGTCTGCAAAAGTGTACAACGCTTCATTGAGAACTGTATAGTCACCCATTGCTGCGTCAACAAACATTGGATCGACATGAAGGGTATCACCAAGTGTAGCATTGCTGACTTCTGTGTTCACTACAGACCAGACAACATTGTTATGAAACTGATTGTTGGAAGTGGCCATATCGGCAAACTCTTCACCAGCATCATCATTGGTGCTGTTGTAGAAGATGCTGTTCTTAACAGTGACATCATCAATATCCCTGAAATAAATCATGGATTTACCACCATCGTTACCGCAACCATCCAGTGTCAGTCTGTCAAGGACCACAGTACCACCGGTACTTGTCTGGTTCTTGATTGCTTCTCTATTGGTGTTTGAGATGGTACAGTCAGTGAACTCAACATAGTTATAATGAGCTGCTGGATCGCTTGAAGAACCTGAGTAGAGGGTGATACCCTCTTTGGTGGTCTCATCAAACCAGGAGTTGGTTACAACCATGGAATCCACACCAGCATTGCCATAAAACTTGATGATCTTCTCGTTGTAAGTATGGACATATAGATCATCCATGAAAAGATCAAGAGTTGCTGTTGTGTCATCATTTCTCACGATAAAGAAATATTTCGCCAGTGCAGCGCCGCCTTCAGCTTGGCCATCACCGTCAAATTCAATACCCGAAATCGATATGCGGGGAGACCCCACACCTTTAAACATATAAGCACCAGTTGAGGTACCAACATATTTATAGACCGGTTTATTCGCTAATCCTTCAGCAGCACGGATAGTGATATCCATATCCAGCTCAATCTGAGCCTTGGACAGATAAACACCGTCTACTGTAAGCTCCAGAATATCCCCAGCTGCAGCATTATTATATGCTGTAACCAGGGATGAATCTGAATCGTTAACTACTGGAATAACTGCTGCTTGCAGCATTCCAAATGTCAGGGTCATGAGACCCAGAACAATCAGTAGTTTTTTCATGTTACCTCCCATTTGGTATTATTAAAAACTAGCCTTATTTGAGTAAAATCATTTTGTTAATGGAGCTATTATCCCGTTGACGTAATTCATAGAAATACACGCCATTGGCCAGCTCTGAAGCATCAAAAACAACACTGTGAGAACCTTCCCACATGAATTCATTCTTCAGCGTAGCCACTTCCTGACCCAGAACATTAAAGACAACCAGCGATGTAAAATCAGGTCGCTCAATGGTGAAATTGATAGTTGTTGATGGGTTGAAAGGATTGGGATAATTCTGTTCCAGCGTAAATGCAACTGGCTTGGTCTCAGGAGCTGTTCCTACTGGAGGTGGATTGGTGGCCCATCGGGGATCTCCAATAAATCCACCTGTGGAGCTTCTGGAATACAGGTATGGAGAATTGACTTCATAGTTGCCATTGGCAGCGTCAGTAAATTGAGGGTCATATCCATAAACCGTTTCTTCAAAAACTTCAGAACCTTTTCCACTCTGAATGCGGTCTTCAGCATACATGGT
>JAERTH010000098.1 GCA_016844955.1 Fidelibacterota bacterium | reverse complement strand
AACCATTGTGTCAGCTTCAATAATACCGGTGATACTTTCCATTGCCAGATCAGTGATATCCACATCAATGGCAATAGAGTTACCAAAAGTTAGGGTCATGAGCTCATCGGGTGGTAATGAAACCGTAGATTTATAATGGATAGCCTGGTCTACACCTGGTGCAACTGAATCTGGGTGGAAGGCCAGTTTATAGTTTGATAAATCAATGTTGGTAACCTGGGGTGTAGTGATTTCTTCCAGCGTCAGGGCCAATTGAAGGGTATCACCATTATGAATGTTGATGAACTCGTCAATCTTGAAATCAACATTGGCAATGACACCAATTCCATTGGTCATGGATAAGGCTAGGTTTCCTGTCTCAAAAATAGCCTCAACAAGCTTGGTTTCTTCCTCTAACAGGATCTCATCAACCGTAACGATAGCATCCTGAGTGAAATAACCATTTACAGAGGCGAACTCCATATCGGAGACTTCAATGTCAACGAAGATGGAGTCTTCCAGGCCAAACTTTCCAAGCTCTCCAGCATTTGTAGTTACCTGGGTAGTATAGGTCAGCACCTGAGTGGCAGTATCAGGAAATACAAGATCATAATTTGAAAGGTCAAAAGTAAGTAAGTTTTCCGCGGGACTTGGCTGCAGAGTCAGGCTACCGGTGAGGGCAGCTGAACTTGCATCAACAAGTTCTGGAATGGTAAGCACGATTGTTGGAAGACCTTGAAAGTCTGGTTTATTAATTTGGTTATCGATATCGATTGAAATAGAACCGGATGAAATATCTGCCACCAGCAGTTTGGAATCAGATGAAATGGCAATTTCACCCGCTTCATCGATAGTTTGCGGTTCAATAATACCTGTGATTCCATTAAAGAAAAGTTGTTCACCTTCGGCAACTCCATAGAGGGCAATAGTAACAGTGACTTCATCAGTTTCAGCAAGTGTTACCAAATCATCGCCCGTGCTGCGGGTAACAATGTTATAGTTATACTGAACTTCCTGTTGTTGAACATCCATTACCAGACTATAGCCCGCAATGTTGGTAACATCTAAAGCAGTTTCATTCTCCAGGATGGGGATTGTCGTGGTAAAGGCAGTACCATCAGTATCTTCCAGTGAAGTAATCGTGATTTGAAGGTCAGAGGCTACTTCCATGTCATTTTCAATCTCGATCTTGAGTGAACCGGATTTTATTTGGGCTTCCTCAATTTTGTTTTCTGAGTCCGTCATGGTCATTGCACCTGATTCAGCAATGGTTTGAGATGGAACTTTGGCCGTTGCAGAGCTAACTACCAATCCTGCTCCTGAAATAAGAATATTAAAACTGGAAGCTTTGGCCTCGGCATCTATGAGAATATCACTACCCTGGGAACCGACGGTAGAACCCGTAACTTCTACGAGGATACTCCCAGGCAATGTCATCCCACTAAGGTCCAATATCCTACTTTCACTGCCATTGGTTGGAATTATTGTATTCCATGTAACCAGACCACCATCGATATCATTGCCATCAGAATCCTGTAACTGAATGTTGATTGGTGATCCTAATGCAATAACCATATTGTTGTTTATTGTAATTGTCAAATCACCATCAGTAAAGTCTGCAGAGGAAAACGCATCGAAGGTAAATGGTTTGGTGATAGGTTCGAGTTCGCCGGCATCAATGGTTGTTGTGGTACCGTTTGGAATGGAGGCCACATCAGGCACTATTTCATCCAACTGGAAGGGGTCTGGTGAGGTAGGGTCAATATTATCTAATTCGATGGGACCCATTTCCGAGGGAATGATTTCCTCAATGGGATCAACACCAACTGGATCGAAGGCACTGGTCTGGTTGATGGAAGAGCCTGTTACCGACACATCTTCAACGGACTGGTCAAAGGCCTGATTAATATCATTAAATGCCAACTGCTCACCAACAGCTTGTGAATCCATAACAGACGTATCCGAATAAGCGAAAATGGTTTTTTGGTCGCTTCCATCCAGATACAATTGTTCAGAAATATTATCTTCGTTTTTAAGATCATCCAGTGACACAGTTTCCTTGATAATAGGAAATTCAATTGTATTGCTCCATGTGGGAGGCTTGGGTTCCTGGGCAAGATCACAGGCAATAAGTGCCATGATTGCCAAAATGGACAATACAAGTCGCAGTTTACGATGTGTTAACATTTGAATCATTTGACCCTCAACATTTGACCGTTCATTTTCAATTTACTACACAAACCCCTTACAGAATCAGGAGTTGCAAAACAACTATAAGAGGATTTCCCCCTCTTGGTAGCTCACGAATCTAAACCCGGACTTGCTTAACGAAGTATAAAATTTTGGGCTGCAATGATTGAAATGGGATATTAAAAGTCTTGAATTGAACTGAAAGATGCTATAAATGCAAAATATACAATGGTTAAGGAGGGATATATCTTGTCCTGTTAGTTTTATTAATTGCCCCCATTCTGTGAGAAGTGTCACAAGCAAGTTCGGGGATACTTTTGCATGAGAACAATGTAGAAAGATTTCAACTCGTTTTTTTGGATTCCATAGGCTCAATTTCAAACTAAGTTAATCAAGTGACTAGAAGCATAAATTTTAAGTTCAAAAGGCATTTAACCAGGTGACTACAAAGGAAAAAGGCAAAATAATGATCGGTACCTCTGGATTCTCATATTCAGATTGGCAAGGTGTTTTTTATCCCATGGAACTGAGCAAAGCAAAGTGGCTGGAGTATTATGCGCAGAAGTACGAATTCTGTGAACTGAATTTTAGTTACTACCGTATGCCTCAGCCCCAGCAGATGGAAAAATATCTGGAATATCCCATCAAATATGCCATCAAAGCGCACCGTACAATGACTCATGACAGATTGGAGGCAAAAGCAGCACGGCAGGACTTCTCACATGCTGTTCGTGTGCTGCAGCAGGACGATCACCTCGCAGCAGTTTTACTCCAGTTCCCCTTTTCCTTTAAGTATCTACCGGACAACAGGCGCTATTTACATGAAATGCTGGAGGATTTGGCTGATTTACCTCTGGTGATTGAATTCCGCCATCCTGGGTGGATCAAGGACTCAGTCTTTGAGGAGTTGCGGAAACGAGCATGGGGAGTCTCCATGCTTGACTCACCGGAGATATCAGGGGGGATGCCCCGGTTTGATGCGGTCACATCTGACATTGCCTATTTGCGCTTTCATGGACGAAACACTGAGAATTGGTGGAAAGGGGACAATGTCAGTCGTTACGATTATGAATATTCCACCAGTGAACTGGAAGAATGGCTGCCACGGATAATTGATATGTCCAAAGCTGCAAAAACCACCTATATTTCATTTAACAATCATGCCCGGGGTCAGGCTATAAAAAATGCGAATCAGCTCAAGACCATTTTGAAAAAAGCTGAACATCTATAGAAAGCGGGGATTTTTCCATGCCAGATTTAACATTAAACGCAGTGGTTTCACAAAAAATTGAAGTCGCACCGGGGCTTATTATTCTTCGGGTTGTACCCCAGGGTTGGGAGTTACCTGATTATAAAGCAGGCCAGTTTACTGTTCTCGGTTTACCAGGAACTGCACAGCGACACGAGTTCTCCGATGAAGAACCGGAGTTGAAGGATCCTGCAAAATTGATACGCAGGGCATACTCTATTGCCTCATCTTCAGTCAACAAGGAATACATTGAATTCTATATTACCATGGTGAGGTCCGGAGCACTAACACCGCGCATCTTTGCTTTGAATCCAGGTGATAAAATATTCCTTTCGAAAAAGTATTCCGGGATGTTCACTCTGGATATGGTTGAGCCAGACTCCAACATTGTGATGTTGGGGACCGGGACTGGCCTGGCTCCTTATATGGCCATGTTGCGGGAAAACATGCCCTGCAATGCTCAACGCAAATACATCGTTGTTCATGGCGCACGGCATAGCTGGGATCTGGGCTATCGCTCGGAGCTGAACACCATTGCTAATGTTTGTAAAAACTTTACTTACATCCCTGCCATCACGCGTCCAAATCTTGAACATGTGGCCTGGGGGGGTGAGAGTGGTTATATCCAGGAATTGTGGGAGCGTGGGGTCATTCAGACCAAGTCAGGCTTGAACCCCACACCGGAAAATACACACATTTTCTTATGCGGAAATCCCAGTATGATTGACACCATGGTTGAAGTTCTGGAAGCTGAGGGATATGCCGAACACTCCAAGAAGAACCCCGGGCAAATTCACCTGGAGAGATACTGGTAAAGGGCCACCTCGATATCTCAATAGTTTGGAAACATTTCAGCGACAATGAGATATTTATTGGCTGTATGCGATGTGGTGAATGATTGAGAAAAGTTAATCCCCCCCGATAATGATTTATTGATGCGATCTTTGGGGATCGCTCGAAACAGTGTGTCAATAAAGGAACACAATATTCAACAGAAGTAGTAGCGTTTCAGATAAAATGATATTCTCAAGAATCAAATATGCACTGTACACCTCATTGCACTTTGAAAGTGAAATGGAAGCAGCTTTTCAGCAAGACTACTTCGAAAAGGTTACACTGCGTTCACGCCCATCCATTATTCTTGGATTTTTCTTTTATGAATTATTCTATTTGCTGGATATAGTCTTTGTACCGGACATCCAAAATGAAATTATGGTCATTCGGTTTGGTATTGTTGGGCCTGCAATTCTCACACTGTACTATCTTTCATTTCAAAAGATATATCGAAAACACCACCAACTATTCACGACGTTGGGTATCTTATTCGCCGGTGAAGGCATCGTGGCAATGTGCCTCATCGCTCCAGAGTACTCCATATCATATTATGCCGGCATTATCCTCATACTGATTTATTGTTACATGCTCATGGGGCTTAGGTTCTACTGGGCTTCCACAGTGGGTTTCGTCGTTGTCGTCAGTTACGTCGGCGGGATTGTATTTTTCACCGACATCCCCTTTACGCGAGCTATCAATAATTATTTCTTTCTCATCGGTTCCAATATTTTGCTCATGTTCGCAGGATACTTTACAGAAGCATTTCGTCGCAGGGATTTTCAGCTTCGATACCAATTACATGCAGAGAGTCAAAAGATTGAAATGATTAATGCAGATTTGGAGCACCGGATTGCTAAACGTACTTCAGAACTAGAGCTGGAAGTAGCTGAACGTAAGCATGCTCAAAAAAAGACTAAGAAAGCGCTGAAAGAAAAAGAGATTTTACTCAAAGAGGTTTATCATCGCACCAAGAACAATATGAACGTGGTCATCTCCCTCTTGAATCTCCAATCCTCAGAACTGAAGGATATGGAAACCAAGCAAGTTTTTAAACAAATAGCGGGACGTATTTACTCCATGTCCCTGGTCCACGAGCAGCTATATGGAAGCGATGATTTGGAAACGATTCGCCTGGATCATTATCTACCCAAACTGGTCTCTCATCTGAAATATTCATTTGCCAATACCCCCGGGCAAATCATGTTCAATTTTGATTGTGAGCCGATTGAGATCGGGCTGGAACGTGCGGTACCTCTGGGCCTGGCATTGAATGAAGTGATCACCAATGCTTTTAAGCACAGTTTTCCTGATGGCCGCAAAGGCAATATTGATTTCAATATGAAAGCGGTGGAGGCCGACAGAATACTGATTGAAATCCGCAATGACGGTGTGAGTTTGCCTGAAGAAATAAATACTGAAAAACCAGAGACGCTGGGACTACGTCTGATTCATTTACTCATTGCGGAGCAATTGAAGGGGGAATTCAGTATCAGTTCAGAGGATGGCGTCCTCTACAGCTTAGAACTGGATCAAAATTCAGAGTCATAAATGACTGTACTCTGGTAAACTACACCTGTTCTATCTGCGTGTAGTCAATCTCCGAACCAAATGCACTATGCGGGATCAAATAGACTGCCAGGGTAATGATGGCTGCTGAAATGATCCAGATTTTGGCATTGCCCGTTTTCTTTTGCTGCCAGGCGGCCAATATCCAGGCGATAAATGCCACAGCCGTCTTGTTGTCCGTGAGATCAGTTCCCCAGGGCCAGCCAGTCCAGTAGGCATCAAAGGCATACTTTTGGACAATGGGCCCAAGTATCATACCACCCAGTAGAAAGAACAACCCGGTCATCAGCGTGTATCTCAATGTGTGCGGGCTGGATACATAGGCTGCCATGGCAGTTCTTGAAGCGAGGAGCATGGCTGCAAATATGAACAAAATGTGTGGTATCAACACAGCACCAGGAACAGCACCCTTAAAGCGAATTATTACTGGCTCCTCAGAAAGATTAATGACTGTTCCATCATCTGTGCGAAGACTTACTTCATAAATTATTTTGCCGGCTGGTGGCTGCGAGGGCAGGTAGGCTTTAAGATGGCCATCTACCATCATGAAGGGGGTTAGACGCCATTCATCATGACTTTTGAAACGCTTCCACTTCAGGGTGGCGTTGAATTCCGGTTTGGCCGCACTGATATCAATTTCAGCGTTTTCACCGGTATTCTGAGAGCGTAGGAAATGATAGCCGATAACCTCATCATTAACCACAACTTCACCAGAAACAGGGTAGGTGGGCCCCGTTTTTCTCTGGTATACAACTGATGAGAGGGTGATGATCACTGCCAGGGCCCACAACAAGGTGGCCTGTAATTTTGAGTTGCTGCCTTCGTTGTTCATTTACTTTCCTCTATAACTGTACGATAAGAATTAATTTTTCATCACCCCGCATGACTTCCACGGTGATGCGTTGCCCAAGTTTTACATCGGCCATGCGACCCATATAATCATAGACATTTTTAACAGATCTTCCCTCCAGGGCGATCATTACATCACCTTTTTTCATGCCTGCCATGGAAGCAGGGCCACCGGGGACAACTCCACCCAGCAAGAAGCCGTTGGCATTTGCGGCAGCAAAATCAGGGATAATCCCCATTTTGACCTTACCTCGCTTGCCTCCTTTAGGGGGACCCTTTGGACCAGCCTGCTGAAATTCAAAAGTCTCATCCATGGAGGCCATACCAGCGATTAAATCATAGGCATAGTCAGCAATCACTTTTTCGCCTGCAAAATTAATGGTCTCAACATCGTCTGCCGGTGTGTGGTACTCTTCGGTTATACCCGTAAAGAAAAAGAGGACAGGAATATCTTCGATGTAAAACGAGGCATGATCGGAGGGTCCGTAGCCTGCAGGCGTGATAGACAGGGCAAAATCTCTGCCCTGGGCTTTTTGCTTCAAGTAGTTTTCAAGACCCTTGCCAGTGCCGGTTCCCCCAACCGTGAGAGCTTTGGACTCAGGGTCCAGACGCCCCACCATATCAAGATTGAACATTTGTTTGGTGTTTTTAAGGTTGATCAGGGCATTTGATGTGAAAAATTTGGATCCAAGAAGCCCCATTTCCTCGGCTCCAAAAGCCATAAAGAGTATACTTCTGCGGGGCGCACTATTTTGAAGCGCCAGGCGTTCTGCAACTTCCAGTACCGCAGCCACCCCTGAGGCGTTGTCGTCAGCTCCATTGTGAACTGCTGAGGTGTCTGGTCTGCGCGATCCAGATCCCTTGCCGCCCCATCCGAGATGATCATAATGAGCACCTATCACGATATACTCATCTTTTAATTCTGCATCACTTCCTGGGAGCAAGGCCACTACATTCTGAGTGGTGACTTCCTGTTGAAGAATTTCCGTACTTACAGTCAGGTTGGCTTCAATGGAAACCGGGGAGGGGCGCAAGCGCTCATCGATAAAGCGTTCCAGCTCCAGGATTGTAGTGCCAGATTCGGCCAATAATTGATTGGCCAGTTCGCGCTTCACATGAATTACGGGCAAGGCTGCCAGGGATAAGTTGCGTTCGATGCGCAGGTCAATGAGATCATCCTTTGCAGCAAACTTTTCACCACTGACAAAAATGACACCGGCTGCTCCATTATCGCGGGCGATGAGAAGTTTATGACGGAGGGATGAGTACTGGTCGTATGTATTCCCTTGTGTATCATTTTCAGGTGTGCCTCTTAAAATCATGATCCATTTATCCTGGGCATCTATCTCAGCATAGTCATCCCAGCGGACAGAGTCATTTTCTATTTGAAATCCATAACCTGCAAATTCAACAGGTGCATTCACCTGGCCGCTGCTTGAGAATGCTGTGGGTGTATAATTTTCTCCAGGAATCCCCTGAATGCTGCCTGAAACAAGATTATTGTTTTCTCCCAGACTAACTGAGGTGATCACATCAAAATGCTGAAAGCCGCTTTCACCTAGAAGTTCGAGCCCGATTTGTTGGAAATGATTTGAAATGTATGTTGCTGCAGCCTTGCCCTGAGCAGTTCCGGGTTTGCGACCTTCCAACGAATCTGATGCCAGAAATGCGATATGCTCATACAGTTCTTGCTCACTTATTGTGGCTTGCGTGGATAGCATGGGGAGGGAACAGTGCAGTAGAAATAAGCTAAGAAGGGGAAGTAAAATATATTTCATGAGAATCCTTGCCTTGAGGTATTATTTATCATGACAGCAGTATAATTGCCATGCCAGTCAATTCAATACTTTTCATGGCATGGGTTTGGCATAGGAAGTTTGTTGGTTCCCGGGAGAGTATAATTCTCTTGTTGTTCAATTTTAACAGGGCAATAGATTGCGTTGAATAGGAGGATGGAAATGAGTTTATCAGTAGCCAGTATTTTAGGTGTCAGCCCCAAAAACTTGCAGAGGAGCGACCTCCTCAATTTTATAAATCAGAATGATATCAAGCGTATTACCTTTCATTACACAGCAGGTGATGGGCGTTTGAAGCAGTTGATTGTACCGGTAAACACCATGACCTATGCAGAGCGAATCCTGGCTGCCGGGGAGCGGGTGGACGGCTCAAGCCTGTTCAAAGGTATGGTTGGGACTTCGTCGTCTGATTTGTATGTGGTCCCTGTGTATGCTTCAGCCTTCATCGACCCGTTTGATGAGAAGAGCATTTGCTTTTTGTGTCGTTTCCTTGATAAGGATGAGAAACTGGCTGAATTTTGTCCCGATAATATTCTCATGCAGGCCGCGAACCAGCTCAGAGAAAAACATAACTATGATTTATGGGCACTGGGGGAGTTAGAATTTTACCTGATAGGTGAAGCGGATGAAGATTTATACCCCATGCCTTTTCAGGGCGGGTATCATGCAGCAAGTCCATTTTCAAAATATCTGGATGTGGTCAAGGAAATGCTGGAGATCATCGCTGATATCACAGCCCACGTTAAATATGGCCATTCTGAAGTAGGCACCATCAAAAATATTCAGAGTCAGGAAAAGCTGCTGGACGGTAAATATGCTGAACAGTTCGAAGTAGAATTTTTACCTGCCCCCATTGAATGGGCTGCAGATTATCTAAGTCTGGCAAAGTGGGTGGTACGGAGTGTTGCTGCGCAGTACAACTTACTGGCGACCTTTGCTCCCAAACTTGAAATTGGGTATGCCGGAACTGGATTACACTTCCATATGGAGCTGCTCAGGGACAACAATAATGTCATGACCAATGCCAAAGGTGCGTTGTCTACCGTGGCTAAACAAGCCATTGGTGGTTTACTAAGATACGCACCCTCACTGACGGCTTTTGGTAATACCATCGCTGCTTCACATTTACGGTTGGTCCCCGGGCAGGAATCTCCCACCAAACTATTCTGGAGTGACTTTAATCGTTCTGCCTTGATTCGAGTTCCATTAGGCTGGCGTCATGGAGAGGATATGGCCTCAGTCATCAATCATCGCCTCAAAGATAAGTATATCTCGCCTTTTAAACGGCAGACTATTGAGTTGCGCAGTGCAGATGGATCAGCATTTATCCATCTATTGCTAGCAGGGATGACTCAGGCAATTATCTATGGTCTGGATCATGGGGATGTTTCCCTTGCTCTGGCCAATAAACGCTATGCAGGTCCTGATTCCAAAGCAGGAGGGGAAATACCTGAATTGCCACCCAACTGCTATCAATCAGCACAATTCCTCAGGGATGAGCTGGAGCTTTATAAAAGGCTAATCCCTCAGTACATATTGGATCATGTTGCTGCCCAGCTTGAAGCTGAGGAAGATGAAAATCTGGTTGGTGAGTTAGAAATTCTTGAAGAGGCTGAGCAGAAAAAGCGCAAGCAGGAAATTATGCATCGTAGTATTCATGTGGCGTGACGGGGATTTTGAAACTTGAAACTTGAAACTTGAAAGAAGAAGAAAGAAGTTCCGCAATGTCATGCTGAGCCTAAAGCATCTTGACCCCAACCGCAAACCATCATGCATGCATGTAGTTACGTTAGTGATTTAAGTCGTAACCTGTGGAAGGGAAGAACCTTACCACACAATTTGAATTTGTATCCCTCGACTCCGCTCGGGGTGACGAGGACACTTCCGCAGATCAGAGCTGAGGGAGGTCTGCCAGTACTATTTCGGCGTCTGCTGAGGCTTTTATTTCAATCGAGTCAATATTTTCAACATGAATGCCATCTCGGGCATTGGCTTTTGAGCCATTGACAGAAATTGAACCAGTGGCCGGTACCAGGTAGAGGTGCCTGTTGGCTTCGATATTCATGGTGAATGATTTGCCCGCAACTATCACCCCTGCAAAAATGGCGGCGTCCTGGTAGATTTTCAATACATCTAAGTCCTGATGAATTTCCCGACCACTCACCAGGGGTATCAATTGATTGTTGCTTTCTTTCGGGAAGGCTTTGGTTTCCCAGCGTGGTTCCACATCGGGAACTGCGGATTGAATCCAGATCTGGAAAAGAATAGTATCTTCTGACTCTTCATTGTGTTCACTATGATAAATACCAGTACCAGCTGACATGACCTGGACATCACCAGCCACGGTTCGGCCTTCATTACCCATGTTGTCACGATGGGTAATGGCTCCCTCACGTATATAGGTAATAATCTCCATGTTATCATGGGGGTGCATACCAAACCCGGTGCCTGCCTTGATCAGATCATCATTCCAGACCAGAAGAGGAGGATAACCCAATCGTTTCGGGTCATAATAATGAGCAAAGCTGAAGTGATGGCGGGCGTGCAGCCATCCATGATTGGCTCCTCCCAGGGTCTGGAATGGAATGATGTTAATCATCTGACAGGGTTTTATTCTGTGTCTTTATACATGGCGGCCAATAGCAGTGCTCCACCTGCCAGAGAAGTATCCTTTAAGACAGATCCCATGGACATCATGTTTCCACCCAATAGAGCGGGTAGGTGAATGGTAAGTACAAAAATTATCATGAGTGCCCCAAGCAGTAGACTGGCTAGATAGATTTTTTTCTTTATGGCGAGGCTGGCGGCGGCGGCAACAAGCGCCAGCCCAGTTAAATAGACCCAAAAGATACCCCCTGGTACAAAACTGGGAACCATTCCAGCCATATCCCCTGCAGCACCAAAATGCATGAGACCAAAAACTGCAAATGGTATTGCAAAGACAAAGCGTCCAATTGTATCGAGATTTTTCAATTTATTTATCCTTTATAGATTGATTAGTGCCCAATTTCTTACATAAATCACCCAAAGTCTTTTGCTCCTCAGGGTCCAGAATACTAAACGCTTTGGTCAGCACATCCAGGTGATTTTGAAAAATGGGCTTGATGATATGTTGTCCCTCAGGGGTTAGCGTTACCAGAATGGCCCGCCTATCCTTGGGGTGTTTCTGACGCACAACCATTCCAGATTTCTCCAGATTGTCTACAACGGTAACCAGGTTCGAGCTACTCAACAGAATTTTCTCACCGATTGTCTTAAGGGGTAGAGGACCCAGATGCTCGAGAATCTCAAGAACTCCAAATTGAGTGATGGTTATCTCATGTTTCTCGAGATGTTTACGAAGCCGATGACCAATCGAAACAGTGGCGCGATTCAGCTTGATCCAGGTGTTAAGTACGAGTTTTTCGGTCTCGCTGCCGTTATAATGTGTGCTCATAGCAATAATTAAATATCTAATTAATGGATATCAAAGATAAATTTTATCATATTTAAATGATTTTGGAATTATCAAACTTAAAAGGGTGTGAGGTTTTAAATGGGGTGGAGTCATTCTATATTCAATGCTATGGCCGTAACCCAAATACCATTTGATCAGGTTGACCGGAACAGTCCTGTCGTATTTTTTACCGGTGCTGGTATTTCTTCAGAGAGTGGTATCTCCACCTTTCGTGATCTTGATGGGCATTGGTCAAAGTATGATCCTATGAATCTGGCCAGCCCGGACGGATTTATTAGTGACCCCGAACTGGTGCTGGACTGGTATGCGGCCCGCAGGAAAGCAATACTTGAGGCTGAACCCAATGCGGGACATAGAGCTATCAGTGATTTTCAGAAACTATTTAAGGAATCGCTAGTAATAACTCAGAATGTTGATGGACTACACATCCTTGCGGGGAGTAAACCTGTATTAGAACTACATGGCAATATTCATCGACATAAATGTTTTGAGTGCAGTTCTCAAATCGAGCTCTCGGTCCACGAGGCATCAAATCTCAATTATTGTAGCTGTGGTGGGCTGGTGAGGCCGGATGTGGTCTGGTTTGGAGAATCGCTGGTAACAAAAACTTTAGAGGATGCATTCCAGGCTGTGCAGGATTGTCAAATATTTTTTACTGTAGGTACCTCGACTCAGATATATCCAGCCGCACAATTGCCTTTTGAGGCTAAAAATAACCAAGCCTTTGTCATCGAGGTTAACCCTGAGGTTACTCCATTCAGCTCTCATGCGCACATGAGCTTGAGAGCACAAGCCGGGGAAGCATTACCCCAACTTTATGAGGAATTTTATGCGAAAATTTCCTAAACGTCTGACGCTCAGCATCATTATTCTGACGGGAACCCTGATTGCACTGCAATCTTGTGCGTATTACAATACATTCTATAACGCAGAGGAGTATTTCGCCGAAGCCCAGAAGCTGACGAGAGAAAATCAGTCGGAAACTGTGAGCCGGGAAGAAATTAATCTATACTCCAAAGCCATTGAGAAATCAAAAAAACTGCTGTCAGGCTATCCAGACAGCAAATACCGAGATGATGCTCAGTTTGTGATTGCTAAATCCTATTACTTCAAGGGCGATTACCTTCTGGCAAAAAGATACTTTGAAGATTTGAGTCTCAATTATAGCTCATCACCCCATACTGTGGAAGTCCCGCTTTGGATAGGTCGGTGTCTGTTAAAAATTGGTGATCTGGAAATGGCCCGACATGAGGCTTCAAGGATTGCGAAGGGCAAGGGTAGTAGAGCTCTGCAAGCAGATGCCTTGCTGCTCATGGGGGAAATCGCCGTTGTACAGGACAGTCTGGCTCTGGCAGAGAGTTACCTAGAGCAAGTCATTGATCGTTCCCCTGATGGGTTTACCAAGGCGCAGGCCCAATTTCAAGTAGGTCGCATGCGTGAGAATCAGGCTGATTTCGCAGGAGCCTTAACCGCCTTTGAATCAGTAGCCAAATACAGACCTTCGGAATCTCTCAAAGTTGAAGCTATCATTCGCCAGACCAGCATGTTGAAGGCTTTGAATCGAGATGAAGATGCTGTGGAGATGATCCAGAGTATGCTACTGAGCGACAAATTTGTGGATATCCGGGGCCAATTGGAGGTCGAACTGGGGAAACTCTTTCTCATTATGGATGAGATAAGCAGAGCTGAGAACAAACTGAAGGCGATTATCGAGGACTATAGCCGTCAGGATGTTGCTGCAGAGGCAGCGTATGTGCTGGGTGAATTGTATCTCACGAAAAAACTTGACTATATGGCTGCAAAAGAAGCCTATGCAGATGTGAAAATCCAATCTGTCCGATCCGATTTTGTCCCCAAAGCAACGCAACGCATTAAGCAGGTTGATCTATACACTAAGATCCAGAGGGATCATGTCAATTTGGAACGACAACTCGCCGGACTTCCCCCAATAGAGAAAGCGAAAAAAAAGACATCCAAGGGACGCTCCAATCGTAGGACCACTTCTCGTGGTAGAACCAGGAGTGAGAGTGCTAATCCTGCTGAACAACGCGCACAAGTCAGGAAAACACCTGAAAAGAGTGCTGTCGTTGATACTGTGGAAGTAAGTTATGAAGATTCACTTCGATTTTTTGGAAATATTGATGAGAATCGGTATTCCCTGGCCGAATACATGCTTTTTGAATTTGCCCGGGTAGACACTACACTTGACATATTAAAAACACTGGAGAGCAGCACGCTGGATTCCTCAATGAAGCATCAATCTGCTTATATGCAGTACTATGCCCAGGAATCAATCGCCCGTGACATGGAAGCAGGACAGGCTGCCATGAACCATATTATGACCAGCTATCCAGACTACTATGTAACAATTTCCCGTGATACCATGACAGTAGTTCTGGAAAGCGATCCTGATGAAGAACGTTTCCAGGAAATCGCAAGCATTTTTGAGGCTGGAAATTACGCTCAAGCAAGTGATAAATATAAGCTTATGCAGGAAGACACTACATTGGCTAACGAGTGGCGCAGTAAATCCTGTTTCAATCATGCCTGGCTGAATGATCATTACCTGTATGATAAAACTGTAGCCCTGGAAGCTTATCAATACTTTGTGGATCATTTCTCAGACGAACCGCTTGCAGAAACTGTGAGAAATCGCATATCCGCATTGAACTATGAACCAAGGCAGGCTGCAGCAGAAGAACCCGAGGCGCGTGAAGCGTCCATGAGGGAAGATCCACAGGAAAAACCTGATAACCCTGAAGACTTCTCTAGAGGTCCAAAACCGACGAAGCAGGGGGACAAACAGGGGGATAGACGTGATTAGTTTTACTCGGAATATCCAGTTAAATGCTAAAATCACCGTTTGCCGAAAACATGTTGGCTATTGGGGGCATGGCCGATAATTTCAGCGCTCTATTATGTCACTAAAAAATGTTATCAAACGCGCCCCCGTCACCATTATTGGAATACCAAGTTTAATCGCTTTTACCCTGTACACCCACGATGTGTTCATGGTATTTTTCACCATCGCAGGTCTCCTCATACTGGGTGAAGCCTACCGGATGGCCAGACCGAATGGTACTGAGCCTAATGTCTGGCTAGGTTTTGCATCTTACCTGGCAATTGTTGCTGATCAGTTGCTTGGTGATGGATCGTATCTTGGTCCTATCATTATTAGCACCGTGCTCCTGCTTTTGACCCTGGAAATGTTCCGCAAAAAACCACACGTTCTTGAAAACGTCGCCACCACTTTTTTTGCTGCAGTGTTCGTTGCAATGGCAATGTCCTACTTTATTCTGTTACAACAATTAGGATATGAAGGAGTTGGAGGTAACATCGGTGGCTATGCTGTTCTCACCGTATTTATTGGTGTCTGGACCTGCGATAGCCTGGCCTACTTTGTTGGATCGGCCATCGGTAAACACAAGATATTTCCACGAGTCAGTCCCAACAAAAGCTGGGAGGGCTCAATATCAGGTCTCATCGGCTCCTTCATAGCCTTGGTCCTTATCGTAAGGTCAGGCTGGCTACCCGGTCTGGACTATGTTGACGCGCTCATGCTGGGTCTGATTACTGGTGTTGCTGGCCAAATCGGTGATTTTGCCGAATCCCTGGTAAAACGAGATGTGGGTGTGAAGGACTCCTCAAACCTGCTTCCAGGACATGGTGGAGCATGGGATCGACTTGATTCCATCCTGTTTGCGGCCCCATTAAGTTATTTATATCTAGTTCTGGTTGTAGGACTGTAAATGAAAAAATCTTTCCTGATTCAATTCACCCTGTTAATTCTACTCATCATGTTTGCCAACCTGGGTGACAGAAGCGAAGAGATTCTGATTGATGATGAATTGGGTAATGCCGGTGGAATTCGGGTTGAACTGACCGGTGATGAAACTGTCTTTGAAAGTAGTGAGCCAGGATTGGTACCGGAGCAGGGGGGAACCATGGTAATGGTTCAATCCGCAGAACCCGAGCACCTGAATTCATTCACATCAACATCAGCTGCTGCTTCCAGATTTCTAAACTACATCTACGAAACACTGCTTGATTATGATTACGAAACCTGGCGTTATGATCGGCCACTTCTGGCTGAAAGCTTTGAAATGAGTAATGATGGATACACCTTTACCTTTAAGATTAGAGAAAATGTGTACTGGCATGATGGACAGCAACTTACAGCGGATGATGTTTTGTTCTCTATTAAGGCCGTTCTCAATCCTTTCGTAGATTGTGCACCCATGCGGAGTTCCTTCTCCAAAGTGGTCAGCGCCGGCACCAATGGTGATTTCATCTTTCATATCACCAGCTCGGAAACCTATTTCCGTAATCAGGAAATCCTCGGTGGCTTCCATATCATGCCCAAGCATATCTGGGATCCTGAAGGACTCCTGGATCGCTATTCCGTAGAGGATTTGTTAAACAGCTCTATTACTCGTGAAGAAGCTGCCATCAAAGAATTCGCCGAGTCCTTTAATTTGAATCCACAGGGGAGACCAGTCGGAGAGGATGCTGAACCTATCATTGGGTCGGGACCATGGTTGTTTGATAAGTGGTATACCGGTGACTACATGTCCATGGTACGCAATGATAACTACTGGGGCGCTGACTCGACCTTCATTCCAGGTTACACAGAGGATGGAGCCTATCTGGACAAGATCATTGTAAAGGTGATCTCAGACGCTACCGCCAGTCTAACTGCCCTGAAAGCAGGAGAAGTGGACTTTGTGCCTCGGATGCGGGCGGTTCAGTATCACACCCAGACCAACTCAGCAGATTTTCTTGAGAAATTTCAAAAGGTTTCATATACCGTACCAGCTTACAGCTATATCGGCTGGAATAACGATAAACCATACTTCAGCGACAAGCGGGTCCGTCAGGCCATGACCATGCTGATTGACCGTGAGGCATACAATAAATACATCGCCTATGATATGGGTATTCCGACCATCGGCCCCTTTTATATCTACGGTGAACAGTACAATCACAACATTGAACGCTGGCCCTATGACCCTGTGCGTGCAGTGGAGTTGATTGAAGAAGCTGGCTGGATTGATCACGATGGTGATGGCATACGCGATAAAGATGGTGTGCCCTTTAATTTTACATTTTCTGTGTCATCGGGTTCCACAGGTTCCCGCTATATGGCCTTAATGCTGAAAGAGGATCTTCGCAAAGTGGGGATTGTCGTCAATATTCGTCAGCTGGAATGGTCTGTCTATGTGGAGAATTTAAGAGATAGACAATTCGATGTAGTTTCCCTGCTCTGGATCGGTGGGTTGGAAACCGACCCCTACCAGATCTGGCATTCGGACAATATTGGTGATCGGGGGTCAAACTACATTGGCTTTCGCAATGCTGAGGCTGATTCAATTATTCACCATGCCCGGTTTGTCATGGATAAAGAGAAACGCAATGCTATGTATTTCAGGCTACAGGAGATTTTCCACGACGAGCAGCCCTATACCTTCATGTTTTATCAACGTGATCCAGGGGCTTATCTAAAAGAATTCCATGGTGTAAAATGGATACCCATTCGTCCGGGATACAAATTGTATAGCTGGTGGAGAGGAACGTCAACTATGGAGAGTGCATTATAATGTGGCGCTATTTCCTTAAACGTATCCTGCTCATTTTCCCGACGCTGCTAGGGATATCCATCATCACATTCATTATTATCAAAATGGCACCTGGTGACCCCACCGCATTCAAGATGGGTAATCAGCAGAGTGGCATGTCGTCAGACCAGAATCTGGCCAAGCAGGTGATTGAGCAAACCCGTGAGATTTATGGCCTGGATAAACCCCTCATGCTCAACTTTACCATTTTTAATTATGAGGAAAATTGGGAAGAGATTCGTGATTACTTGAAAGCTGGTAACCCACTGAGTGGCAGGGCCTATGATGATATAGTTGAACCCATCAAGCAGGCCGATGAAGTGGCAGTTCCCTTTCTGGTTGGCCTCCTGGAACAGGGTGATCTCTCACCTGAAGAGACTCTGGTGGCGCTGGAGATTCTGACCATCAAACAGAAATTGAGCATCAGTGTCGATATGAGCCTGGATAGGCAGTTGGAGTATGTCCAGAACTGGTGGTATGGTGGCACCGATTCTACCGGTGTTGTGAGAAAAGCAGCCGAAGATTCATATCAGTTCTCCGGTCTACAATTGTTTCAAAAGATTTTCACCGAAGCTCAGTATCCACGCTGGCTGGTAAACATGATGATGCTGGAGTTTGGAAATTCCATCAAGGACAACCGTCCAGTATGGGATCATATCAAAGAAAGTGTCCCCGTATCACTGATCTTTACCTTTACATCATTCATTCTGGCCTATCTCATTGCCATACCACTGGGTATCTATTCAGCGACACATCAGTACACCACGGGCGATAAGGTCACAACGGTGATTCTCTTTATCCTGTATTCACTGCCTAACTTCTGGGTGGCAACCATGGCCATCGTCTTCCTGGGAGGCGGGGATTTTCTCAACATCTTCCCGGTTTCCGGTCTACACACCATTGGGTATGAAGAGCTGGGATTCTGGGCCAGAACAGGTGATTTATTGCATCATGTCGCTTTACCATTGATCATCTGGACCTATGGTAGTTTCTCTGCACTTTCCCGTTATATGCGTGGATCGATGCTGGAAGTTATCCGGCAGGACTACATCCGCACAGCACGTGCCAAGGGTCTGAGTGAACGGGTTGTGACCTATAAGCATGCCTTAAGAAATTCATTGATTCCCATTATTACCATGTTGGCCAATTTACTGCCCCTGGCGATATCTGGATCCATTATTATCGAATCGATATTCTCTATTCCCGGTATGGGGCAATTGAGTTTCAACGCCGTGCTCTTCAGGGACTATCCCATAATTATGGCAGTAACAACGATCAGCGCCATGCTGACACTATTTGGAATTCTGCTGTCTGATTTGCTGTATGCTGCAGTAGATCCGCGTATCACCTTCGAGGAGAAACGCTAATGGATCAGATGGCACCAGCACGTACCTATTCGCAGATTGTTTCATCGCAGTTTAAGAAGAACAAACTGGCCGTAATATCCCTCCACGTTATTTATGTCCTGCTTTTCATATTCATCTTTGGTGATTTCCTGGCCAATGACAAACCCATTGTCATGCGCTATAAAGGGGAGACCTACTTCCCGGTATTCCGTGAGTATGGTGTGAAATTGCTGGGTATGCAATGGCAGGACGCATTCAAGAGTCAGCAGTTTAAAATTTTGGAAGACAAATATGAAGCAGGGGACTGGGCGATTTACCCAGTGATCCCATATTCCTCAACTGAGTATAATTTAAAAGTCAAGCTACAGCCGCCCAGTATGTCCCACGTTTTTGGAACGGATGAACTGGGGCGTGATGTGCTTTCACAGATGATTCACGGTACCCGTGTCAGTCTTTTGGTTGGATTTGTCGCTGTTGCCATATATCTGGCCATCGGCATTATTCTCGGAGCGCTGGCTGGTTTTTATGGTGGTATAATTGACATCATCATACAACGGATGATCGAAATAATGATCACCTTTCCACGCATGTTTTTGATCATTACCATTGTGGCCGTCACGGAGACGCAATCTATTCTCAATATTATGATCATTTTGGGATTTACTGGCTGGACGGGTGTTGCCCGTTTTACCAGGGGTGAATTTCTCAAGGTGAAGAACGAGGATTATGTGGTTGCCGCTAAAGCGCTGGGCTACAAGGACTTCCGGACTATATTCAGGCATGTCCTACCGAATACCTTGACACCGGTTCTGGTTACAGCAACTTTTGGTGTTGCCGCAGCAATCCTGATTGAATCAGGTCTCAGTTTTCTGGGTTTTGGAGCACCCCCTGAACAGGCAACCTGGGGTTCACTGCTGAGCAGTGCCCGGGCCACTCTGCCCACAGGATGGTGGTTGACTACCTTTCCCGGGTTGGCAATTTTTATAACCGTAACCGTCTACAATCTTGTTGGTGAAGGGCTGCGCGATGCATTGGACCCACGTCTAAAGCAGTAATTTGAAAGTTTTGGCTACAGATTTGCAATGATGATTGTAGCAGTTATAATTAATTAGATTTTAGTAGGCATTAATTCATCCTGGATTTACAAAAATATAGTGATTTTGCTTTAAGAATCTGTGGAATCAATGAAGAACAATGCTTATAGAGATTGTGAACAAAATATGAAGGATCAATATAGTGGCAGGTAAAGAACTTAAAACCATCCTGGCTACCGATTGTGGATCTACTACAACCAAGGCCATTTTGATTGAATTGTCAGATGACGGCTATCGTCTTAAAACCCGTGGTGAAGCACCGACCACCGTTGAAGCCCCTTTTGAAGATGTTACCAAGGGTGTGCTCAATGCTATCATGGAAGTGGAAGAGCTTTCTGGCTTAAGAATTCTTGATGGGGATCAGATTATTCACCCCATGCGAGATGACAAAACGGGTGTAGACGTTTATGTATCGACCTCATCAGCAGGTGGTGGTCTCCAGATGATGGTTGCGGGTGTGGTGAAAGCAATGACCGGTGAAAGTGCTGAACGCGCAGCCCTGGGTGCTGGATCCATTGTTATGGATGTACTGGCCTCCAATGATGGCCGCCTACCTCACCAGAAAATTGAGCGTATCAGACAATTACGTCCCGATATGATCCTGCTTTCAGGTGGGATTGACGGGGGTACGGTTTCACATGTTGTAGAATTGGCTGAAGTCCTGGCTGCAGCCAATCCCAAACCCCGCCTGGGCCAAAATTACAAGTTACCTGTGATTTATGCAGGCAACAATAAGGCGCAGGATAGTATTGAGAAGACCTTAGGTGAGATTACAGATCTGGATCTGATTGAAAATATCCGACCGGTTCTCGAAGTTGAAAACCTGGGACCTGCCCGAGATAAAATTCATGATCTCTTTATGGAGCATGTGATGGCACAGGCACCGGGCTACAAAAAGCTCATGTCCTGGACCGATGCCCCCATCATGCCTACACCTGGTGCTGTTGGCTCGTTAATCGAGATGGTTGCCCGGCAAGAGAATATTTCTGTGGTAGGTGTTGATATTGGCGGTGCAACTACTGATATCTTCTCTGTATTTCAGGGACAATTCAACCGTACAGTAAGTGCCAACCTGGGTATGAGTTACTCTGTCTGTAATGTGTTGGCCGAAGCTACGCTGGAAAATGTGTTACGCTGGGTGCCAATCGATATCGATGAGGGCGAGTTGACCAACCGCATTGGTAACAAAATGATCAGACCTACAACTGTGCCCCAATCCCTTGAAGAATTAATTATTGAACAGGCCATCGCTCGAGAAGCGTTAAGGCTTTCATTTATCCAACATAAAGCTTTTGCCGTAAGCCTTAAGGGTGTGCAATCACAGAGAACCATTTCAGATGCTTTTGATCAGTCCGGCTCAGGGGAGACCCTGGTGGATATGATGGAGTTGGATCTCTTGGTGGGTTCAGGTGGTGTGCTCTCACATGCGCCTCGTCGAGAACAGGCCATGCGCATGATGATCGATGCCTTTGTACCTGAGGGAATCACGCAGCTCGCTGTGGATTCAATCTTTATGATGCCTCAGTTGGGAGTTATGGCCAATATTGAAAATGATGCTATGGCAAAAAGTGCACGTAAGGCTGCCGTAGAAGTGTTTGAAAAGGATTGCTTGATTCGACTGGGCACGTGCATAGCCCCTGCTGGCAAACCCAAGCCTGGCTCAGTCATGTTAACTGCTGAACTCGATCTCCCAGGTGAAGGGAAAAAGACATTTGAATTGAGGACGGGTGAAATCATTGTCATTCCGGCACCCTATGAGCCCATCAAGGCCGTGTTGACCCCTGCGAAAAATATGACCATGGGGAAAGATAAGGGTGAAGTCCTGAATACTGAAATCTATGGTGGAACCGTGGGAATCATACTCGACGGTCGAGGACGCCCCTTTGAGTTGAGCACAGAAAAAGCGCAGCGGATTGAGAATCTCAACAAGTGGTCTAAAGCAACCAATGAATATCCCGATACTGAATTACTGGGAGGAGCATAATCATGGCCCATTCATATACTCCCGGACTAAAAGTCCTCCACGAAACCAAAGTTCACAAGGAACGTATCCTGCCCCTCAAAGGGGATGTGGTTGTTGAAGCCAAGGCTGCGGTTACACCTGATGATATAGTTGCGCGCACCCATCTGCCTGGAAATGTGCAGATGATCAATGTGGGTAACCTGCTGAATATTGATCCTACAGATGTGGAAGCAGTCATGCTCAAACCCCTGGGGTCAGAATTTGCCAAAGGTGAGATGATCGCTGAGACCAAAGGTCTGTTTGGCTTTTTCAAATCCAATGTACAGGCTCCCATAGATTGTACCTTGGAATCTATTTCATCGATTACAGGTCAGGTTGTATTACGAGACGCACCGATTCCGGTTGAAATTGATGCCTATATGCGTGGTACCGTTTCAGAAGTCTATCCCGAGGAAGGTGTGTCTATCGAAGCGGAGGCTGTATTTATACAGGGCATCTTCGGTATCGGTGGTGAGAGCAGGGGAGAGTTGGTTGTGGTCACGGAAACCCGTGAAGATGAGATTACCGAAGACCTGATTCTTCCAGAACATGCTGGCAAGGTGTTGGTCGGTGGATCATTTTTAAGTCTGGCGGCCTATAAAAAAGCCCTATCACTGAAAGTGGCCGGCATTGTGGTTGGTGGATTCAACTATTTTGATCTTGAAGAAATCCTGGGCTACACCCTGGGTGTTGCCATCACTGGCTCTGAAGACCTGGTGACCTCGCTGGTATTGACAGAGGGCTATGGTGAAATCAGAATGGGGACCCGTACCTTTGACCTGCTGAAACAGCATGATGGGAAATTCACATCCATTAATGGTGCTACTCAGATACGCGCAGGTGTAATTAGACCTGAAATTGTAATCCCCTTGAATCCTGAAGATATAAAAGGAGATGTCCATGCGGTTCAGGTGAATGAGGGTATCCAGGCCGGAAGCCTGGTGCGTGTTATCCGGGCTCCCTATTTTGGGCGTATCGGAACGGTTGTTTCTTTGCCTTCAGAGCTGCAGAAAATGGAATCTGAAACCATGGTCCGCGTGGCTGAAATTAAGATCGATGACAAGGTTATGGTGATTCCACGTGCCAACCTGGAGATGGTCGAAACTGATTAAAACAACTGAAGTGGCTGTAGAAAATACCTTATCCCCAGAGGATGAGGCCTTTATAGAGCGAATCGCCAAACGAATTTTTGATTCAGGTTTTATCACACCTGCAGTATTTGCACTGGAAATGGTGAAACCTTTAGCTTTGTTAGGCAGTCATACTATGATATTTTTTGGGCCGATGGTGAGTGCCTTCATTAAGGCAGATGGCTACTATCGAGCTGCAGAGTTGTTTGAGGAACCGAGAAATGTGGAACGATTGATTTCTCGCCTTGAGCAAATGGAAGAAGCACACAAGAACAAGCAAACGGAGAAGCACAGTGAAAGATAAACAATTCTGGTCTGTTGCCGGTATCATCTTCGTACTATTCATGATCTATTGGTTCGCGGGACATCCATATTTTGTCAGTGAACGAGGGGTTATGTTTTGGTCAATCCTGGTTGTCGGAGGCGTCCTGATTTATTCGACGCGCATGGCAAAGCGGGGTGAGAAGATTTTCCTGCGTAGTATTCCTGGTCTAAAGGCCGTGGAAGAAGCAGTTGGGCGTTCCACTGAAATGGGAAAACCGGTTCTCTATGTTCCCGGTATTATGGATATGGATCAAGTGGAAACTGTAGCAGGTGTTGTTGTACTGGGCCATGTGGCCAAGATGACAGCGCGCTATGAAACCAGTCTGAATGTCCCGGTATCTCGCGCCATTGTTATGAAAGCTGCTCGGGAGTCTTGTCGTGAATCATATTTGCTTGAGGGTCGGCCAGATTTATTTCATGATGATATGGTTCATTATCTCACGGATGACCAGTTTGCCTACGCAGCTGGTGTGAACGGAATCATGCTCCGAGAGGAGCCAGCAGCCTGTCTATATATGGGTAAATTCTATGCTGAATCTCTGCTCCTGGCTGAGACGGGTAACTCCATTGGAGCGATCCAGATCGCTGGAACCGCTTCTCCCTCTCAAATTCCATTTTTTGTGACAGCTTGTGATTACACACTCATCGGTGAAGAGTTCTTTGCCGCCAGTGCCTACTTATCACAGGAACCTGAGTTAATCGGTGGTGTGAAGGGACAGGACTATCTGAAGTTGCTGGCCATCTCCGTGATGATTCTGGGGACTGTTCTTAACTTTTTTCATGATCTGGGTTGGACCTCTTGGGACTTCCTGGCATATCTGACAGTGCAGTAGGAGGTAGATCATGTTCATGAAACGACAATTACCTATCGCCATAGCCGCTACAATCGGTTTTCTAACCTTGTTTGGCTGGTTTGTGGATGAACCCAATATCAAAGCTTTTGTTGATGATGATGCCACGCAATGGTTTGATATTCTGGCAAGTTTTGCCATGTTTCTGGGAGCCTTAAATTTACTTAAGATGCAGGCCGTGAAGGTTATCAAACAGCAGAAAGGGTGGCCTTATGCTGCTCTGGCTATTGCTGGGTTTACCTTTTCATTCACTGCAGGCTTCATTCTGTTGGGCTCATACAATGTTGAGATCAGTCAATATGATGATCCAGCAAAAGTAGCCACAGTGCTGGCTGCAGAGATCAATATGGATGAGAAAAGTGCTGAGAATGTGCTAATTGCCATGCCTGAAGGTGATACATACATCATCGATACACCTTACTTTACCAAAAAAGGTGCCGACAATGTAGTCAGCGAAATTAATGCTGCTGGCGGAACTGCCAACATGCGGGCAACGGAGTGGGGAGCTCACATTTCTACCCGTGGATCCCTGTTCAATTGGATGTTCAGATTTATCTTTACTCCACTTTCGGCCACCATGTTTGCCTTGCTGGCATTCTTTGTGGCGTCTGCTTCTTACCGAGCTTTTAAAATTCGAAACTTTGAAGCAACCCTGCTGCTGATTTCTGGAATAATCATCATGTTGGGTCGCGTCCCTATTGGTGGCAGCATCTCAGCCTGGTTTATCCTTTACATTGTGGTGCTGGCCATTGGTGCTGGGGTTAATACCTGGAAAAGAAATCGAACCATTACACTGGCAACCGTGGGTGGTGGATTACTTGCTGTAACCATGGCCGGGTTCATCATGGGTTGGCCTGTGGATCAACCCGCCATATTCTACCTTCCTGTACTTCAGGACTGGATCTATAACAATCCCAATGTAGCCGGTGCACGTGCTATCATGATTGGCATTGGTCTGGGTATATTTGCAACCTCAATTCGCTACATCCTGGGAATTGAAAAATCATATATCGGAGAATAATGATGGATAAATTTTTAGATTGGATCGTACGGGCTGGCAGTCTTGATCGACGCGTGATCTTCGTGGTCATTGCCCTGGTAGTTATCCTGCCGTTATTCTTCCCACTGGGTCTACCCATTAGACCAACAAACTCATCTCAAGATGTGTATAACGCAGTTGAAGAGCTAAAAGCAGGGGACAAGGCACTGGTATCATTTGAGTATGGTCCCAGTACCAAACCTGAAATTCATCCCATGGCAGTGGCATTGCTGCGCCATCTATTTGAAAAAGATGTGCAGGTGTACATCACTTGTTTGTGGCCTGATGGACAATTTATGGCCATGGAAGCTCTGCAGCAGGTTGCCGAAGAACAGTACAAGAAAGAGTATGGCACTGATTATGTCCTTCTTGGTTACCGCCCGGGAGCGGAAGCCGTGATCAAGGGACTGGTTTCCAATTTCCGCAAGGTGTTCACTGTTGACTCTCGCGGAAATTTTCTGGATGACATACCCATGATGACCGGTGTAAATCAGGTGGCAGATTTTGATTATCTGTTCTCTGCTTCTGCAGGTTACCCTGGAACAGTAGAATGGGTCCAGTATGCTGCTGACCCCACAGGTGTCACCATGAGTACTGGTACCACCTCTATTCAGGTGAATGAAGTCATGCCTTATGTCCAGTCTGGACAGATCGTGGGGATTCTGGGTGGCATGCCTGGCGCAGCTGAGTATGAATCTCTCATCGCTCAGCCTGGTATAGGAACCAGTGGTATGGATGCCCAATCAGTGGCTCACCTGGTTATTGTTGGATTTATTATTTTTGGAAACATCTCGTTCTTTGTTGAACGCAGACGTTCCAAGAAATATTAGGAGGCTGAACAATGAATGGTTCTGAAATTTTTGGAGCATGGGTTGCAGTCTTTCTGACCCTGGGAATATTTTCCTATCTGTATAAGGATAATCCCTTTTACAAAATTGCTGAACACGTCTTCGTGGGTGTCTCCGCCGGTTATTGGATGGCCATGGCATTCTGGACCCAGGTTCAACCCAACTTGTTTGGGCGTCTGTGGCCAACACCTGAAGGCCAGATATCAGGATTTTTGATGAAAACCTGGTATGGGATTTACAATCTATTTGGATTTGTGCTACCCAGTGTCTTTCCAGATGGTGGTATTGATAAGGGACATGGACATGACCCACATTTTATCTATCTCCTGCCTTTTGCATTGGGAATCATGATGCTGTTGAGTGTGGCATCTAAATTGAGCTGGTTGGCTAGACTAGGTATCGCCTATACTGTAGGTATGGCCGCAGGTTTGAGAGCTTATGCTTTTCTGAATTCGAATGTGCTGGGACAGATCAAAGGTTCAGCCGTGTCCCTGGTGGATATGCCCTTCTTCAGCCTCACGGGAGTGAGTGTATTTAATAATCTTATCATTCTGGTGGGAACCATCACTGGGCTGCTGTATTTTTACTTCTCCAAGGAACATGCTGGTGCCTTTGGTAAAGTAACCCGTGTTGGAATTTACTTTCTCATGATCAGTTTTGGTGCTTCCTTTGGATTTGCAGTCATGGGACGAATTTCACTGCTCATCGGACGTTTTACTGACCTTATCACTTATGGTAGCTCAACCTATAATTATGCCTCAATCTGGGTTCTATTGCTGATGATTGTATTATTGGCTGTTTGGACCTTTAAAGGAGAAAAGAAATCAGTCAGTCAATAACTGAAATTAGAAAATTCGCTATGGACGGAGAATAGCTGGATATGGCTGTTTCAATTACACTAAGAAACATCATCAAAAAGTATGATGACAGGGCTGCATTGAACAATGTGACCCTGGGCGTGGAAAAAGGGCACATTCATGCCATTATCGGGACCACAGGTTCGGGTAAGTCAACCCTGTTGAGGGTCATAGCGACGCTCAGCGTCCCAACCCTGGGCTCGGGCTATATTAATGGTCTGAATTTAGGTGCTCGCCAGAATCAGATCAGGCATCAAATCGGATATATGTCTCAGGATAGCCGGTTCGAACAATCCTTAACACTCATGGAGAATCTCACGCTGCACGGGAAGCTGCATGGCATTGCTCAAGCTGACCTGTTGAATAGGATCTCAGGTTTTGTTACCCGGTTTGAAGTGGCCGACAGTATTCATGCTTTTCCACGTGAAGTGAGCTTTGGAACCAGGCGCAAGATGGAGTTTATTCGAGCCGTACTGCACAATCCATCCATTCTGCTTCTGGATGAACCCACTGCTTCTCTGGATCAAGGCTGTAAGGAGCTCATGGAGACCTTCCTGCGGGAACAGAAATTACGGTTCACCACAGTAATGGTCTCAAGCAATATTGATCAGGTCGAGCGCATGGCAGACCGCATCTCCATTCTTGACGATGGGCGGCTGGTTGCTGATGGAACTTTAAACGAGCTGAAAGAAACTGAACGGGAAAACAGGATTTTGGATTTAAGACTGTCTGAAACTCACGAACGTGATTTCAATATTCTGGATGCTTCACCACATGTGGTTTCGTATACGGTTCAAGGAAATCACTATGCAATTATAACTGAGGTAGATGTACCCCCCGAATCAATTACCGCACTGTTTCACGAAAGGGTAGTAGAGGCCACTCCTAGGCTCCCCGCTCTGTCTGACATCTTCAAAAGGATGATCAAAGTGGAGGCCATGCATGAATAATGTATTCGCAGCCCTCTGGCATCGTGAGTTGACCATTTATAAACGGCAGTTCACAACAATGGGACTTATGCCCATATTGACCGGGCTCATATTCTTCTTTATGTTTTTTCTGCCCTACAAATCACTGCTCCCTGAACAAGAAATGATTCAGATCATTCCTGCTCTGGTGTTGGATTCGCTTTTGCTGACTCTGCTCATCACCATCTACGAGACCACGGCTCGATTCTATTGGGAATCTCAGAGAAGCAATGGGATGGCCAGTCTGTATGAAATGGGTCGTTTTCATCGACAACCCTCATTCTTTATTGCGCAGGCCACCATCAGTCTGATAAAGGGCTTAGCTCATATGCTGGTTGTGTGGGCAATTCTGGCCTTTGTGACTGAGATGTCCTTCGAAATGATAAATTTTCAAGCCAGTATTGTTTTCATGCTCCTGGGGGCACTTCAAATTGTGGCTTTGAGCAAGATAATTGGTCTCCTGGCAAAGCATGTGGATAGTCTCAGTAAATTGCTCTATATCGGCCTTTTACCCATGATGATGATCAGCGGATTGTTCCTGGTAAAGGGTGCTCCCCTGGATGCTTATTCGGAGATCGCTCTGTACTTGCCTCCTCATAATTGGATGGCCGGACTCGATGCAGCCTTTCTTCAAGGCTTTATTGATTATGGTTATTTGCTCATTTGCCTCATCGAAACTGCCTTCCTCATTTGGTTGTCAGCAACGTTTTTTCACCTGGATGGGGACAGTTGAAAATCTACCTGGCTGGTGCTATAGAAGCCGCACCTGACGATGGAGCCACCTGGCGTAAAGAGATAGGTGATTTTCTAAGTGCTGAACTTGACTGGGATGTTTTCGATCCATCTCAGCATGAACAGGATTTCCTTACTCAGCTGGAAAAAGACAATTTCCGACAGTGGAAAAGTGCTGATATTAATAAGTTTAGGCCAGTAATTAAAAAGATTATTGACCGTGACCTTCATCAATTATTGAATGAATGTCAGGGTGTGATTTGTCTCTGGGATGAGTATGTCATCCATGGTGGTGGCACTCATGGTGAGCTTACATTGGCCTATGAACACGATATGCCCGTGTATCTGGTACTGGGAATGCCTTTAGAAAAAGTACCTTCCTGGATTGTGGGATGCACTACAGAGGTGTTTGAAAATTTTCAAGATTTACAGAAATATTTGTCTGCTTCTATCAAAAAAAATATTGATGAATAACTGCTTGACTTTCAAAAATGGCCCCTTACCTTTTTGACGTTATCCTATGGTGGGTAAGGGTTTGAGCCCACTTGAGCCAATCCGATGAGGTGCTGCTCAAGTCAACTGAGTCTAAATAATATTAATAAAAAAACAAGGAGGACACATTATGAACAAAGCTGAATTGATTGCAAAGATTGCCGAGGATTCAGGAATTACAAAAGTACAGGCTGAAAAAGCACTTGGTGCATTTACAGGCGCTGTTACAGATTCACTAAAAGCCGGCAACAAAATTGCTTTAGTTGGCTTCGGAACTTTCGACGTATCTGCTCGTGCAGCAAGAACTGCTCGCAATCCCCGTACGGGCGACGCGATCCAGGTCCCTGCAATGAACGTTCCTCGTTTTAAAGCTGGTAAAGGTTTGAAAGACTCCGTCAACTAGAACTCTTTGCTATAGATCAATTATAAAAAGGGCGTGTTTATTCACGCCCTTTTTGTTTTGGGAGACCCCTACATGCAAGCCATTAGCCAGATTTCACTTGAATCCATTGGCAGGAACTACAAATATTTTTTAAACAGAGTTGCCCCAGCAATGGTTATTCCGGTCGTGAAGGCAAATGCATATGGACATGGAGCCATCCAGGTAACACGATATCTTAACCAAAATCTGGCTGTGAAAACATTCGCTGTAGCCACACTGGAGGAGGCGCAGGAGTTATCTGCTGATTTCCCTGATATATCAATTCTGATATTTAGCCGGGTTTTTTCTGGGGAGTTGGCATCTGTTCCACATAATGCGCTACTGAGCGTCGGATCCATGGAAGATGCCCTGTCCATTATTGAATCGGATTATTCCGGAACCGGTGTCCACCTGAATATTAATACAGGTATGAATAGACTGGGTCTCAGCCCTGATGAGGCTATTGAGCTCATATCAAACCCCCAGGGATTGGATATTCATGGGGTGTATAGCCATTATTCGTCTTCTGATACCACTTCAGAAATGGCTTATGAACAACAGAAACAGGGCTTCAGAGCATTTGTTGTACAGGCACAAGCAAGAGGCTTCCAAGGGATGATTCACCTCTCAAATAGCGCCGGTGCTTTCCATGATGATTCCAATTTCTACGATGCCATGCGCCTGGGAATTGGATTGTATGGATATGATACATCACCTGCACAAAAACATGCCGGTAATCTACAGCCTGCAATGGAGGTAAAAGCACCTTTGATCAGGGTCGCTCGTATTGAGGCAGGTGAGCCGGTTAGTTACGCAGAGAAATGGCAAGCTGCAGTGGCTACTAATATAGGTACGCTGAGAATCGGTTATGCTGATGGATATAATAGGGGACTGACCAATCGGGGGGTGGTCTCATTCGGGGAAAAAGCCTACCCTGTGGTTGGAACCGTCACCATGGATCATATCATGATAGATCTGGGAGATGATCAACCAGATACTGGCTCCATGTTCACCGTCATTGGAGGTACATCAGAGCAGGTTAAAGTTGATACAGTTTCAAAAGTATTAAATACGATTCCCTATGAAATTTGTTGTGCGGTTTCGAATCGAGTGAAACGAGACTATTAACACTTCAAAAGACCGGTATCTCCACAAAAATTTACTCGGAAACTGACCTTTACTCTCATGATCTTCAGGTGAATCAAGATTACTATTTCAAAGACTTTACATTTATTTGAATTGTATTTCTTATATAACAAACCAGTTTTAGCACTTTTCCGCTCAAACCACCATTGTTAACCGCAAATAATGGTTGAATATCGTCAAATATTTCTTAAATCCATCGCTGTATCGAGGTAAGAAACTCGAAAAGTTTTATTTACGCTGCATTCTATTCAAGATTGCAAAAAGGAGTTCAAAATTGAATATACTTGTGATGAGTGGCGACAATTCCCACGATTTAGCTGACTACAAAATTTCCTTCCCAAATGCCGAGATTGATTTACTCCCGACTTCAGACCTGAATGCAGAGACCTTTAGCGATAGAATTGTGAACGCCAAAGGGGATGCACTGCTCCTCATCGATGCCCGTTCTGAAAAAATCATCCTTAAGAAATCCGCTGCGACCTTATACGAGCTTGTTGCTGAGACCTCAGACGAATGGTCCATGATATATGCTGACTATGAGGTTGATGATAACGGGAAACTCAGCGATGAACATCTTCTGGATCATCACATTGGTCGTGTCCGTGATAATACTGATTATGGTAAAGCCTGGGTGATCAATCTTGAGAAAGCCCGCGAAGTATTGCCATTGGCCAGCTCCACCAAACAACATTTCATGTATGAATTAAGACTGAGGCTGAGTGAAGTCGGAGAATTGGTACATATCGCCAATAGATATGCAGGCTCCCCATATTGTGTAAACAAGGCGGTTGGTGAGCAAAACGTGTTCGACTATCTGCTGGCCAGCAAGGAATCACAACTTGAACTGGAGCAAATCGTATCAGATCACCTGAACCGGATTGATGCCTATCTGGCTCCTGGCGCTCATTATTCAAAAGTTCCTTATGCCAATAAGGACTATGATCTGACAGCAACCGTCATCATTCCTGTGAATAATCGACCCGAATTTGTTGGTGCTGCTATTGAATCTATCCTGGTTCAGACTGTTCAGGATATCGAAATTATCGTGGTTGTGAACGGGGGAGATAGTGATCCCACCATACCAGCAGTGAATGAATACCTGGCCGGTGGCACAAAGTATGATGCCAGCAAGCCAGAAGTAAAATTAATCGTTCTGGATATCAACAACATTGGATTGTGTCTGAACGCCGGATTAAAGGCTGCCCGGGGTAAATTTTATGTACAGTTGGATTCTGATGATCAACTCATTGAAGATGCTGTTGAAAAAGTAGCTGCTGTTTATGCTTCAGATGATACCATTGGAATGGTCATCGGTTCTTATGAAGTGTGGGAGAAGGATGCTGCAACGGGTGAGATCACTCGCATGGACTCAATCCCCGTAGTAACCCACGATGAGTGGACTGAAGAAAATGGCCGCAACAACCTGCTCCGTATCAATGGCGCTGGCGCACCTCGTTCATTCTATATAGAAGCCGCACGTGATCTTGGATATCTGGATATGAACACAACTCCATATGCCCGCAATTACGGTGAAGATTATGAATTTGTCTCCCGAATGTGCGAGCACCATCGGATTGGTAGAGTCTGGGACCCCATTTACAAGGTTATCAGGCATGGTGGTGGTACCGACCATAATATTGATCGTGCAACAGTAGATAGAAACGACAACGCCAAAGACGAAATGCGCCGCGAAGCCATTTACAGGCGTCAAATAATGAATGAGGTTAACAATGGATGAGATCATTTTAATCGGAATTGATGGCGGGGCTTCAAAAGTCCTGGTGCACAAGGTGGACATCCTGATCAACCCCATGCGGTTTGTGGCGTTAAAACCATTTATCGAAGTAACCTATAATTCATCTGATTCATATAATCCAAAATTTAAGCCCATCGCACTTGCCAGACAGATTAAGGAACATAAGGCTGGTACCGTCAAGCAGACCAAAACTGAAGCACCTCAAGAGAAGGCATTCATCGAAAGCTTTACCAAGGCGATCCGTACGATTTTAGGTGAGAATGTGACCCAGGATATCCTGATTGGAATAGGTCTTCCAGGACTGAAAACCAAGAATGGGCGAGGAATCTCCGCCATGGCCAATGGCCCAAGAATGCCCAAATTCTTGAATAATCTTGAGAAAGCCCTGAAAAAAGAGGGCTACACAACGCTGGAACCGATCCATGCTATTGGAAGTGATGCAGACTATTGCGGACTGGGTGAGCGCTGGGGTGACGAGGGTGGTATGCGCGATGTATCCTCAGCCTACTACTTTGGTGTAGGAACAGGTATTGCCGATGCCATGTTACTGGATAAGGAGAATGTTCCCTTTGATGCCTGCAAATCCTGGATTGCCAAATCCTGGGAAATGATGGCAGATGATGATTACAGCTATGAAAATCTGCTTTCCGCTAGGGGTATTCAAACCCGCTACGGAGAAAAAATCGGCATGAGTCAGGAAGAACTTGATCTCGCAGAGATTTACCCCTGGCAGATTTACGAACAGGCACTCCTGGGTGAAGAGGAGGCCGTAGAAGTTGTACAGGCTACCGCTCAAGCCCTCTCAGAACTATTCTATCATCGTATCCAGACGCTGGCTCTAGGCGCACCGGAAACAAAATTCCAGGATGCAAACAGAACTCTGGATCAGGAACATGAACACCTCGGAAAAGTCTTTGAACGCATGGTCGTGGGGCAGAGACTGGGTGATATCTGGGAATTCAAAAAATTCACACCCTTACTGCTAGATCCCGTCAATGAAAAATTAGGTCGGATGATTCACTCTTCAAAACTTCCGGCTGAGATAAAAGCAAAATATTTGACCAAAACCAATCGTCTTCGCGATGATCTGATTATTCATTCTGAGCTGAGACATGCCCCAGCATTAGGAGCTGCCGTCGATGCCTATCTCCAGTGGATTGAACAATGATGTTATCCGGGTCGGAATAGTCCTTCCCGAAGATAAACTCCAAAATATTACTCTATCCTGGACGCCAGAAATGGATGTCTCAGGTTCAATTTCCGGGATAGAAGCAACCCATCAGTTAAAACTTAGTGTAAAAGATGGAAGCATTGTTGCTCAGGGCCTTCCAGAGCAACCCTTGCTGGATAAACTGACTCTGAACTGCAATGACCAGGTTGAAACCTTATCTACTGGATATGGAATTCATGTTGATCCGGTAATCGCCGGTCGTGGGTTTCACTGGGAGAAGCAAATCGCCGTGGATTTACCCGGGCAGTTGAACATCACTGTTGAGGATGATTGCTTTAAAGTAATCAACACTCTCAATATTGAAGCCTATGTGGCATGCGTGGCTACTTCCGAAATGGGATCTGAAGCGCCGGCGGATTTGCTGGCAGCCCAGACTGTAGTGGCCAGATGCTGGTCCATGGCCCTGGCCGAGGCCAAACATCTTGATAATGGTTTTGATGTCTGTAATGATGATTGCTGCCAGCGTTATCAGGGCACCAGTTTTCTCACTGAGCATTCTCTGAATGCGGCTGTAGAAACCAAAGGTGAAGTTCTGATTCACCAGAACCGCGTAATTGATGCCCGCTACTCCAAGAATTGTGGTGGCATGGTAGAGGACTATGAAGCCGTCTGGAAAGGTGACTCGGTTCCTTACCTAATTCCTTTATGGGATGGACCTGACCAACGTCCTGGGAATGCAGTGACAGATTTTGAGGATCTATGGCACTATGAGGATGCATACTGCGCCTCAAAACGCTTCCAATCTGTGAACCTTGCTGGAATGCTTGGGAAAGTTGATGTTTCAGGCAGCTACTATCGGTGGTCAGAGGCCGTGAAGAAACAGGATATCCTCAACAATCTGAAAAAATTCTACAACCTCACCTGGAACAGCCTGGATAATGTCCACATTGTGGGCCGTGGTGCCTCCGCCCGGATCAACAACCTGATCCTCACAGGCACGGATAGCCAGGGTGAATCAGTTGAACACCATCTGTTGGACCAGTATGATATTCGTCAGATGTTTAGTGAGTCCTTTCTCTATTCCTCAGCTTTTGTTATTGATAATGCTGATACGTTAGCCAGTGATGATTCTGTTATGCTGAGAGGGTCGGGTTGGGGCCATGGAGTGGGGCTGTGTCAGATGGGAGCACTTGGTATGGCTCTGGATGGCATTTCATATAAAGACATTTTGCTGCACTATTACCCTGGAACAGAACTGACCACGTTCTAATTCTTAAAGCTTTATCCCCTGAGCCTATCAGGGAAGATTCCAAAAACAGGTCAATTGAAATCCCGACATCGAATCGTGCCAGGAGATTTTTAAATAGTGTTGGTAAATGGAATTAACTAACCTAGCTTAGCCAAACAACAGGGGATAGACAATTATGAATACATTGAAACAGATAAATGGAAACATTCTGCGATCTGGCACGATACTTTTGATACTGCTTTTTGCAGCCTGCTCACAGCCACCCATTGCAGTAACCCCAGAGGTGTTGGTTCCACCCATTCCCGTAAAAGAATCTCCAGTGCAGGTTAAATCAGGTCTGGAAGTTTTCATTGAGCAGGGTAACTGGGACAATGATTTACGCTATGGTCTGTTGGCCAATCAGACCTGTGTGGACAGAAACTTGGTACATGGTGTTAACCTCCTTCCAGAGCATATCAATGTGGTTCTGATCATGTCACCAGAGCATGGATTATTTGGTGCTGAAAATGGTGGAGATCAGATTGGAGAGGAAATCGAACCCAGCTCAGGCATCAAAGCCGTTACCACCTATCTTAAGAAGCAGACTGAAATCAACGAGATGATCGCCGATCTGGATGTAATTCTCTTTGATATCCAGGATATTGGTGTGCGGTCATATACTTTCATTTACTCAATGTCATATATAATGAAGGCCGCGGCGGCCATGGGCAAAAAAGTTATCATCCTTGACCGACCCAATCCCATCAACGGAGTTCAAATGGAAGGGAATATCCTGAAACCTGAACACGCCAGTGGTGTGGGGCGCTACCCCATTCCATACCGTCACGCTATGACACCCGGTGAATTGGCTCAGCTCTTTAATACTGAATTTGGTATCAATTGCAATCTCGAGGTTGTGAAAGTGGCCGGTTGGAGCCGTGATATGTGGTTTGAAGAAACCGGTCTACCCTGGGTACCCACATCACCACATGTACCGGATGCTTCAACCATTCTGCCCATGATCTCAACTGGTACCTATGGTGAATTACATGTGCTATCCGAGGGGGTTGGGATTACGGTTCCTTTTGAATTTTCCGGTGGTCCCTGGATTAAGAACCCCCATGAATTTGCCGAGGCGCTACAAGCACGAGTTGGTGAGGGCATTATTTTTAGACCTACCTTTGTGAAACCGTATTATGGCCGCTATAAGGGTCAGGTTTGTGGTGGAGTCCAGCTGCATGTCAGCGATCCGGATCAATACAAACCCTACCTAGTTGGTTTACAAATACTGGCAGTACATCAGGAACTCTATCCAGAGATCGATCTCTTCGCCAATACCCATCGCTTGAATATGTTTACCAAGGTTATGGGGGATGAACAGATTCGCCTGGACATTCAGGCAGGCAAAGATCCTCTTGATATGGAAGCCGGATGGCAGGAAGCGCTTCAGGAATTCGCAGAACTGCGCAAAAAATACTTACTCTATGATTAAACCATCAGCAGTGGAGTTAGCATCATTCTAAACAAAACGACACTTCTGACACTTCTCCTGTTGAGCAGTGCTTATATGGTGCTGGCGCAGGAATTGCCCCAGAAAGTCCATGCTGAACACTCCGCACAGTTTGGTCAGCTCCGTTTTGATTATGTAGATGAATTTGAGGGTTTACCTCGAGATCTTATCACGAGAGACGGTCTGCGGGAACCCAGCCATGTGGTATTCGGGTATCACCCTTACTGGCGTGGGTCTGACTGGGAAAATTATGATTATAACCAGCTGAGTCATATTGCCTGGTTCAATCTGGCAATGGATAATTCAGGGAATATCACTGACGCAAATGGCTGGCCCTGGAATGGTCTGGTGGATCTTGCTCACAGTCATGGCGTTAAGGTCATTGTCACAGTTACCAATTTTGACAACACAGGGATAGGTATCCTGCTCGGCGATGCAATCTATCGACAGAATGCCATTGACAATCTCATCGCACGTGTTGTCCAGGGGAATGCTGATGGGGTCAATATTGATTTTGAATTCGTTCCTTCCAGTGCTCGAAATGATTTTAACACCTTCATGCATGATTTGACACAAGCATTTCATGATCAAATCCCAGGCTCAGAAGTGAGCATTGCCATGCCTTCAGTGGATTGGTCGAGTGCTTACGATTATGATTACCTCTCTGACAATTCAGATGGTCTCATGATAATGGCATACGGCTATTACTGGTCAGGCAGCAGCCGGGCTGGGCCCAATTCCCCATTATACAGTGGGCTTTCCAGCTGGCACATTCAGCGAACAATAGAGGATTATCTTACCAAAACAGGTGATGACGGCAGCCAACTCATTCTTGGACTGCCCTGGTATGGTCGGGATTGGGAGGTTGTCGGTACCGTAATGAATGCAGAGGTTGTGGATGGTACCAGTGGCTCATCGATTTTGTACCCCACTGCAGAATCACGTGCTCAAACCTATGGTAAACAATACAATTCTCAGGTTCATGGAGCCTGGTATAATTACAATAATGGTGACCATCACCAGGTCTGGTATGATGATAGTCTCAGTCTGGCAACCAAATACAATTATGCTATCGAGATGGGAATTAAGGGTATTGGTATCTGGGCGCTTGGGTATGACGGTGGTAGTCCGGAAATCTGGGGTGGACTCAGTGATGCCTTTGGTGCTTTATCAGCTCCTCAGGTTTCCAGTTATTATTCAGTTATCAATAATGGTGATGGAAGCATTGGCGTCAATTGTGCCCCTTCAACACATTCCACCCAATACCAGGTTTATACCAGTTATGATGGTGAATCATTTGTTTTGTCCGATAGCTCGTCAACTCCTCAAATCACGCTTCATGGGCTCACAGCCAATGAACCTGTCTATATTAAAACCAGGAATGTGAATGATTATGGCCATAGCAACTATTCTGAAGTGCTAGGAACTGTAGCCAGTACCGAGGCAACATCCCGCATCCTAATCGTTCAAGGGTTTGAAAGAACCTCAGGGACAACCAACAACTTTGATTACATCATCGAGCATGGCTCAGCTATCCATGCTCACGGTCGCCTTTTTGATGCTGCGAGCAACGATGCCATAGAAAACGGGTCAGTTGAGTTATCCGACTACGATCTTGTAGATTGGATTAGTGGGGAGGAGGGTAGTACAAACACCTCATTTTCTCCCGGTGAGCAATCAAAAATTATGTCCTATCTGGATTCTGGAGGTAGACTGTTTATCTCTGGATCTGAAATTGGTTATGATCTGGAACAGAATGGAACAGCCAGCGATATCAACTTCTATCATAATTATTTAAAAGCTGACTACATCAGCGACAATACCTCTGCGTATTCCATGAATGGCTTCGATACTGGAATATTTTCCGGATTATCAGGTATCGACTTTGATGACGGATCACATGGGAGTTACGATGTGGACTATCCTGATGGGATTAAGCCCTATGGTGGTTCAATAAGCAATTTGACGTATGATGGCACTGTTTACGAAGCAGTTGGTGGTGCTGGGATACAATATTTCGGTCACTTTGGTGAGAGCACGAAGAATGGTGGACTGGTTTATCTGGGTGTGGGCTTTGAGGCCATCTACCCTGAGTCAGCCAGAAATGTCATCATGTCCCGGGTCATTGACTACCTGGAAGTAATGGTCGATGTGGATCCAACCCCCCAGTATCCAGATCAATTCCAGGTTTCAACTGCCTATCCCAACCCCTTTAATGGTTCATTCTCTTTGCGCATCCAGAGTAATGATCAATCTTCAATCACGATTAATCTGTATAATTTAAAGGGTCAACTGCTCCATCAATTACAGCGGACAGTTAGCAATGGTGACAATTACATAAATATAGATGACCTGGCTAATATTGGGTCAAGTTCGGGTGTTTACGTTGTTCAAGTAACCGCCGGAACTCAAATTTACACGCAAAACATAACCTACCTTAAATAGGAGTTATTCGGTGAAAAATCTTATTTACCTTATCATGCTGGCAGTCATCTGGAGTTGTGCCTCCAGCCCTTCAGGAACCCCCCAAACTGAAATTCCTGGACCCCATGCCGAACAGGTGGAAGAATTTGGACAATCCACACCTCCTCAGGAACCCCTTGAAGTTTTCACTGGTTTGGATGTACTTCAAAATCTCGGCTTTGAGCCCTTATTGGGCCGTAATGTCGGTGTGGTCACCAATCATACAGCTGTCAATAAACAAGGTGAACATCTGGTTGACCTGCTTTACAAGGCAGACAGTATTACGGTTGCAGCCATTTTTGCTCCTGAACATGGGTTTCGAGGAACGGAGCAGGGGGGGGACGCCATTCCAGGTGGTATTGATGCCAAAACTAGAGCTCCCATTCACAGTTTATATGGAGCCCAACATGCACCTTCTCCTGAAATGCTGAAAGGGATTGACGTGCTCATCTTTGACATCCAGGATGTGGGTACAAGGTTTTATACCTATATCTCAACCATGGGATATGTACTTGAAGCAGGCGCAAAATATGATATTCCGGTCATGATACTTGATCGTCCTAATCCAATTGGCCGCAAGGTTGATGGAAATGTTCTGGATGATGGTTTTGAAAGTTTTGTCGGAAGATATAAGATACCCATCCAATACGGCCTGAGCATGGGTGAATTGGCCCGCATGATCATTGGTGAAAAAATGCTTCCCGAATTGGGAGTGGTGGAATTACATGTCGTTGAATGTGAAGGGTGGACAGGAGATGTTTTCTGGTCGGAGACTGATCTAAACTGGTTGCCACCATCACCCAATATGCGCAATACCAACGAAACCCTTACCTACCCAGGTCTTTGTCTCCTTGAAGGTGTCCGCATCAACGAGGGCCGGGGAACTGATTTTCCATTTGAGTATGTAGGTACACCCTATATGGATGGTGCACTGCTGGCCAGCGAATTATTGGCCACCGGTATGCAGGGTTTTACGGTTGAACCGGTGTCTTATACCCCTGTTGATATGCCCGGTGTTGCTATGAACCCACTCTTCAAAGGTGAAGTTGTCAATGGAGTGAAAATTTTTGTCACCGATCCCAATCAATTCAATGCTGTGGATTTCCTGGTCCACCTTTTGGTGATCACCAAAAAGCATTATCCCGCAGAATTTGGCTGGAGAAGTGCTCGTGGACCGGATCGCCTATGGGGTGGCTCTGGCTTAAGGGAAATGGTTGATGCAGGTAGTTCTGCCGAAGAGATTATCCAGAGTTATCAGGGTGAACTTGAAGCATTTAAGCAAATTCAGAGCAAATATTTCATATACAATCATTAAACTGAGTTGATGTAGATAATTACAAATTACTCCGTGTGAAGGAAATCTAATGAATAGCAATCAAAGCACCAAAACCCGCTCACCCTGGACCTGGATACCCAGCCTTTATTTTGCAGAAGGGATTCCGTATACCGTGGTGATGGTTGTCTCCGTCGTCATGTACAAAATGCTGGGGATCTCCAATACCGATATTGCCTTTTACACCTCATTGCTCTACCTGCCCTGGTTCCTGAAGCCATTGTGGAGCCCCATTGTTGACAATCTCAAGACCAAGCGGTGGTGGATTCTCATTATGCAATTTATCCTGGGTATTCTCTTTGCCTGCATAGCACTGACTATTCCCACAACCAGTTTCTTCAAGCTTTCAATCGCTTTTCTGTGGCTCATGGCTTTTACTTCCGCCACCCACGATATTGCTGCCGATGGCTTTTACATGATCGGTCTTGACGAGGGCGATCAGGCATTCTATAACGGCATCCGTTCTGCATTCTATCGCGTCGCTATGCTCATGGGTCAGGGCGTTTTCATCATACTAGTATCCGTTCTTATTAATACCACTGGAATGAAAAAGGTTAGGGTTGAGGTGAATGCAGTTGCCGAAGGTACCAATGTGGAGCAGGTTCAAATCTCAGATCTTGGTAAGGATGCTTTGTCAGGGGACATGCATCTGGTGTATGAGCCCAAAAGCCTCAACATTCCCATTAAAAAGGTAAGCACCACTTACGCCGATTCCATTATTGCTGCGGCCAAGGCATGGAACATTGCTCAGGGGCAGCCTGATCCGACGGTAGCCAGGATCAAGCAAGTGGACGGTAAAGCAGAAGTGAAGACCGAAAAAACCGGCTCGGGTAAATTTAAAAATTGGATACGGGACAACTTCGGTGCGGAGGTGCCAGAAGTAACCGAATATGCCGGCAACCTGGGAACTGTCTATTTCCGTCTTTCCAAGGCCCCAGAAGCCGAGAAAACGATCATTGTAACATTTGGTCAGGACAGTGGCGACAAGAGTATCAAACTAACCAACTCAGGCCGTTTTGAATTCACTTCTGAAAACTGGAATGAACCCGTCATGGCAGTGATCCAACTGGATAAGAAGTTGGATGCGCCTTCACAGGCCCTCTTCGATGGAGAATCCGGTAACGTCAGGTTGGCCTGGACCGTCTTATTCTTCTTTTTATCTGCCATGTTCTTCGTCTTTTGGCTGGCACACCGTTTTACCCTGCCAACGGTCGAAAAGGTAAGGGAAGAGGCCTCCATCAGTAATGCTATCTCCGATTTCTTCGCAACTTTTGTGTCATTCTTTAAGAAACCCGGTATAGGTATTGCCATTGTTTTCATGTTGGTCTTCCGTCTGGGTGAATCCCAGCTCGTTAAACTGTCAGCACCTTTCATGCTAGATACACGTGAAGCTGGGGGTTTGGGTTTGACGGCAGGACAGTATGGACTGACCTACGGCACCATTGGCCTGATCTTTCTCACTCTGGGAGGCATATTGGGCGGTATGGCCGTTTCAAAACACGGTTTGAAAAAATGGTTATGGTGGTTCGCCGTGCTGATCAACATTCCTAATGCTGTTTACATTTTCTTGTCCTACGCACAGCCCTCCAGCCTATGGCTTATCATTCCTGCTGTCGCTTTTGAAACCTTTGGATATGGCTTCGGATTCACAGCGTACATGATGTTCATGATCTACATCTCGAGAGGCGCATTCAAGACTTCCCATTATGCGATTTGCACTGCCTTTATGGCCCTGGGTATGATGATCCCCGGGATGATTTCGGGCTGGTTGCAGGATATCATAGGCTATCAGCACTTCTTCATTTGGGTCATGTTATGTACCATCCCAAGTTTTGCGATTCTCTTTTTTGTGAAGATCGAGCGTGACTTCGGGATTAAGAAGGTAGAAGCAAGTACTTAGAAATTCTTCATTCATATTGAAAGGATAGCGCATGGCTCTCTCATTTCTTGACTGGACGATCATTATTGCCTACATCGCCTTTTCCATGGGTGTTGGTATATTTTTCTATAAACGAGCTGCAGGCTCTACCAGCGAATATTTCATGGCCGGTAGAACGCTACCCTGGTGGGTGGTTGGAACTTCAATGGTGGCCACAACATTTGCCGCCGATACACCCCTGGCCGTTACTGAATTTGTCCGTGGTCCTGGTATCTGGCAAAATTGGTTCTGGTGGAATCAATTACTTGCTGGCTTATTGGCAGTATTCCTTTTTTCGCGGTTGTGGAGAAGGGCAGAAGTACTTACTGACAATGAATTAATTGAAGTGAGATATTCAGGTAAACCCGCTGCTGGGTTGCGTCTCTTTAAAGTCGGTTTCTTTGCTATCATGTACAATTTCATTGTCATGGGGTGGGTGATCAACGCTATGGCTTCTATTGCCGCAGTCATGCTCGATGTTGACAAGTGGGCAGCAGTATGGATCTGTGTGGTGATCGCTGTTATCTATTCTTTACTCTCAGGTTTCTGGGGTGTGGTCATCACTGACCTGGTCCAATTTGTAATCGCCATAGTTGGCTCTGTGGCACTGGCTATGATTGCTGTGAATTATGTCGGTGGCATGGATGTAATTCTTGAAAAACTACGTAGCTTTACTGGCGAGCATGCTTCCATTGAAGCGGGAATACAACAGGTGACCTCGCAACTTGCGGTGGCTACAGATTCCCTGAGGAGTGCTGAATTATCAGCCTCCCTGGATGGTCTGAAACAACAATTGGCTGTGACGCCAATTGTGAATGAGAACACGCTCAGTTTTATTCCACCAGTCCCTGAAGCTGGTTTCTTCACGGTAGCATTTTGGGAATCACCCTTCTCACAATTCCTGGTTTATATGACCATTTTGTGGTGGTCCATGTATAATACCGATGGTGGTGGATATATCATCCAACGTATGGGTTCCGCCAAGGATGAACGTCATGCCCTGGCTGCAACACTATGGTACCAAACGGCCCATTATGCATTGAGGGTGTGGCCCTGGATTGTTGTTGCATTGGCCTCCATGCTGATGTTTACCGATTTGAGTACACATGAGCTTGGCACAAAAGCAGCCTATCCACTGGTCATGAAAGAGTTATTGGGGAGTGGAATGCGCGGACTTTTGGTCGTCTCCTTTTTAGCTGCATTTATGTCCACCATAGACACGCATTTGAATTGGGCAGCATCCTATCTCATTCACGATGTATATAAACGCTTTATCAAACCTGAATCCAAATTTAAAGATCATGATACGGCCCAACGTCATTATGTGGTGATCTCCAAGATAGCTACTGTCATTCTGATGGTAGTCGCAGCCTACATCGCTATGCAGATGCAAAGTATTGAAAAAGCCTGGAAGTTTATGGCAGCCATGGGAGCAGGAATTGGTCTCGTCATCATATTGCGCTGGTTCTGGTGGCGCATCAATGCCTGGACAGAGATCACGGCACTCGCTACATCTCTTATAATGGCCCTCATTTTCGAGGTTGTAGCCTATTATCAGACCGTTGGCCTGGGGCTGGATTATGAATTATTTGGTCCTGATCCCGTTTTCTTCGGTATTACGATGAAATTCCATCTGAAGCTGTTATTAATAGTACCAGTCTCTATCATTTCCTGGCTTACTGTAACCTTTTTGACCAAACCTGAGAGTGAAGAGACGTTGGTTAACTTTTATCAACGGGTTCAACCCGGTGGGTGGTGGGCTCCAATACAAGATAAAATTACACCTACGCTTCAACCTGTTTCAAAAGGATTCTTTGGGAACTGGGTTGCCGGTGTGGCCATGATCTGGGGTTTGACATTTGCAATCGGGCACATGATATTCGGGAACTGGGGGATCGGGTTAACCCTGCTTGTTATTGCCCTGGCAGGTTTTGCATATATGTGGAAATTTACCATCTCCAAGATTACTGTCTAATTAACCAATAACCTTGCGAAGGTTCTAAACCTTCGCAAGGTTTTCTCACAGTAATATCATAAAAATCTGTTTCAATCCAGTCGACGATTCGATTCGTCGCCTGGAAAATGAAAATTTGCCCGGTCTCCGACCAGGGATCTCTCAATTAAAATTATTCACTTCGCATACCCACTGATTGGCCTATATTGACCACGAAGTCTTTACAAATTCACTTGAATAATTACAAGTAATACCATGTTCAGATAGAACTATAACTGGAGGAATATTCATGGAAAAGGCAAAAAAAGGAATCTGGGGCTGGGCCATGTACGATTGGGCCAACTCTGCCTTTGCAACCACAGTGATGGCAGGATTTTTCCCCATCTTTTTCAAAGATTACTGGAGTGCAGGGGCCGATGTTAATGTAAGTACTGCCCAGTTGGGAGTCGCCAATTCCATCGCCAGCCTCATTGTTGCCTTGATGGCGCCAATTCTGGGTGCCATTGCTGACAAGGGCTCGGCCAAAAAGAAATTTCTCATATTTTTTGCTTATCTGGGAGCGCTGATGACTGCAGGACTCTTCCTGGTCCAACAGGGTGACTGGGCTATGGCTATTTTTGTCTATGTAATGGGAATCATTGGTTTTTCTGGCGCTAATATTTTTTATGATGCCCTCCTGCCAAGTGTCACAGATGAAAAAAATATTGATCGGGTATCAGGTTTGGGCTTTGGAATGGGTTATCTGGGTGGCGGTGTTCTCTTTGCCTTGAATGTAGCCATGACCCTCATGCCAGAAACTTTTGGCCTTTCCGGGGCTGGTCAAGCCGTGCGAATATCATTTCTGTCCGTAGCTGTCTGGTGGGGTCTGTTTACGCTATTCACGATTTTCTGGGTAGAGGAGAAAAAAGTTGAAAATAGCCTGGGAGTCATGGCAACCATCAAAGCTGGTTTTCAGCAATACCTGGATACTTTCAAAAAGATCCGCCATCTACAAACCGTTTCCATATTCCTACTAGCATATTGGTTCTATATCGATGGTGTTGACACGATAATTCGTATGGCTGTTGACTATGGAATGTCCATCGGATTTGAATCCAATGATCTAATTATTGCATTGCTGATTACCCAGTTTGTCGGGTTCCCGGCAGCCATTGTCTTTGGTAGATTAGGGGAGAAGTGGGGTGTTCGGAAATCCATTTATCTGGCCATTTTCGCCTACATTATTATCACCTTCTGGGGTGTTTTGATGACCAAACCCATTGAGTTTTATATGCTAGCAATTGCCATTGGACTGGTTCAGGGTGGTATCCAGGCACTGAGCCGTTCATACTATTCACGCTTGATCCCAAAAGGACAGGAAGGTGAATTTTATGGTTTTTACAATATGCTTGGCAAATTCGCAGCTATTCTGGGACCACTCCTCATCGGTATGGTTGGCCTGACCATCAAGGGTACACTCGGACCCCTGGCCAACACACCCGAACAAATGGAGGCCATAGGCCAAGTCGCATCACGTTGGGGTATCGGTTCGGTTGTTATCCTATTTGTCATTGGAGCTATCCTGTTCAAGTTTGTGGATGAGGAGGAAGGTAAGCGAGAAGCAAAATATATTGAGGAACACAGTAACTAATCCTCTCCACCAAAAAATCACCTAAGCCTCGGTTTATACCGGGGCTTTTTTGTATTCTGAGGAAATCTCCTGTGATATCTGTTTCTGAGTCCAGCATATCGTTTATATTTGGCTGAAAGGACGAACTATACATGAAAGTATTAGAAATAATTCATTTGCCGGTAGGTGTAGCTATCCGATGGGATGATGGCGTGGAAACACTTATCGATTTTCATAAACTAAGAGATGCCTGTCCCTGCGCAAACTGCTCAGGTGAGAGTGATTTGTTCGGGAATAAAACATTCGGAATGCCCACACTGAAAACGGAGAAAACTTACGAATTGAACTTTTTCCACTGGGTAGGGCATTATGCTATTCAGTTTAGCTGGGCAGATCGACATGATTCTGGCATTTATACCCTTGAACTGCTCAGGAAACTGGGTGAGGAGCCTGAAGTAACAGATGAGCCATCCGCCTGAGTCAAAACTAATATATCGCATAATTGTCGCCCTCGTTATCATCCTGGGGAGTATCGGTGTACATCGGATATTCTGGGCCATCTGGCAGGGGGAAACCCTTAGTGTTTTGGAACGATTGATGTCTGGTGGATTCATAATCATCAGTGTCTTAGGATTGATTTATGTGATTGCGCAGCGCATTCAAATGAGAAGCAAAGAAACATTTAGGAGAGAGAAATGGTAAACTGGTATTCTACTGAGGCTGTAGCAGGAAAAGAGATAAAAGAACACCTGGGTGTTGCCACAGGAAGTACAATACGGGCTAGAAATGTTGGTCGCGATATTGTTGCTGGCCTGAGAACGCTGGTGGGTGGAGAATTGCCCGAATATACCGAAATGATGGCTCATGCACGTAACCAGGCCGTTGAGCGTATGCAGCAGAAAGCAATTGACATGGGAGCTGATGCCGTTGTCTCCGTTCGCTTTTCAACAGCGATGGTTATGCAGGGCACTGCCGAGGTAATGGCCTACGGAACGGCTGTAAAATTTAAATAAATGACCCGGGGTAAAAATTTTTCAGAGAAGCAACTTGACGAGTTGGTTTCTGAGAAACGTTTAAATACGATTCAGCGTGTTGTTAAACATCGACAACTCGACCTTACACTCATCATTGAGAATATTCATGATCACCACAACGTAGGTGCCATATTCCGTTCAGCTGATGCTGTGGGGCTGGAAGAAATCCAATTGCTATATACTCAGGAGCAATTCCCCAAACTGCATAGAAAGGTAGCTGCATCTGGTGGCAAGTGGGTAAAACAGAATCGCTATACTGATCCTAAAAAGCTCAACACAGATTTAAAGTCCAGAGGGTTTAACATTTTTACCACGCACCTGGCTGCTGATTCTGTTTCCATTTATGATGTGGATTGGACCAAGCCATCTGCCGTTCTACTGGGAAATGAACATCGTGGTGTCTCATCGGAAATGACTGAGTTGGCCGATCAGAATATCACCATTCCCATGTTCGGAATGGTTGAAAGTTTAAACGTTTCGGTTGCTACAGCAGTTATCCTCTTTGAAGCCTGTCGTCAACGCATTGCCACTGGTCATTATCCCAATCCAGATCTTAGTGCAGAGAGGCTTGCCAGGATGACCGAAGAATGGATGAGCATAAATTATAACAAGCGCTAATTAATCTGCATTGAAGTGCCAGGGAGGATAAATCACGCCAAAGAGTAGTAGGACATGCTCTCACGTGATTTATGTTGGTCAAGGCCTATCCAATCCAAAGAGACAAAAGGAGCCTCCCATGGTTCACCCTGTTTTTAATATTCATTTGATCCTTTCCAGTAACTCCTCAAAATTGAGCTTCGTTTCAATATTTCTATTTGGAATTGGTTTATGGGCCACGCCCCCATCCACTCCGCAGCTGGAGGAGATTGTCCAAACCGCTACGATTGCATACATCGCTGATGATGATGGATTGGATGCCATCTATTTTCAGCAAGGGGCGCAGAGTCAGGTTGTTTTTCGCTGCGAAACTGAAAACCAGATAATTCTGACCCCACAGGTTGGAGCATCAGGGAATTCTATCAGTTTTGTGGTTGATGGTGGAAATAATCAGAGGGCTATTCATCTCATGGGGCCCATCATCAGAGAATCAGGTCACTGGATTGCCAGGGATTCAATTTTGACCGTTGTTCGAGGTGGTGCCTGGCCCATCACCACTTCCGATAGCAGCTTGTATCTGGCCATGCCCAGCCAACAGAATATTGAGATAAAAAAAGCGACTGATATTTATCGTTTGCACGGGGGGGAGTTTGTCCGCCTCAGCCAGAATGAGGGAATGACCAAACATATCTGGCCGGTGATTGATCCTGCTGAAAAAAGACTGCTCTTTCGGAAGATTCCAATTGTCGATGGAACTCTGGATCAAGAAGGGCAGGCAGTTTCCATTATTCTCAATTTGGAAACCTATACCACGGAAGCTCATTTTGTAGATCAGAATGTATTTCTGGATCAATGGACAGCTGATGGTCTGATCATGTACTCCTACAATTGGAACGCTGAAACCAGAACCAGAGTTTATGCTCTGTATGACCCAGCCAATCGCACTTCCATAGAGATTTATAGAGGTGTTTCAAGACAGGCCAAACTATCTGGTGATGGGGGATTCCTGGCAAGCATTCGTCCAGTTCCAGAAGGATCTGCCCAATTTGATGTGATCGTCACCCAGTTGGAGACCGGCAAGGAATTTAACTTTACCCAAACGTCCTCTCAGAGTGAAAGTTTAATCGGCTGGATTGAGTTTGCAGATTAGCTGAGAAATTGCGCTGTTGGATAGGTTTTTATATCCGGTAACTCTAAAAATTTGATGACCCCGCTTTGCTTGTAGTTTTAATTGCTATGTCAGTCCCATTTTAGGCCAAACTCAAGCAAAAATATTCCTGCGAAAAGGCCGCGTATTCAAGCTTATCACTTGAGAAACCTGAACCCAAAATTATATTGCACAGCTCAAATAAGTTTGCACTTAAAAAGATAGGAAATTCATGCTGATGGCCGCTAAAATTGGAATCATCTCCGAACACAAACCAGGTGAGGGACGAATACCTTTGACACCCTCGCAAATCCAAAAAGTACTTGTTCAAAATCCACAATTCTCAATCAAGGTACAACCCTCAAAGCAGCGTCGCTTTAAGGATGATGAGTTTAGCTCACTGGGCATTGAAATGGCTTCAGACTTGGGTGACGCAAACCTTGTGATGGCCGTTAAGGAGATTGCGGTTAAGGATATTATCAAGGATCAGGCCTATCTATATTTTTCACATACCATCAAGGGCCAGGACTACAACATGCCAATGCTGCAGCACATTCTTGATGTAGGTGCCACCCTGCTTGATTATGAATTGATCAGGGATGACAATGATCGTCGACTGGTTTTCTTCGGGAGACATGCAGGTCTGGCTGGAATGGTGAATACACTCTGGTCGTACGGACAACGCTTGCAAGCTCAGGGGGTAGAGAATCCCTTCTTGATGATCAAACAAGCCCAGGACTATCAGAACCTCGAGGAGATTACCTCATCGATTCAAATTATCGGGACTGAGGTCAAGCGCTGGATGGCGGATAAACCAGCACTGGTTATTGGAGTGACGGGATACGGCAACGTTTCAGGAGGCGCTCAGGAGATTGTTGACAATTTGCCCCTCATTGAAATGAGTGCCACTGAATTGCTATCAGCTGATTTGGATGGCTATCATGGACAAATCATCAAGGTCGTTTTTAAAGAAGAAGATATGTTTGAGGTGAAAGATCCTGCCCAATCGTTTGAGCTGCAGGATTACTTCGATCATCCTGAAAAATACAAAGCTAAATTTAACATCTATCTGGACAAATTGAATATTTTGGTCAACTGCATTTACTGGGACACTCCTTACCCGCGCCTGATTACCCTGGATGAGATTAAGGCGCACTATGCTGCTAATCCTTCATTGATTGTAGTTGGGGATATTACCTGCGATATAGATGGAGCTATTCAATTCAATACTGATTCAACCTTGAGCCCGGATCCCTCGTATGTATATGATGTAAACACGGGTGAACGCAAGATGGGATTTGAGGGAGAGGGGCCAGTGGTAATGGCCGTTGATAATTTACCTACTGAATTACCCAGAGAGGCTTCAGAAGCGTTTGGCGAAGCCCTGCTGCCTTTTGTTGTGGCTATGGGTGATTGTGACTACTCAAAATCATTCGAGCAGCTTGATCTACCGGCTGAGGTGAAACGTGCTGTGATCGCCCATGGAGGCCAGCTCACCCCAAATTATGAATATCTAAACAAATATCTGAAAGTTTAATCAATCCTATGGCAAAACACGTTTTGATCCTGGGAGCAGGTCTCGTTTCCCAGCCAATAATTGACTACCTATTTAAAACCACAGACTTCAACCTTACTGTCGCTGATATCCTTGAAGAAAATGCCAGACAGGCTATCAATGGCAACCCTAGGGGAAAAGCGGCTGTTCTGGATGTGAACAATTCTGAGCTACTTACGAGGCTTGTCTCTGAGTCAGATCTGGTGGTCTCACTTTTACCCTATACACTGCACGGAATTATTGCCAGACATTGTCTTGCTGCTGAGAAGCACATGGTGAATGCTTCCTATGTTTCTGAGGAGATGCAAACTTTTGACGAACCGGCACGCGAGAAGGGTCTATTGTTTCTGTGCGAAATTGGCCTGGATCCAGGTATCGATCATATGTCTGCCATGAAAATCATCAGGGATGTCCAAAGCAGGGGTGGCAAGATCACTGAATTTGTCTCGGTCTGTGGTGGCTTACCGGCCCCGGATGCAAACGATAACCCTTTTGGATATAAATTTTCATGGAGTCCCAAAGGTGTGCTACTGGCCGGCAATAACTCTGCCCAGTATATTGATCAGGGGGCGATCAAGAACATCCCGGCTGAAAAGCTATTTCACTCAACCACTCCAATGACTATTGATGGTAGAGAGTTCGAGGCATATCCAAACCGCGATTCGACTTCCTATGAAGAAGTGTATGGATTGGAAGGTATCGACCTGCTCATGCGGGGGACACTTCGTTATGCAGGTTGGCATAATCTGATCCTGGCCATTAAAGCGCTGGGACTCACAGAAGAATTGGCTGTACCTGCTGGTAAACATAGCTATGCAGACATTTTGGCTCTATCAAGTGGTTGTGACCGTGAAGCCCTGAAAACAGCTGTTGCTAATAAATTGGATCTGGAGCAGGATGCATCTGTGATGCTTGCTCTGGATTGGTTGGGCCTTTTTGATGAGACGCTTATCGATCTTTCAGAGACAACCGTCATCGATGCTCTGGCTGATCTGATGAACGAGAAGATGGCCTATACCGCTGGTGAGCGGGATATGGTTGTATTGCAACATCAATTTACAGCGACCTTTCCAGAGGCTACTGAGAAGATTTCATCGACTCTGTTTGATTACGGCATCCCTCATGGAGATAGCTCAATGGCAAGAACGGTTTCACTGCCCCTGGCCATTGCGGTGAGATTGATCCTTGAGGATAAAATTGACCTGAAGGGTGTTCAAATTCCAGTAGAGCCCATCATCTATGAACCGGTTCTGGAAGAGTTGAAGACACTGGGGATTGCCTTTGATGAAAAGACTGAATATATCAAATAACAAACAAAATGAATAAAAAGATATCAAATCGATTATAAGTGAGGAATGTATGGACTTCTTAAAAGAGTTGGGAATTGAAGAATTTAATGCTGGTGCCTGTGTAGGTGCTGGCGAATGGTCATCCAAAAACGATGGCGATGTACTGAAATCCTATAACCCTGCAACCGGTGAACTGATTGCCAGTGTTTATCAGTGCAATACTGATGATTATGAGAAGGTCTTGGCTGAATCTGAGATCGCTTTCAAGGAATGGCGTCAAGTGCCCGCTCCCATCCGTGGTGAGCTGGTGAGGAAGATGGGTGTTGCACTTCGAGAGAAGAAGGATGCCCTGGGTAGTTTGGTTTCCCTTGAAATGGGTAAGATCAAGCAGGAAGGTGACGGCGAAGTTCAGGAAATGATTGATATTGCAGATTTTGCAGTGGGCCAGTCGCGCATGCTTTATGGTAGCACCATGCACTCAGAGCGATTTCAACACCGTATGTACGATCAGTATCACCCCCTGGGTATCGTGGGTGTCATCTCCGCATTTAACTTTCCAGTAGCTGTTTGGGCCTGGAATTCATTCCTGGCAGCCATTGCCGGTGATATAACAATCTGGAAACCATCCTCAACTGCTCCCTTATGTGGTATTGCTGTACAGAATATCTGCAATCAGGTTCTGGAAGAAAATGGCTATAAGGGCATTTTTAATCTGACTATTGGCAAAGGTTCCACAATTGGAGAAAGATTGATCAATGATAAACGCGTGCCTTTGATTTCCTTTACTGGATCAACCTACATGGGACGCCACGTTGGTGAAGTTGTGGCCAAGCGTTTTGGTAGCACTATCCTGGAGTTGGGTGGCAACAATGCTATCATCATTGATGACACTGCTGATCTTGACATGGCGATACCCGCAACGGTATTCGGTGCTGTTGGAACCGCCGGACAACGCTGTACTTCCACGCGTCGTATTATTATTCAGGATAATATCATTGATGGATTCGTTGAGCGTCTGGTCAAGGCCTACAAACAGGTTCGCATAGGTGACCCCCTGGAAGAGGGTACCCTGATGGGACCATTGGTGAATGAAGCAGCTGTAGCTGACTATGAACAGGCCATTACTGAAGTGAAGGCAGCTGGTGGTGAAATCCTGATAGGTGGAAAAGCCATCAAGGAAAAAGCAGGTTACTTTGTCGAACCTACCATTGTTCTAGGTGATAACAAATGGGAAATCATTCAGAAAGAAACATTTGCACCCATTCTATATATCATTCCCTTCAAAACAATTGATGAAGCCATAGATATCCACAATGATGTTCCCCAGGGACTCTCATCTGCCATCTTCACCATGAACATGCAACATGCAGAGCAATTCCTGTCACACATTGGATCAGACTGTGGAATTGCAAACGTGAATATTGGCACCTCCGGGGCTGAGATTGGTGGTGCGTTCGGTGGTGAAAAAGAAACAGGGGGTGGACGTGAGTCTGGTTCCGATGCTTGGAAAGCTTACATGCGTCGTCAGACCAATACCATCAACTGGAGCAAGGACTTGCCACTGGCACAGGGAATATCCTTCGATCTTTAAAAAATAGGTTATGGGTGGGGCTATACTAGCCCCACCACATGTATGATGGATTCGGGTAAACTATATATCGTCTCTACACCTATCGGCAATCTTGCTGATTTCACGTTTCGCGCAGTGGATACACTCAAGCAGGTTGGACTCATTGCAGCTGAGGATACCCGAGTCTCCGGTAAGCTTTTGAAGCACTATGAAATTTCTACCCCCATGCTTCCGTATCATGATCATAACAAGGAACAGGCAACTCCGGGGTTGTTGCGCAAATTGGAAAACGGGGATGATATCGCTTTAATTTCAGATGCAGGCACACCGCTGATCAGTGATCCAGGATTTTATCTGGTAAGAGCAGCAGTGGCTCAGGGCGTAGAAGTGATACCTATCCCGGGAGCTTCAGCTCTGTTGGCGGCAGTTGTGGCCGCGGGTTTGCCCTCTGATCGATTTACTTTTGAGGGATTTCTGCCACGGAAAAAGGGACGTCAGACGCGTTTTAAAGCCTTGGCTCTTGATCCTCGCACCATCGTTCTGTATGAATCGCCTCATCGAGTAGCTAGAACCCTGAGAGATATTGCAGAACATATGGGAGACAGGGATGTTGTGATAGCCAGAGAAATTACCAAGAAATTTGAGGAATTTATTCGGGGTACTGTCTCAGAGATCAGGGAACAGTTAGACACGCGCAGCATAAAAGGTGAAGTAGTTATCATGATTGGAGGAAATAAAGCATGACAACCGAACAGGTATTTGAATATGCTCGCGATGATTTTAATTATCCCCGCTTTGTTCAGAAATATTTAAAAAGAGCCCTCAATTTTGTGATGGCCAAAGTTCAAGAGAACAATGTGGAGGCGGGCTCATTAACCAGAGTTCGCTATATCTTGGGTATGTTAACCATGTTCGCATTGATCTTGGGTCTGTATCTGTGGACGGCATTTTTTCTGGCAATCTGGCTGTTTCTAGACCAAGTCCAACTTCACCTCTTTGTTGATAGAACTGCAGCGAGCAGCCGGTTTAAGCATTTTGTGGAGGAAGTTCCCCTTATGCTGGCTGTGAGTCTACATATGTGGGTACAAGGGCACCTCTGGTCAGGATTAGCTGGACTGGTTGGGATTGGAGGCCTCTACTTGCTCACAAATCTGCAGATGAAATATGATTTGAGCGCTATCAATCTACCACGGTTATATTTTCTCCGATGGGATAGAATGGGGATCATCTTTCTATTCACCCTGCTGGGAGCCTGGCCTGGTGAAAGAGCCTATTTGTTTGTAGTACTTCTGGCATGGTTCCTGGCCGTGTTGAGTTTTTATGATTATATCTGGATTCTCATCCAACTGGCAAAAAAGAAAAAATGAAAACGAATCAACCACTCCTCATAAGCTTCGAAGGTATTGATGGCTCTGGGAAATCGACCCAGTGCAAGATGCTTTACCATGAACTGCTGGACCGGGGCTATGGTGTTCACTTGTTTCGTGAACCAGGTGGTACTCTGATTTCTGAAAAGATCAGGGACATTCTGCTGGACCGGGAAAATATGGGCATGAGTCCGGTAACTGAGATGTTGCTCTACTTTGCCAGCCGCAACCAATTGATTACTGAGAAGGTTCTCCCGGCTCTGGAGCGTGGTGAAATAGTTCTACTGGATAGATTTGTCGATAGTACCCTGGCTTACCAGGGTTACGGTCGTGACCTTCCCCTGGAAAGTATTCATAAAGTGGCTGAGGTGGCTATCGGTAGTGTAACTCCTGATTTGACCATACTTGTAGATACACCACTGGAAACAGCTGAGACTCGCATGGACAGTCGTGAGCTGGATCGTCTCGAAGCCGAAAATGCCGATTTTAAACAACGCACGCGCAATGGTTATCTCCAACTTGTGGAGCAGGATCCTGCACGTTTTTTGGTCCTTGATGGCCGTAGTGGTATTGAGGTTTTAAAAGAGGAAGTTTTTAACCGGATAGATATACTGCTGGAAACGGAATCGTGAAATTCCGCCCCATTATTCCTTCCATTTTAGGATTATTGCTGTTCACAGGATGGGCCGCTACAATATATACCCAGGCCAACTCAGAACGGGTTGAGGGTGAGGCATCCATTAAAAAGGTTTTCCATACCATTCTGGATCGCTACGTGGCTGAAATTGATCCTGAAAAATTGTCAGGAGCTGCCATAGAAGGCATGCTCCGCGAGCTTGATCCATATTCCCAGCACATTGACGATAACAATTCCTACCGTTTGGATGCCATTACAACAGGTGAGTACGGCGGAGTAGGGATTCACCTGGGGCGCATGAATGACACCCTCATTGTTATTTCCCCCATGGATGGAACGCCAGCCTATATGCAGGGCATTCTCGCTGGGGATCGCATTGTAAAGATTGACTCTGTCTGGACCAAAAAACTTGGAATGAGTGAAGCGGCTCGCCTTATGCGTGGTGAAAAAGGCACCTTGGTCAAGATGCTGATAAAGCGTGAGGGCGAAACAGGGCTCCTCTCTTTTGAATTTGAGCGTGAATTAATAAAAGTTCCCGATGTGAGCTACTCTGGGTTGTTGAAGAATCGAACGGGGTATGTCAAACTCTCCAATTTCTCAAAATTTTCGTCCGAAGATCTAGAGAAGGCAGTAAGGAAATTGAACCGAGTTGAGTTATCCGGTCTGATTATCGATGTACGTGGGAATCCGGGAGGTCTGTTGAGTGCCGCATTACGCAGTGCTGATCTGTTTATCGACGAAGGAGGCTTACTGCTGGAAACCCGAGGGCGGATAAAACAGTCGAATAAAAAATACCACGCGAGAAGACGACCCATAATCAGTAGAAATATTCCCATCGCTATTCTGGTTGATGGTGGTTCTGCCTCAGCATCTGAGATTCTGTCGGGGATTCTCCAGGATTATGATCGGGCAATTGTGTTAGGCAAACCCACATTTGGCAAGGGTCTGGTGCAAACCGTAAGCAGGCTGTCACCAGAAACACGCCTGAAACTGACCACCGCTAAATATTATCTGCCCAGCGGCCGCTTGATTCAAAAGCGCGAGATTGCAAAAGATGTGGTTTATGAGGATCTCCTTACCATACAGGAAAAACCTTACTTTTCGGACAATCAACGGGAGTTTGAGTCTGGTGGTGGGGTGACACCGGATATGGAAGTAGATAATTTTGACTTGAGCAATATGGAGAAGATGCTCTGGCGTAAACGCTTGTTCTTCAAATACGCCCTAAGCTATACCGAGAAACATCCAGGTCTCACATTGCCAGTGGAATTCAACGAAAGTCAGGTTGACAGTTTCTATGAGTGGATGTCTCGGAATGAATTGACTCCCAAAACTGATCTCAGTCATTGGATCGATGATGTGGAGAAGATTGTTGATTCAACCAGCACCATCTATTCAGACCTGCAAACGATTCAAGTAGAATTGATGACCCTGGAAAACTTACGGCAAATCGAAGAGATTGATAAAAATCGAGTTCAGATACTCAGTGGCATTGAAACTGAGATGGCAAATGTGATTGGTGGGAATGGGGCCAGAGTGGCTGCTTCTCTCACCCATGATCCAGTTGTGAATAAGGCGATTGATGTATTGGCGTCTACTACTCGAGTTCAGGAAATACTGGCGGGTAGCTCGGATTAATCAGGGAGCGGTGGCTTCCTTTTCCTTTAAAGACAGGGTCAATGAGAAATTGGCCAGAATTTCATCACCATATTTTTCAGGTGATGTGACTTGAATATTTAGGGAAGCGTGTTGCCGTTCACCCGTTTTAATCACTTTTTGAATGAGCGCTTCAATTTTTTTGCCATCTGTACACGTGAATATAGCATCAGCATCTACTCGTTTAAGAAAATCTGCCTGCATATCCTTAAACACCAGGCTGATTTTGCGTTTACTGCGGGAAATCATCTGCATGGCCAGCAGCCCACCAGCCAGATCGGCACCTACAGCCAGGGCTCCAAAGTACATACTCATTAAATGATTTCGGGTACGTCGTTTTAGCTTAATCCTAATCACACATTGCTCATCATTCAGATGAAGTACGCTGGGTCTCACAAAAAGAATCAGGGGTATTTTACTTAATCCAAAATATCTCACAGCCAGGGTTTGTTTAAAATAAGGTTTCACTCGGGAAACTACTCCCTTCCAAATGTATCATCAGGATCTTCCTGTTCAACATAGGTATATAGATCACTAATCATGACCTGTAAATAGCCTGCTGTTGTTTTGGCCGCATCAAGATGGCCACGGGTCTTTATCTGAGAAATCATCTCCTTCACTGAGTCAAGTGTTTGGGCCAGGGTTCTCTCAAACGTCACCCGCTGACTTTCGATATGATCCATGCCTTCACGTAGTCTGATTCTATCCAGAGGTTTGAGTAGAATGTCCGAGAAGCCGGCCAGCTTGGCTTCTACGAGACGATTTACATCTGTGGAGGCGGTGAGCAGCATAAAGGGGGGGAGAGTCTTCAGTGCCTGATCCTGGAACTGTGGCAGGTTGGTGGTATTTTTCAATAATGCCAGGCCATCCATTCCCGGCATCATGAGATCGGTTATCACAAGATCAAAATTTGCACCCTTCGTTGCCAGTTCGCGAAGTGCATCCATTCCGGAAAGTACGAATATAACTTCGTGGTTCATCCGCTGTAATTCAGTAACAACCAGAATCCCGTTGTACTTAATGTCATCAACTACCAATATCTTCATCAATTAATCCTAATAGCGTTCAGCCAGCATCTTCAAATCATTACCGCACAATATAGTAAACCGATTTAAGGGAATTATACGCTAATATTCTCAGGGGTGTCTGAATCTATTATAATTGCCAGGAAAGTAATAAAGCATAGAATAACAATGAGATAGGTGAAGATATCATAATTCAACATTGTGATATATTATGGTATTTTTATTTATTTTCTTAAATAATCATAAAAAACGATAAAAATGATTAAAGAAAGTGAATAGGTCCTCGATAGTATGGTTGAGTGTTGAAGTTTATTGAAATTTTTTAAAACACCAATCGGGCTGACAAGCGATCACAGCCCACACAGAGAGAGTAATGATCGTATGAGATGACAGGGACGTCATCATTTTATAAACAAGGAGGTTCCAAATGAGTGACCTGATGAGAATTTACACAAACGTACAAGCCATGCAGTCGATGAATTCACTAAGTGTGATCAACCAGAAGATCGGTATGCATCAATTACGTCTGGCAACTGGTAAGAGAATAAACTCTGCATCTGAAGATCCAGCCGGTTATCAACTGTCAAAGAGTCTTGAAACCCGTCGTCGCGGACTGGAAGCTGCTTTGCAGAATGTAAGTCAGGCAAAGAATGTTATGAATGTAGCTGAAGGTGGTTATCAGAATATCATGGATATTCTCCAGACCATTAAAGAGAAAGCTACTCAGGCTTCAGATTACTCGCTTTCTGCCACCCAACGTGCATCTATTGATGATCAGGTAAGTGCATTGATCACAGAAATTGATGACATTGTTAGTGAAACCACTTTCAATGGAGATAGCCTTATTGATGGTGGATACTCAGGTGCTTTCCATACTGGTGAAGGTGCAACAGATGAATTGACCATCACTCTGGGCAATGGGGATTCCTCTGCTTTGAGCATCAATGCCGTTGATATGACAACGGCAAATGGTGCCAGTGCTGCTATTACAACAACCAGTGCAGCCATTGATACACTTGCTGGTCGTATTCAGGAAGTTGGACAATACAAAGTACGTCTCGCGACAAAGGAGAGAACACTTTCAGTTGCTGTGACGAATGCTGAAGCAACACGAAGTGTGATTGAGGATGCAGATTTTGCTAAGGAACAGATGGAAGTATTGAAACTCCAGATTCTCCAACAAACAGCGGTCTCATCATTAGCTCAAGCTAATTCAGCCCCACAAGTTGTACTCTCGCTTTTCAAATAAACTAAAAGAGATGGGGGAAGTCATGCTGACTTCCCCTTGATCCTAATTTGAAAGGAGAGCACCATGACAAACGGATTTATGAGCATCAAAGATGTAGCGGGTTATTTGAAAATAAAGGAACAGACTGTCTACCGCCTGGTACAGCAGGGAAAAATTCCCGGACTTAAGCTAGGTGGTTCATGGAAAGTGAAGAAAGATCATCTCGATCGAATGTTTGATGAGATTCTCACTGAAAAGTTAAAGGACATTCATAGTTAATCACAACTGTTCCCATCACTATAAAACCCTCAATGAGAATTGGGGGTTTTTTTTATAACAGAATAATACATTATGAAACCATCCTCCCCAGCAATCTGATACCTGAAATATTATCATTCTACGTATATTTTATAGATTGTTAATCAACATTTAGACTTTCTCGCCAATCTTCCTGCTTTAGCTCTAATATTTTTTCCATAATCCTGTAACCACCCTTAAATCACTAAAAAACTTATCAATACCCATAGATAGCGATATTGAATGTGTAACGTTTTTTGAAGTCGATTTCATATGAGGAGCTGACGGAGCCTGAAATCGAAATAGTAATACCGTCAAGTGGGCAAGGATGCCCATCTCTAAACAAGGAGGTTTCAAATGAGTGAGCTAATGCGGATTTACTCAAATGTTTCTGCCATGCAGAACATGAACTCACTGGCCAA
>JAERTH010000097.1 GCA_016844955.1 Fidelibacterota bacterium | reverse complement strand
CCCATGTTGTACCAGGCATTCACATGGTTTGGATCAATTTCAAGGGCGCGTTGATAGCTCGAAATTGCCTGATCGAACATCTCCTGTTTTTGATAAATGTTTCCTATATTGTAGTGGGCATCCGCGTAATTGGGGTTTAATTTAAGGGCGTTCTGATAACTTGATAAGGCTTCGGCATGTTGACCTTGCGCATTAAAAACGGCGCCTAAATTGTTATAATAGGGGACGCATGTGGGGTTATTCAAGAGGGCTTTTTTTATCAGGGGAACAGCCTCATCAAAATTACCTTTTTGATAAGCCACTACACCCAACAGGTGCAGGGCATCAGGCTGATTCGGATCGGTTCTTAAAATCTTTTTGTACCGCCTTTCAGCCTTTTGAAGTTGGCGGGATTCATGATATTGAATGGCTGTTTGAAGTTCTTTTCCTATATCCATCCACACATCCTAACCTGGATAAACCGGACCCGAAAAGGTCACACGCCCCAGTACGATTTTCCGAACCTACGGGGGAAACAACGGTGCACACATGAAAAGTGGCGTCAATTCTCTTTGACTTCAATCCTTCTCGGTTCTTCTCCGGCCAAAAAAATCTTCCACATCTCCCTATACGCTTTTTCCAAATTTTTAGCAAATCTAGGCGTGTCGAAAAGGGGCTCTGTAAAACGATTCTTTGACAGCTTCTCTCTTATCTCATGGAGTTCGGAACGACTATTCCCTAACCGGACCGCAAGTTCTTCGTACGCTTCCAGGCTGTGGGTAATCAGCTCAGGCAGGCCAACAGCTGTAAGGAGACTCGCGGATACACGCGACGCAAAATGATTTCCTTGCAAGGTTATCACGGGAACGCCGGACCACAGGGCGTCACTCGATGTTGTATGGCCATTGTAAATGCGCGTATCAAGAACAAGGTCGGCATGCTTTTGACGTGCAAGGTGTTCACTTTTTGGCAGTTTTTTTGCGAAAATCAGCCGCTCACCGCTGATCCCTCTCAACTCGGCCTCCCGTTTCAGATTCTCTTCAGCGGTCATATTTTTGCACAGCAGCCAAAGGACACTTCCCGGCACCTGTCTGAGAATATTCATCCATACCTCAAACATTACAGGCTCAATCTTGAAAGGCTGGTTGAACGAGCAGAATACAAAGCTCTCGTCTGGTAGCCCAACATCTTCTCTCAACCAATCCTTATCGGCAATTTCCTGGCGGTGATCACTTATCAGATAAGAATCCGGCATGTAAACAAGTTGCTCACGATAGTAGGGTTCGTGCTCTTCGGGAGTCACTATCCTGTCGGTGACGATATAATCAAAAAAGTCGGCACCAGTGGTTGCCATAGAACCGAGATATGTGACTTGAACAGGTGCCGGACGATGTGCACATATGGGCAATCTGGAACCTTTAGTGTGCCCCATCAGATCTATCAAAATATGAACTTCATCATCGTAAATCCGTTTTGCAGCATCTCCGTCGCCAAGAAGCCGAAGGTCAATGAATCTATCGCTCGCCTGTTCTATTGTTTTCCGGTAGTAACTCTCGTCATCCGGCCCATAAGAATAAGAAAACACCTCAAATTCATCCCTGTTATGTAAGGGAAAAAGACCAACCATGAGATGCGCAATGGCATGATCCCTAAAATCGGCTGAAAGGTAACCGATCCGAATCTTATTTTTACATATTGTTCCATCGCTAAATACAAATGGGCGGCTGCGGGTGGATACGGTCTTTGAAATGTGATCCGACCATGACCTTGCTATAACGGCGTTTTTCCGGGGGTCAGCGCATCCGGCAAGGTTTATGAGAGGCATTTCATAGGCCCTTTCACCGTTTGCAAGGGCAATGTCATTAAGTGCGTCAAGCCGTGATCTGAGAACTTCAACTTCTTTCCAGTCGCAAGCGCTTTCTAACAGACGAAGAAGCACACTGTGCGCTCCGAAGAATTGTGGGTTTATCTCTAAGACCTTGCGGTAGCAAGAGATTGCCTCGTCCAATTTCCCCTGATCATGGAACACATTTCCCATGTTGACATAGACTTCAGCTGATTTCGGGCTTAATTGCACTGCCTTTTGATAACAGCGTAAAGCCGCCTGCAAATCACCTTTTTCTTTGAAAGCAGCCCCCATGCTATAATAGACAGCGGCGGCATTCGGATTTATTTGCAGTGCCCTTTCAAAGTATCCAAGGGCTTCATCTGTCCGTCGTTGTTCTTTAAGTACGACCCCGATATTGTAAAGTGCTTCAGCATTTTTCGAATCCAGGTCCAGGGCCTTTTGGTAGTAATAGACAGCCGCTTCCCATTTCCCCAAGCGTTTGGATATCACGCCCAGATTAATGTAGGCTTCAACGTAATCACTTTTCACCAGGACAGCCTGTTGAAAACAGTTGACAGCCTCATCGAATTTCCCGTGTTCTCCGTATGCTCGCCCCATATTGTTGAAGGCTTCAGGATAGTCACTCATTAGATCTATGGCTTTTTCAAATGCTGAAACCGCATCTTGAAATTTGCCTTGGGATCTGAGCGCCTCCCCAAGATTGTTGTAGTAGTATGGAACAGTAGGATTTTGTTGAATAGCTTTGCTGATAATCTCTGCCGCTAATTCATGGTCCCCTTTTTGATGAGCGATAACACCCGACAGATGAAGTACATCCGCATGGGTAGGGTCGATCTCAAGTATCTTTCCATAAATTCCCTGAGCCTTTTCCAGTTTCCCTGACTGGTGATATTGAAGGCCCTTTTGTAAATCGAGTTCCAGCGTAAATTTATTCATAATGGCGATTTTCTCATTCATAAATCCGTCAAGCAACAGAGCAGGTTGGCGCTTTGGTTACTCTAATTGGCAATATCTCTCAAGTCTGATATTTTTTAATCTAATGAATGGGGGACATGGCTTAACCGCGTTAATCGTAAGCCCTTTCTAATGTTTAATGGGGGTGTAAATCACGACCGTTGGAGAGAATCCTCGTTCTTACGCAATACACTCCCTCGATCCCACGCTCTGCGTGGGAACGGTGCGAACGGACGCTGAGCGTCCACAGTGCATTCCCACGCAGAGCGTGGGAACGAGAGGGAGATCAAAATATCTCGTACCTTCTCTAAATTTGTCATTTTCTCCAACAGCCTTGATTTACACCCC
>JAERTH010000096.1 GCA_016844955.1 Fidelibacterota bacterium | reverse complement strand
ATAGCCTGACCCAGAGAAGTCATTACCATCAAGAGTTTTGAGTTTACCACGGAAGTTCATAGCCCAGCTGTTGCTGTTGGTCATATCGTTGCCCTCAACAACCCAGTCAACACTGTTGGCATAATGATGGGTGGAGTAACCCGTGTTGTTACCACTCATATTGTTATTGCGAAGTGTATTTCGGTAGCCCGTACCGGATACATATACACCGTGGTTCATACCACTGAAATTATTGTTCTCAAAATGTGAGTCATGGACACTGTTCAGGGTCAGACCGCGATCATCGCTCCAGGTTCCTGTATACAGACTGGGGAAATCCCAACCGCTCACATTTACAAAATACATGTTGTTCAGTTGGAGTGGGTGGTAATCATGGGCACCAAATGTGTTCTGGTTGGGGCCAGATGCAGCGCCCTGCCAGGTCAAGACCAGAGGGTTGCCACTGTGGTTACCGGCATCCAGGTTTACTCCATAATTAGACCCAGAAAAATCATTACCGTCAAGACTTTTGAGTTTTCCGCGATAGTTCAGGGCCCAGCTATTACTGTTGGTCATGTCGTTACCATCGATGACCCAGTCAATACTGTTGGCATAATGATGGGTTGAAAAAGCACCAGCAGTTGCACCACTCATGTTGTTGTTGATCAGGGAGTCACGGTAGCTCGTGCCCGATACATAGATACCATACTGTAAACCTGCAAATGTGTTGTTCTCAATACGGTTATCGTTTGCACTGTTAAGGGAAACACCGCGACCCTGACCTGTAACGGTGCTTAACACGGTAGTGTTTTTAATGGTTACATTGTGCCTGCTGCTTAACTCAAAAGCGCTATTGTTTCCGTTTACCGTTATGGTATACCCGGCACCATCGATGGTGATATTATTGGCGCCTACCCTGATGGCAGTTCCAGAATATCCTGACGCATCAAGATCCGCGGTTAGGGTGAGGTCTGCTGTAATTATATCTCCCGGGGCAACTTGTGCCAGCAACATTCCCGGCATAAGCGTAAGTATTAAAACCAGAATGGTACTGATATTAAAATAATTTGAATTCAACGTTTTCATGTTTCCTCCGTAAAATGGTATTGTGAGTGTTTCTATCACCATTATAAGGAAAAAGAAGAGTGAAACTAGACAGTGAGGGCATTTTGTCGCATTCGTGACCCACTCTTGTCGCATTTGTGACCCCAATCATCTCATTTGTTGACAGTTTTCAACCACTTACACAATCGTGAGGAAGTGGGCTAAGGTCTTATTTGAGTGAAATTTATGACCGTAAAATATCGGTGGGGGATTGATTGAATTGGTTTTTATACAGACGTGAAAAATACTTCACATTTTTAAATCCAACAGCGTGGGATATTTCAGATACCGTGGCAAAAGTACCCTCATTCAGATATTGTTTTGCTCTAACCAGGCGCACCTGACGAATTAACTCTGCCGGTGTCTGTCCTGTGATATCTTTGGTTTTTCTCTCCAGTTGGCGCTTACTCATAAAAACGCCCTTTGCCAGATCATCCACTGTAAGATCCGTTTTTGCTAAATTGTTGTCGATTAATTCTTTCAGCTTTGCCAAAAAGCGATCGTCATTCTTTGATAGGCTAGATTCCTGAAAAGGACTGTGCAATCCTTCATCTTTGAATTTATTCATCAGCTGTTGTTGGTTTCTGAAAATGCTTTCGATCCTGATTTTCAGTTCTTCCATTTTGAACGGTTTTCCAATGTAATCATTCACCAGACCCTCATAGCCTTTGGCCCGGTCCTGGGGAGAAGTCTGGCCGGTGAGAAGGATCATGGGAACATGTGATAGGATTTTATCCTCTCGCACATCCCGGAGTAGTTGAAGGCCATCTTTAAGGGGCATATTCACATCAGACAGGATCAAATCAGGTAATTCCTCCCGTGCCACTTCAAGGCCCTGGACTCCATCAGGAGAAGTAATCACAGTATATGTATCATTTAGTTCTGTGGCGATAAAACCACGCAATTCATCATCATCTTCTACAACCAAAATCTTACTTTTTCCAAGATCGGTAAGTAGAGCCCCGTCATCGAGAACCGTCTCTGGGGTTATTTTCTCAGGAAGGTCAACGATCTCATCCGGGGATAGGTGTTCTACACCTTTGGGAATGGTAAACTCAAAACTTGTTTCTCCGTGAGGTTCACTACTTACACGGATGGAGCCACCATGTAGCTCGACCAATTCCTTTACCAGAGCGAGACCGATCCCGGCACCGCCTTTCTCTTCGCTGTCTGCTGTGTCTATTTGATAAAGACGGTCAAACACATTCCCCAGCGAGCTGGAAGGAATTCCTCTACCAATATTGCTGACACGAATAATTGCGAAGCTCCCAACCCCTCTTTCTCTGGCGCGAAGATCATCAAAAAGTTCAATGGTGATATCCGTATTCTCATCGCTGAATTTCATCGCATTGCTTAAGAGGTTAAAAAGAACCTGTTCAAATTTTGAGATATCCAGATAGATCGGTAGGTGGTCAATGTGCTGTTTAAAGATAAGCCTGTGACCATTTGACTTATACTGGACGCGGAAATCCTCAACAATTTCGGTCAGCTCCTCTACCAGATCATACCTGGACGCTTTTAATGTTATTTTTCCAGAAGCAAAGCGAGCCAGGTCGAAAAGCTGGTCGCTCAATTCTGTCACCCGGACCACACTGCGTTTTGCTGAGTTTAGGCTTTTACTTGCCGCTGGAGACAATGTTGATTTTGCGGTCTTGTTCAAATTATCTATATGCCCAACCAAAAGGGTCAGGGGGGTTCGAAGTTCATGTGAAACATTTGAGATCAACCTGGATTTCATTTCATCGATTTCACCCAGTTTTTGTGCTTCCTGCCGGTTACGCTCCAACTCAGACTGTAAATTGATTTTTTTTATCTCATTCTGACGCACATTTAAAAGAATACCCAATATCACAAGCAGATATAATATGATCGCTCCAGGTGATTTCCACGGAGCTGGCTTCACCCGAATCTGTAACTGCTTCACGGGACCAAAACTGTGATTTTGTGACCGTCTTGCCTGAATTTCAAACAGGTGGGTACCGCTTGATGGATTGGTAAAGGTGGCTTTTCTGTAGTTTGACTCTCCTTCGATCCAGCCCTGTGTGACACCATGAAGCTGGTATCTATATTCAGTACCTTCGGGATCAATAAAGTTCATAGCAGAAAATTCCAGGGTGATCAATGTTTCCTTGTGACTGATGGTGACTTCATTCAGCATGCTTATATCCTCTGGAAGCAAAAAACTACCCGGGTGAATGGAGCGATTATTCACCAGGAAATCGGTAAGGGTGACTTTAAGCGGGTTTGAATGGCTGTATACTGCTTCTGGGTAAAAACTATTTAGCCCTTCGATTCCACCAAAAAACATTTCTCCATCTTTTGATTGGTAGAAAGCACCCGTATTGAATTCACTACTCTGGAGACCATATTCCAGACCAAAATTTTCAATTATTTCTGTTTCCGGGTCATAGGAACTGATCCCCTGGTTGGTGCTCACCCATAAGCGACCCTCCTCATCTTCCAGAATACCATATATGGTATTGTCTGCCAGCCCATGTTGTTCTGTGATGTGGAAAAAGTCTCCATCCTCGAGATTGACTCGGTTTAAACCTCCGCCTTGGGTTCCCACCCAGACTCTTCCCTTCTGATCCTCATGAATACATTTGATCTGATTGCTGGCCAGACTGTTCAGGTTGCCATTTGAGTAAACATAGGTGTCACGTAGTTCATAATTAGGGGCTAGTCTGTACAGGCCCACTGCCCGGGTTCCCACCCAGATCGAACCATCGCTGCCTTGTCTCAAGGCGAAAATGTCTTCTCCATCCAGGGCGTTGGTACGTTCCAGTTCCAGTGGTATCCGTTTTATGGGTATGTTTTTTCGATAGGGGAGCTTTATTTCATACAACCCATTCCCAGTTCCAACCAGGAGCAGGCTGTCTCTGGTTACCAAAAGCTCATAGACCTGTCTAGCCTCTTCATTGCCGCCATACCCAATGTCGATTGCGCGAATTTGTTCTTTCTGATTGGGCAGTTGGAACAGACCACCCCCTTCAGTTCCAATCCAGAGATCATTCCAGTCATCCTTAACCAATGAATACACATTCTTATTCGGGAGTAGTCCATCTGCTGTGACATGATCAAAATGTTTTCTAACCCCAGTTTCAATAGAAAAACGATCCAGTCCGCCATAACTGCCTACCCAGAGATACTTATCATCTTTTACAATGGACCGAATACTTGGATCACTAATACCTGTTCCAGATCCATTGTCTTTTGAAAATAGTGTAAAAGGGGTTTCGGGATCAAAGACCTGCAACCCTGCGCCTCGGGTTGAGACCCACATCTTTCCCTGTTGGTCCAGGAAGAGGTTCAGAATCCCTGAAGCTTTTAATGTCTCGCCATATTCATTACGTCCATCGAACAATACCGGAGTGTATTGCTGAGCTGGAAAATAGATTAGTCCGACGTTGGCACTGCCGGCCCATACCCCCCCTTTTCTATCCATGACCAAACTAGTTATTTCACCTGAGTCAAATTCACCACGGATATTAATTTCTTCTGAAAACCCTGTTTTCGGATTAAAAATTACAATTCTCTCAATCATGGCTGCCATGAAAGTCTGATCATCAATTTGTAACACAGAATAAATGCGACGATGATCAGGAAAAGTTTGAACATCAAATCGAATAAGTGAATCATTTTCGGTTGACCATTTATACAAACCTTGGTTTTCGGTTCCCACCCAAAGATCGCCAGAATTATCTAATGTGAGGCAACGAATGCTCATGTTTTTGCTATCTGCCTGTTCAATGTGAAGGGAATCTGCCCTGGTATCAATTCTAAACAAGCCGCGCCAGGTTGCGACCCATAGTATTTGATTTTTACCCAGGGTAAGGTCTCGTACTTCTAGCTGGGCCCCATCAATAAAAGGTCCTATTTCAAAAAAACGATGGTCGGACAAGTCCAAATACCCTAGCCCAACATTTACAGTCCCGATCCAGAGTCTGTCGTGATGATCTTGCAGTAAACTTCTGATAGGTTCGTTATTGAGCGGATTGATTGTATTTCGGTGATTACCGACTGACCTTAACTGGTAGCCATCAAATTGTTTGAGTCCTACTTCGGTACCGATCCATAGAAACTGATAGCTATCCTGATATACTGTATTGACTCTAATAGAAGGTAATCCCTGCTCGGGGCCAATAGTTTTTAAGCGTAAGTTTTTTTGTTGGGCAGTGGCTGTCCAGACGAATAGAAAGATTAAAATTAATAGTTTTTTTAAGATACTCATCTTATATGATTAATTATTGATAAATGAGTTTGATCTAATAGGTAGACCAAACGTTGTAGAAAGTTTGTTTGATCTTAAAGTAGTTTTTCCACACTTCTTAGCTTATGGTTCATATTCTGTTGAATATCTGTTCGTGTAGAAACCTGTATGGTTGTGAAAACCCGATCTGCACCCATTTCATGAACTTTTAACTGACATGTTTTAATTATTGAAAAAACATTATCCCAATCCCCCTCAACATTCGTTCCATTTGAATGATATTCAGAGATCAATCCTGATGCTTCAATAATTTTTCTACAGGCTGCAATATACGGACTAAGGGATATCCCAGAGTTCACAGGAACCAAAGTAAATGATACAATTACATGCATTTTATATTTGGACTACCTTTGTCATTTTTCAAGGTTAATTATCCTATAACTACCGCTTTATATGTGCATATCATTGCGTTATAATAATACTTCAAAGAGTTCGTAGTTTGTTCTTTTCATTCCTAACGTTTGGTAAGTGGCCTGGGCATTCAGGTTATCCTTATCTACATAGAGTCTTAGTCCTACGCATGATTTATCATTACGTGCGCTTTCTGCCACTTCTTGATACATCAATTTAAATAGTCCCTGTCTGCGATATGGCTGGTGTACGTACACGCTTTGAATCCACCAAAACATTCCATTTCGCCAATCGCTCCACTCGTATGTAATCATCAAACAGGCAACCACCATTATGTCTTTCTGTGCAACCAGGTAAAAACCATTGCGGGTTTTGTTAAAGACACTTTTAACACCTTTTTCTAATACATCAATGTTTAAAGTAACACCTTCTGTTTCTTTAGCCATGGCTGCGTTAAATCTGACTATCTGTGAGATATCCTCTTCAACCGCCGTTCGTATTATTATGGAGGCCATCAGCGTTTTTTTTTGGGCTTAAAACCTATTCTGTCATAGGGGTTAATTACACTTGATATCATATTGCGCAGGTGAGCGTTAATACGCTTCAAGTATCTAAAATATAGAACCAGGACAGCCACACTGGCAGAGGCAATGCTCTGTTGTTCATTAGAAATCAACTCTTTTATCTTTTTATCACAGAGAGATCCTATTTCCTTGGTTTCCGAATAAATATCAAGAGCTATATCCTCATCACCATTTTCCATACACTCTGGTGCAGTAATGAACATCTTTTTAATTGATTGCTCCATGTCATGCAGAATTTCCACATATTGATCTGCCTTCAATTTTTTGGGATGCATTTCTATGAGATCAACAATATTTTTTATATAATCTCCAATACGTTCAACGTCCACAATAATGGTTGATAAAACCAGACCTGCAGCTAAACTTTCATTACCCTGCACTGTTAAATGTGTAATAACTTTCCTACGGATATCTCGTTCATATTTATTGATTAGTTTGTCTTTTTTAAAAATAATTTTTTGTGTATTCTTTTTGCTTTCTCCCCACAATGCTCCTACAGCGTCATTAAACATTTCAGAATCTATACTGATTGCTTCATAGGTTAAGGACCAGGCCTCATTAAGTAGATTATCACTTGTCCATAGTTTTTTGATTTCTTGCCACATAAAACACCTTTAGTTTTAACTAACTTAAAATTATAAAAAGTATTGGAATAAAATAAATCATTGAATACAACGTTAAAAAATGAGTAGATTCTTTTTTGATTGTGCTGCATAAGCACTGGCTTTTTCAGCCATATTGATAGGTAAAAACTTTAGTGGGTAAAATATCAAAATACCAAAAACATTAAAAACAAGATGCGCAAATGAGGCTGTGACAGCAACAGGATTTGCTGTAGCCAGTGCTGCCAGTAAGGATGTACCAGTCGTTCCAATATTAGCTCCCATTGTATATGGAAAAATCTTTCTTAAGGATACAACTCCAGCACCTGCAAGAGGGACGATAAGGGAGGTAGTAACTGAACTACTCTGGACAATGAATGTCATCGCCATTCCCCAGGTCATTCCCATAACATCATTTTTAAAAAGATATTTGTTAATTATAATCTCTATTTTATCTATCACCAGGGACCTGATAGTTTTAATTAATAAACCCAGAGCAGCAAACATTCCGATTATTGAAACTATCATTAATACGATTTCTTTATACGGAAGATTCATCACCAAATCATCAATTCCATTAATGACCGGATTGAGGATGGCTTTTAATGGATTGAACATTTTCATTCCACCAACTCCCTGAAAACGTTCATCCAGAAATAGTGCAACTTTTTGTATGAAATGAAATTTCATTTCCAGTGGAAACAGGACAACTACGGAACAGATATTAAAGAAGTCATGGACCACCCCGGCGGCGAAGGCCCTCTTAAATTCAACTTTGTGACCTATATGACCTAAAGAGACCAGTGTATTGGTCACTGTCGTACCAATATTGGCTCCCATAATGATTGGAATAGCATTTTCAAGGTTGACGACGCCACCTGCAACCAGCCCCACAACAATTGATGTGGTTGTTGACGAACTCTGAATTAGGGAGGTAGCTACGATTCCAATTATTAAACCCGTGAATGGATTCGAAGTAGTTTGGAGCATTGCTTCAGCAAACTCTTTACCAAATAGCTTAAAACTATGTCCTAAAAGTTTTATAGTTAAAAGGAAGAGATATATAGATATAACAACAGTTAAAACTTTAATTATCTTTTCGCGAGTCTCTGGATTCAAAATATCCTCTCTATGAGTATGAATATAATTTGGATCTAGTCAAACCTGTAAGCGCTTAAAGCTATCGCTCAATGATGATCAAGGTAATCTGCTGTTTAGGTCAAGCAATCTGTTTTTTATTTAAATTATTGTCTAACTCATAGTCGAGTAGGCATTCTCGTCACGAGGGTATAATTCTTTGGGTTTTACGGATTGATTAAATAAAGTGAATTACTTATTCGTCTACGAAACTTTTTGCCCATTCGATTGACTGCATATGGCAATCAATCACAGTTTGTTTCTGCAATTTGTTTTTATTGATAATTCGTGTCATCTGGGACCAATCACCATTCTCAAACGTGATAGCCAAATCCAATATTTCCTTGAATGGTGTATCCATGCCCAACACCGTTTCTCGGATATCATCACTCAACGGAACAGCGTCAAAGACTTTCTCGATAGGCAAATCGATCACAGCATCAAGCAGGGAGAACATACCAATTAGAAAAAGTGACTGCGCCTCGTTTCCCTGGAAACCAAAATGTGGTGCCAGTAATTCACAGAACTGTCCTCTTCGCACGACGGTACTCATCAGCTCATTGGGCTTTTTTTCAGTAAATGTTGAAACTGCAAGTATAGAAATCCATTTTCTGAGGTTGCGTTGACCGATCATGGTCAAGGCCTGACGGATACCATGAACCTCTGTCCTGAGGCCAAGTGCAGCTGAATTGACGTATTTTAGCAACTTAACAGTCAAGCCCGGATCATGTTTTAGAATTTCCTCGGCTTCACTAAAGTCAAAATCTGTTTTATTCACTTCATGAATTAATCTCAGTTTTGTAATTCTGGAAGTTGGCATTTGTTCTGACCGAATAACTTCTGGCTTACAAAAGTAGTGCCCCTGAAAATAGTCGTACCCAAGTTTTCTCAGGGAGTAGTATTCCTGTAGCGAATCAACATGGGTGGCCAATAGTTTTATATTCTCGTTTCTATATTTAAGGGCGTAGGCTTCTACTTCTTTTTCAGATGAAGACTTTATATTTATTTTCAGAATATCTGCTATTTCAATGATAGGTTCCAATGTTTTACTATAGTGAAACTCATCGAGAGCCAACATATAACCATTTGTTTTTAATATTTTACAAGCATCAACAACTTCTGATGTTGGAGCTATGGTATGGATCAATTCAATAACTACATTTGTAACAGGTAAAGCTGACCAATATCCTTCAAGCAGTAATTTTTCTGTGAATTTAATAAACACTCTTTTTTTATTTGAAAAAAGTTTTACACCTTTAGAGAGAGATATATCGTCAATAGAGACAGAAGTTGGTTCATCACTACTGGTTTGGGATAATAATGTTTCTGTGCCACCGTGGATTAATAGCGCATAGCCAAAAGTGGATGTTTGTTCGTCAAGAACAGGTTCTCTTCCAATAAATGACTGTAACACTTCTACTTCTCCGACCCTTCTCATTCAAATCATTATGTCATTTGCATAAATCATTTGCAATAAATACAAATGTTATGCCTAATATCGCATATAATTGAGGATTCTTAAGCAATAAATCCAATTAACAGTATTATTTGATACAATTTGCCCTTGTGTTTCTCATATGGAGCCAACTTTACCATTATTGAAGACTTCTGAAGAATAAAAAGTCTTCTAAGCGACGTAAGGAAGCACATTCATGCACCAAAAGACCTGTTTTCTGTTTCATATCTATGAATTTTGAGTCGGTATAATACTAATAGAATATTTATTTTAATAATAAAGTAGTGGTAGTTAGTACAATAAAATATGTTGATAAGTAATATACTGAATACTATAACACCAATAAATTCAACGTGTATCTCTCAATTATACCGTGAAAATCTATGTTGATATCTTATTATGAACTGTTAACTAGTGTTTGTTCAACGACACCCACACGCTCCTTATTAACAGAAAATTTGTGGCTTGTAGTTTCACCTCTATGTTGATAACTCTTTTGTGGACAGTTGTGATAACTTATTTGAAACAGGCTAAAGCGAATAAAACCAATATGGATATATTCCTGGTCTAAAAAAAAGAGTGTGAATAACCCATCTAATTCTTCCGGCATGATGATCATGTACAAATAGCATGGATGTGATCGTTCTCTCCAGCGTGCCTAAATTGAAATCCCATCCTCACATCCCAAAAAAGTGAATCAATATTAGGATTAGATTGAATAAAAAAAGGGGCGATGACCACCCCTTATGAATATTGTATAATTATGTAACTATTTGATTTGTATATACATACGATCTCTTTGATCTTTGATCCAGCTATCATATCTATCTCGCTTTTTAAATTCGAGAGACATATTCTCAACCTCAGCCCAGTGATCGTTAAGGTTAACCTGCCCACCTGGAACCCGGTTGTGAACAATAATAAGATGATACTGATCCCCACTAAAGACCGGCATGGAGAGATTGTCCTCAGGAATGTTTAGCAGTAAATCGTGTATATCTTCAGGGAGTAAGGAGATGTCAGTTAGACCCATGCGCCCCTTGCGTTGACGTATGTAATCATCTGTGGCCAACATTTCAACCTGATCACCTATTGTCGTAGCCTCTGTTAATATTGAGTCCCTAATGACCATTAGTTTCTCTGAGGTACGTTCTCTATCATTTGCATCAGCCTCTGGCATCAATAAAATGTGAGAAATATTTAGTTGATCGCCGTTTCGGTCATTCAACTTGAGCAGGTGTAAACCGAATTGAGTCTCCACAACGCCACTCATCTCACCAACATTTAGAGCAAAAGCAGCCGCTTCAAACGGTTTGACAAAGGCACCACGACCGGCAAAACCAAGATCTCCACCATTGACGGCAGAACCAGGATCCTTTGAATACTGTTTGGCAGCATCTTCAAAAGAAATTTTTCCTGTGAGAATATCATCCTTAACGCCTAATAACTGATTTGAGAGCTGCTCCATCTTTCCTGCTCCCAACTCAATTGACATAGAGAGAATGGAAAAATCAACCTGGGGATTTTTATCAGGGAAGCTGTCTTTCCAGGTGGAATAGAAATTCTCTACCTCCCGCCGACTCACCTTGATATTGCTAAACAGTTCCATTTTGACCTGTTCAACCAAAAGGTTGTTACGTATTTGATCCTCGTAATATGCCTTGATTTTATGACGGTCAACACCAAAAGCCTCTGCGGCGGCCTTGAGACTACCGTATTGCATTTCAATATTGGTCAAGGACTGTTCCAACTGCATTTCTACATTACGATCTTCAACCATAATGGTTTCCTGACGTGCATATTCAAGGAGAACCTGTTGGTTCAGAAGTTCTTCCAGTGCTCTCGTTCTCAATTGCTGTATAACGTCCTGAGAGGCATAAGAAGGAATTTTAGCCTGCACAGCAAACAACTGGGTTACCTGGTCGACTTCTGAATATAAAATAGCCTTTTCGCCCACAATAGCAGCAACGCCATCAACCAGTTGTTGTGCGCTGGCGTTAAGGGTGAGTAAGACTGATAACAATACAACAACAATACGCATTATAAATTTTACCTATTCTGCAGAACTATGATAAAGGGCATCTCTATTAAACAGGATACTCCCTGATTTTCTGAGACTATCTACAAGTTGAGCTTCTATGTGACGCTGTCGGTTAATGGATAAACGAGCCGCAATTTCTTCCCATACCTCATCCAGACTTTTCAGGGACCCCCGGTCATACCATGTTTTCACCTCAACCAGGTGATAGCCAAGGTCGGAACTGATGGGACCAAAAATGCCTTCGCGTTTCTTTTTAAGGAGATATTCTTTGACTTCGGGCAAGAGGTTTTCGACTTTAAACAACCCCGTTTCTTTTGGATGAAGCGCGACCAGAGACTGTTTTTTTTCCAGATCTCCATTTTCAATAGCGCGCTCGAGTTCACGGGCCTCATCTCTTGTCGGCAATAAAACATGAAATCCAAAGAATTCATTGCTCTGTCTTTTAAAGGATGCCAGGTTGGCCTGGTAGTATGCTTCGATTTCGTCACGACCAACACTACCTTCATCCTTTAAAACCACATCCATCTGTTTGTCTGCCAGCAGACGGCGGCGGTAAGTTTCTACGCGATAATTGAACATGGGGTCGCGATGAATCAGGTTTTTTTCGGCCTCCTGTGCTAGCAGGGTTTCCCGAATCCAATTCTCAACCAGTAATGATTTTTGCAGGCTGTCAAGGGACTTGAAACCAGGGAACATCAAGACCAATTCATCCATGGAAAGACGTTGGTGATTTACCTCGGCAATAAGGCTGTCGTCTCGGCCTTCAGAACAAGCAAGAAGGCCGAAAGACAAGATTACTATTATTATAAATAGCGATTTATTCATCGATAAAAGAGCAATTAATTGCTCTCTGCTGCGGCATAAAAATCATGGGCTGCGGCATAATTAATTTTTACGCTGTAATCTTTTTTAAGATCGTTAAAAACGGTTGCTGTTCTGGATTTACGTAATTCACCAGCGATCTCAGTCCGGACGCGACCTTTGACCTTATCAAAAGGTTTTGGACCGGCAGGAATAACTTCAATCAGTTCGATAATTGAATAGCCATTGCCAAGTTTTACAGGACCTGCAATATCTCCAATTTCCATGGAAAAAGCCTCTTTACCCATTAAACCATAGCGACCTTCCTGAAAAGGAGGTAACACTCCCTCAGAGTCTTTGGTTGCTTTGCGTTCTGAATAACGAGCGGACAATGCTTTAATGGTCTCACCAGCATCCACTCGTTTTTTCAGGTCAACTGCCAGGAGGCTATCCTTCACAAAAATTTCACTGACCTTGACCTTCTTTTTATCCATATACTTTTCAGCTTTATTGGTTTCATAAAAGGCCATCATTTCTTCATCTGTTGGGGTCATCTTTTTATTGATTTCCTCAGCCATGAATGACTCATATGCATGTCGTTTTACAACAGCGTTGATCTTATCAGCAAAAACTTCTTCTTTGTCATATCCTTGATCGTAGCCGTGCTTCACAATCAGAACCTGAGTAACCAGTTGGTCCAGAATGGTAACCAGTTGATTCTCTGAGTTGAAGCGAGGTTTTTGACCATCATCGATTGTGGAGAGCTCTTTGATAATCCACTCGCTACCCAGATCTTCACCATTAAGTGTGAACAAGGATAATTCAAAATTCACAGCCTTGAAAATTTCATCCATGGGAGCTTGTTTGTTGGTAGCTTTTTTGGATGCTTCGTAGAAGGCGTGGACGTTTTCGCTATTGATATCAAAGCCAGCAGCTTTTTTCTGATCTTCCAGAAATTTGTTTGCGCGAGCACTTAATTCCTGTCCCTTTTCCTTGCGGGCCTGTTGCTTGAGTGACATTTTTTCTTCCTCAAAAGTACCACGCTTAACTTCTCTCTTGGCTTCCAGTTTAATGATGTGGTAGCCGAAGGGTGTTTCTACGACTCCAGATATATCACCAGGCATAAGTGCGAAAGCTGCATCCTGGAAAGGACCAACCATTTTTCCCCAACCAAACCAACCCAGGTCACCACCATTGTCTTTGCCAGAAGGGTCATCAGTAAACTCCTTGGCCAGGTCTTCGAAAGCCTCACCTTTTGATAGGCGTTGGTTAATCTGTCCCATCAATGCCAAAGCCTCTTCTTTGGTGCGCTCTGAAGCGGATCGAGAAGTGCCGGAAAACTGCAATAAAATATGTCTGGCGTTCAGCTCGGTTCCCGTATGATCATACATCTCTTTCAGATATGCTTCGGTCATGACCTCATCCACAATGGCACGGTCGTAAACATATTGAAGCATCTGACGTTTTTCAGCTTTCATCTTTTTGTCCTGAAGTTCTGGATCATCTCCAGCCCCACGTTCTAATGAAACCTGTGTAAACAGGGCTTTTCTTACATACTCATCAACTTTGCCATCAATGTAATCATTATCTTTGCCGGCAAAACGTGATGCGGGATTTTGAGCACTAAACTCTTCTATTGAAATTGATTTGCCATCAATGACTGCCAACGTATCGCTGTCCATGGTAGAACAGGCAAACAGGACGACGAGAAGACCCAAAGCAAACATGGTCGTGGTAAAGCGAGCTTTCATTTCATTAACCTTTTAATTATATTAGACTTATCATTTATCATTACGGTCGGAAAAGTTAGACGAGTGCGCAAGGCTTTCCAAGAATATTCTAAGGGAAGCCAGCAGGGAGTCGCCACCCTGATCCGACATGATGAAGGTGAGTGATTTATTGTTCATTATTTCTACTTTTTTACCCGTTTCTCCCAATGCTTGCGACAGACCTTTAATGATCTCGGCACCTGCTTGTTCCACATGCTCTGGTAAAAAATCACATTGGACTTTTCCACCCTTTACCACAATGGTTCGCAGTCCTAACGATTGTCCCAGCAGCTTTATCAAAGCACCATCGATCAAACTCAGGGTTGAGAGTGGAAGCCTACCAAAACGTTCCCTTAACTCTCCACGAATATCATACAGGTTTTTAACGGTTTCTGCTTCAGCGACACGCCGGTAGCTGGCAATTCGCTCAGCCGTACTTTCTATAAAGCTGGATGGAATCTGCATCTCAATATCAATTGATACATCTGGAGGAGGAAACAGGACAACTTGATCACCTTGAATTTCTTTCAGGGTTTCAAGAGTATCCTTTAAAATTTTTGTGTAGAGGTGATAACCAATATTTGCTATATGGCCGCTTTGTTCGGTACCAAAGACATTGCCAGAACCACGAATTTCAAGATCGCGCATGGCAATCTCATAGCCACCGCCATAGTGTGCATGACGCTCCAGGGCATTCAGGCGCCTAATGGCGTTGATGCTGAGTTTCCGGAAACCAGGAGCTAGAAAGAAAGCCCAGGCTTTTCGGTGAGATCGACCAACACGTCCACGCAATTGATAGAGCTGTGATAACCCCATTGCATCTGCCCTGTTCACAATAATTGTGTTGGCGTTGGGGATATCCAAACCTGACTCTACAATAGTTGTGGACAACAGGACATCAAACTCACGGTGAAAAAAGCCTAACATGATGCGCTCAAGTTCGCGGGGATTCATCTGTCCGTGACCCAGTCCAAACTTCACCTCAGGTAGCAACCTTTGTAGTCTGCTCAACATAATCCCAATAGATTCTACCCGATTATGGACAAAGAATACCTGACCTCCGCGGTCAACTTCTCTTAGAATGGCCTCTCGTATGCGTTTTTCGTCAAAATCCATGACCACCGTTTCAATGGGTTGCCGTTCTTTCGGTGGTGTTTTTAACATGGACAGGTCCCGAGCACCCATCAATGACATCTGCAGGGTTCGTGGGATAGGGGTGGCTGTCATTGCAAGGGAATCAACGGAGGTTTTTATTTCCTTAACCCGTTCTTTGTGTTTGACACCGAAGCGGTGTTCCTCATCTACAATTAGCAATCCAAGGCGTTTAAAAACAATATCCTTGGAGAGCAATCTATGCGTACCTATTACCACATCAAGTACACCTTTTTTCAAATCATCCAGCGTTTGCTTGGTTTGCTTAGGTGTCCTGAATCTGGATAAAACCCCAATGCTTACTGGATAATCTGCAAAGCGCTCTAGAAATGTCTCATAGTGTTGTTGGGCCAAAATGGTTGTGGGCACCAGAATACCCACTTGTTTGGAATCATTAACCGCTTTAAATACAGCCCGCATGGCAACTTCAGTTTTGCCAAAACCCACATCTCCACAAAGGAGGCGATCCATGGGGAAAGCAGCTTCCATATCTTTCTTGATATCCTCCACTGCCTGTAGCTGGTCACTGGTCTCATCATACATGAAGGAAGCCTCCATGCGTTTTTGGAAATCGTTGTCTGGACTATAGCGGAAACCCTCAACCACAAAGCGATTGGCGTAAAGCTCAATCAATTCCTTGGCATAATTATCAACAGCTTTGCGGGTTTTGATCTTGACTTGATCCCACTCTGTTGTTCTCAATCGTGTTAGCTTTGGTGGTGTATCCAGCTGTGACTCATATCGATGCACACGATGCATTTTTTCAACCGGCACATAAATCCGATCACCGGCTTCATATTCCAGAGCCAGGACTTCTTGAATGGCCTTGTTAACTGGAATAAGCTCAATACCAAGATACTTCCCGATACCATAATCAAGATGGACAACCACATCACCTTCTTCAAAGGCCTCAATGCGTGTAGCTGGTTTTACTGGAAAAACACGAGGGATGACACTGCGTTTGCGAGTCCGACCGAAAATTTGATGATCTGTCAGAATAGCCAGCTTGTTCTTGTGGTCTATAAATCCAGAGGAGAGGGAAAGGCGAACACTCTCAAAGCGGAAATTTTCAAACAACACCTGTAGACGATCCAGTTGAATACTGGTGTCGGCACAGATAAAAACCTTATAAACAGACTCATTAAAGTGGCTCAATCGCGCCCGAAACGCGTCAAGATTCCTTTGGAAATCCGGCTGTACCTCAATATCTAAAACAGATTTAGACTGTTCCTTTGATTGAAAAAGAAAGGAGCTATGCTTTTTTCTGGTTTCTAATAATAGCTCTGCCACGGTAGACGAATCAGTTGTCTCCACAAGTGGACGATATTGAATAAAGGCAATCCCACGAGGCAATGAATTCAGGAGGGGGTCTACAGCAGTATCAAGGAATGGATTTTCTGGATATATACTTACATCGGATAATTCATTGTCAGAACGCTGGGAGGCAGGATCAAACTCTTTGATTGACTCCAGTTTGTTGCCAAAAAAATCCAAACGCAGGGGTTTGTCACGATCACCTGGAAAGACATCCAACACACCGCCACGCACAGCAAAACAACCCGGCTCAACCACAAAAGACTCTCGTTCAAAACCATATTCAACAAGATTTTTTTCAAGGTCTGCCAGGGAATAATCTTCACCCTGATTTAGGACAGCGTGTTTCAGGGCATCTTCTGACACGCCACCGAGTAGCTCCGTTGCGGTTGCTATATAAATTGCCGGGTCTCCACCCAACAAGGCACGCAAAGCACGTCCGGACTGGCCAGTATCGATACCATCTACACGATCACTACCAACAAAATGAATATCCTTCTCGAGTTTGAGCGCTACAATATCATTCAGGGCTCTTTCGGCTGTTGGCTTATCTGACAGAACAAGAACCATGGGTTTTCTGGTTTGGTTGGCCTGTACAATGAAGGCAAGCAGGGGTGGTTCAACCCCAGAGAGTGTGGTACCGGATAAACGATAGCGTTCACCCAGAAATATTTGGAGATCAGACTGTTTCACGTGAAACAAGTTTTTTGATAAGGATAATCAGAAGTGAAACATCTGCAGGGGATACACCGCTTATACGTGATGCTTGGCCAATGGTCTCAGGTTGGATCTTTTGCAGCTTTTGTCTGGCCTCAAAAGAAATAGCAGCCATTGGCATATAATCAATATTGGCAGGAATGCGCATACCCTGGTGTTTAGATAATCGGGATACCTGTTCTCTTTCGCGTTCTATATAACCACGATACTTGGTGTTGGTGGCAATTAACACCAGGAGTGTGGGGGAGAGTTGGTTTATCCAGTCCGGTAGGAGCGGTTTGATCTGGTCAATAGTGACACCGGGTCTGCGTAACAGGTTTGAAATGGCCTGGCTTTCCTTGATTTTTGTTTGCGGCTCAATGAGGCCTTCAAGCTTCTCTGGTTTGATGTAGGTTGAGTTAAAGTATGCTTCTGTTTTTTTGGCCAGATCCATCTCCAACTCAACCGATTCAACAAAAACCTGGCTTTGCAGTCCCAATTCAAAACCTTTCCTGGTCAGCCTGAAATGTGCATTGTCATAGCGTAAGAGCAGGCGGTGTTCAGCCCTGGATGTGAACATACGATAGGGCTCATCAGTATCTTTGGTGATGAGGTCATCGATGAGGACTCCGATATAGGCTTCATCTCTCTGCAGAACAAAAGGCTCTAGCCCATCAATACCACGACAGGCGTTAATGCCCGCCATCAACCCCTGGGCTGCGGCCTCTTCGTAGCCCGAGGTCCCGTTGATTTGTCCGGCAAAAAACAACCCGCTCACACGCTTGGTCTCCATGGTAGCTTTGAGTTGCGAGGGCGGGAAATAGTCATACTCAATGGCATATCCTGGCCGAATAAATTCAACCTTCTCCAGGCCGGGGACGGTTCGCAGGCTGTTTAGTTGAACCTCTTCAGGCAAGGATGACGAAAAACCATTCACATAGAGTTGGTTGGCATCAGACCACTCGGGTTCCAGAAATAGCTGGTGGGATGATTTTTCAGCAAAACGCACGACCTTGTCTTCAATTGAGGGGCAATAACGTGGCCCCACACCTTGGATAACCCCAGAGAAGAGAGGTGAAAACTGAATTGATCCGTTAATGATGCTATGGGTTTCAGGGTTGGTCTTGGTGATATAACAGGCTTCATTGGGCGGATTAAAGTCTATTGTAGTAAAAGAAAAGGGTTCCGGGTTGATATCGCCAGACTGGATGGTGGTCTGGGAAAAGTCAACACTCTCGCGTTTTATCCGGGGCGGGGTGCCTGTTTTGAGGCGACCGGTTTCAAAGCCAAGCCCTACAAGAGATTCTGTTATACCCACACTGGCAGACTCATTGATCCGGCCGGCCGAAAACTGCTTGTCGCCTATATGAATGAGACCATTTAGAAATGTACCGTTGGTCAGGATGAGCACTTTACAGTCAAATTTGGACCCATCTCGAGTAATCACACCAGTAATTGTGCTCTTGTCGCTACTGGCAACCACACTCACCGCCTCATCTTCGAAAAGACTTAACCCAGGTTGGTTGTTACAAACCTCAACCATATACGCGCTGTAGGCTCTTTTGTCAATCTGCGCCCGGGGTGACCACACTGCTCGACCCTTTGAGCGATTGAGCATTTTGAATTGAATGCCTGTGGCGTCAGTGGCTTTGGCCATTTCACCACCCAGGGCATCAATCTCGCGCACAAGGTGACCTTTTGCCAGGCCGCCAATGGCGGGATTACAGGAGGCGCGAGCCAGGGCCTTTAGCTGCATGCTAATTAAGAGTGTGTTTTTGCCGAGACGACTGGCAGCCAGGGCCGCTTCTATACCAGCGTGACCCCCGCCAACAACTATTACGTCATATTGTGTCTTCTGGGTTTGGCTGTATGTCATATCGTTACCCAAAGCGCACTCCGCGAGAAAACAGGGTGCAACAACACAAAGGATTCACGTGAAACAGTCACAATAATGATCTTACTTTCCTACGCAGAAACCACTGAATATCTGATTGAGGATGTCATCAGGTGTGGTTTTGCCAGTAATCTCACCCAGGATGTCCAGAGCCAGCCTGATATCGGACGCGATATACTCTGGACCCAGGTCATCATTAACCGCAGACACACAGACAGAGAGCTGTTCCTTAAGCCTCAGAAAAACATCGCGATGGCGTTCACTATTAAGGACAACACCACCCACACCCTCGTTAGTCATGTTGATAACGTGTGTATAAAGTTGTTTTTTCAAGGCGTCCAGTCCTTCGCCTGTGGTACACGATAGATACACATCTTTGTTGTCGGGAAGTGTTTTTGCTAGATCAACTTTATTATAAACAGTAATTTGGGGTGTGTTGATAAGTTCGTCTATATTCAGGTCAATTGTGTCTGGGGCGTGGACTATAATGGTAAGGTCGGCACGCTCAATTTCCTCTTTACTGCGGTCAACTCCTGACAGTTCTGCTTCATCCTCGGCCTCACGCAGGCCAGCGGTGTCCACCAGGACCACAGAATGGCCTGCAACAACCATGGTTTTCTCAATTGTGTCTCGCGTGGTGCCAGCTTGGGAAGTGACAATGGCTCGATCTTGTCCCAGAAGCAAATTGAACAGAGAAGACTTGCCACTATTGGGAGCTCCAATCAAGGGCACCCTGAATCCCTCTTCAAGCCTGCGACCGTAAAAATAGGTCTCTAATAGTTTTTCTGTGGTGTCGGATATCTCAAGAAGGGGCGCCAGCAAGGCTTCAGGTGGGGAAAAATCAATTTCCTGGTCTGAGAAATCAAGCTCTGCCTCCAAAATAGTAAGGCTCTGTACCAGTTTATCAGACATTGACTCAACCAGCAGTCTAAGATTTCCACGTATCTGATGCCTGGCGTTTTTGTGAGCCGCTGCATCTTTTGCATGAATCAGATCAGCCACTGCTTCTGCCCGTGAAAGATCAATCCGACCGCTTAAAAAGGAACGAAAGGTGAACTCTCCTGCACCAGCAGCTCTGACGTGGGGTGCACGTAAAAGCACTTCCAGCAGTTTATGTTGTAAATATGCACCTCCGTGGATGGAGATCTCAACCAGGTCTTCACCGGTGACAGAGTGTGGTCCTTTAAAAAAAGTGACGATACAATCGTCAAAATCATCCTCGCTGAGGCTGGGGTGGACCAGTTTACCAAAAGCTGCGTAGCGGGGCTTAAGCTTCTCGGATGACGAGAACAGGGGGGTGATGGTTTCTAGTGCGTGGGGACCTGAAAGCCTCACAACAGCCAGGCCACCGATACCCGGTGGCGTGGATATTGCGACAATGGTTTCCTGATCAAGAGGCAGCACAAAGGGTCCTTCGCCTTATTTCTTGCGTTTCTTTTTAGGGCGAACCGCTGGAGCAGGAGTGGTTACCGCTGCAGGAAGTGGTTGCTGTGGTGTAAGTTTCTGCTGGATAATTGACATCACATTAAACAATGTGTAGTATAGGTTCAATCCTGATGGGAATGTATAGAACATAAAGAAGAATACTGCTGTCATAATATATGGCATGTTCTTCATCTGTGGATTAGCATTGGTTGATGGGGACATCAGCTTTTGCTGCAGCATCATGGTTGCGGACATAATGATGGGCAACAAGTTGATATCAATTCCACCGATAGTTCCAACCGTGTCAGGCAAGGATAAATCTGAAATCCAAAACTCAAGCCCTTTGAAGGCTGCGCCTCTCAGCTCAATGGTTGTCCTGAATAGATTGAACATGGCAATCAGAATTGGCATTTGAATCAACAGGGGTAGACAACCACCCAGGGGATTAACCCCCAGTTCCTTATAGAGCTTCATGGTCTCTTCATTCAAACGTTTAGGATCATCTTTATATTTATCCTTTAACGCAGTTATTTGGGGTTGAGCCTGTTGCATACTCTGTGTTGATGAGAACTGTTTTTTAGTAAGCGGCGCTAAGAGCAATTTGACCAATATTGAGAATATGATAAGCACAATACCATAGTTAGGTATTACACTATAAAGCGATTTGAATACCCACAGGGCGCCCTTGCCAATCATACCAAACCAGCCCCAATTCATCATCTCTTCGAAGTATAAATTGTAGCCCTTTAAGATATCATAATCAAGCGGACCAACATAAACACGGTAGTTCGACAGGCTCACAGGGTTGCGGCGATCAAAAGAATCACGCACATCATAATCAAATATCTTGAGTGAGTTGTCATCTCCACCAGGAGTCTGGTAGCGCAGCATCTTGAATTCTGAAACGGGAGCTTCTGGAATAAGAATGGAAGTGAAATATTTGGAGCGAGAACCAACCCAGGTTGTGAGGGCCGTTTGAACCTCAGACTCACGATCTTCATCAGCTGAATAATCAGAAGGGCTATTGTCATCACCTAGCAGGGCATACATCTCTGAATAGTAGAGATCATCCTTGCGGTTTTGTTCCGTAGGTGCCACACCGCCTGCCCAACTGGTGGCAAAGTAACGACCAGCATTGACTTGGTCAAAATTGATCAACTCCTGGTTCAGGTCAAAATGGAAGCTGTCTGGATAAAAGGTAAAGGTGCGGATAAGTTTGGCACCTGATCCCAGTGAGAGCTCAAAGGAAAAAGATGCTGAGCGATTTGTTACAGGGAATTCGTAGCTAGAGTATTCACCCAGAGAGCTAACCGCCAACATGTCTTTTGTATTAAAATCTTCAACATCATAACCAATAAACTGGTTAGCAAGTACACCTTCTGCCGGACCGGAGATTAACTGAACCCTTGAACTGTCTTTTGTGAGGTAGTCGTTTAAAAAAGCCTGTTCCAGTGTACCACCGCCTCTATTTGAGAAATGCATTTCATACAAGGGCGTGGTTACCACAATCAGTGTTTCACTAACAGGAGCCACAATTGAGGTGTCCAGAGCAACGATCTCTGCAGCGGGAGCAGTGATAGGGGTGTCGTCAACTTCTGTTGTGATCAAAGAATCCGACTCACTACCAAAAGATGATTCAATGTGAGGTTTCTGTGGAGTGGTGCTACCAGGCGCTACCTGTTCCTGATACCAATCAGAGAAGAAAACCATGAGTATGAGACCCATGAGGGCAATGGCTACGAGCGTTCTGTTTTGTTCGGACATTTCGTTTAAGAATCCTTATTCTTTAATGACAGGATCGAAACCGCCAGCATTGTAGGGGTTACAGCGGAGGATCCTCCAGGTGGATTTTGGCAAAGCCTTCCACAAGGGTAATTTTTCGAATGCTTCAAGAGTATAATGTGAACAAGTAGGGTAAAACCGACAACTCTGGGGAAACAAAGGGCTAAGGGCAACCTGATAAAGTCTGACCAGCCAGATGAATGGTTTATTGAGCCACATTCGAAGACGGTACTAAAAGTCGGTTAAGTGTATGCAAAAGTGCAGCGCCGGAACGACTGGATCTATGGAAGAGAAATAAATACCCACGCCCTGGTGGAAATGATAACAGGGCGTTCAAAACGATCCCCCTGAATAGGCGCCTGGTTTTATTTCTCTCAACAGCATTCCCCGCTTTGCGACGAATTAAAAAACCCACTTCCAAAATGTCTGTGGGTTTTGTGTACAAAGTGATTCCCCGTATAGTATATCGGCGACCACGCTTTAAATAGTCAGCGACGCTGGACCGGCTAATTTGTTTAACCGGAAACGGAGAGGCGTTTTCTTCCCTTTGCGCGGCGGCGGGCCAGTACTTTACGACCATTTTTTGTTTTCATGCGAGCGCGGAAACCGTGCTTGTTACGACGTTTGCGCCGGCTGGGTTGATAAGTTCTTTTCATTGTAAATCTTTACTCCAATAAATAACATGTTTTTTAAAAGCCGACCAATATAACAAAGAGACCAGTAAAATCAATTTTTCATAATAGTTAACTCAAGTTCTTTTCTACTCCAAATTTTGTGGAAAAACAGCCCGGTTTGTAGATAAGCTTCGGTAGTAACAGGAAAAAAGTAGGCTTGTTTCTTCGACAGAAGCATTCAGAGTCAATAGGGCGACAGCGAGAAGGGCAACAGGCCGCACATAATTACAAACCAACGCAAAAACATATTTGTACTGAAAATTCGGCGTTTAGTTTAGCAAGCAGTTTACACAGAGACAGCAACACATTAAATGTTGATAACTTGTTAATATATCTTGGAGTGTGCTTTGGGTCAGGAACTTTGGGGGAGCGTCAAAACAGTTCTGGAAACAAGGGTAGCGAACCAAACCTTTCAAACCTGGTTCCAACCCATGACGCAGTTGGCGGAAGATCAAGAAGTACTAACACTTAAAGTTCCCAATCAGTTTTTTTACGACTGGATGAAATCACATTATGGTGATATCATTCAGAGTACCCTGGCTGAAGTGAGCGGCAGGCCCATGCGCGTGGAGTATTCCATTGTGCTTGACGACAGTGATGAAGCAGCTCAACCCGAACCATTTTACGAGACCGAAGAACCCGTTGTTAGATCAAAAGGTTACGAAACCAACCTGAATGAGCAATTCACCTTTGCCAACTTTGTTGAAGGCCCCAATAATCAATTTGCCAAAGCAGCCGCTGAAGCTGTGGTTAACTCCAACGATAACAACATGTATAACCCCCTGGTTGTGTATGGGGGTGTCGGTCTGGGAAAAACCCACCTGATTCATGCTATTGGGAATGCCTATCATCAGTTCAACCCCAATAAGCGCATTCTGTATATCTCTTCTGAAAAATTCACCATGGACTTCATCAGTGCCATTCGTGAAAATAAAGCCGGTTTGTTCAGCCAACGTTATAGGAAAACGGATCTCCTTATTGTGGATGATGTTCAATTCTTCAAAAAGAAGGAACGTACCCAGGAAGAATTCTTCCACACCTTCAACGACCTCCACATGAATGGCAAGCGTATCATTCTATCCACAGATCGTCCTCCAGGTGAAATTGGTCTACAGAAACGACTGACGTCACGCTTCCTGGCTGGACTAATGGTTGATATCACCTCCCCGGACTTTGAAACCCGAGTCGCTATTCTCCGCCAGAAGTCAGAGGAAAGCGGGATTGAAATGTCCTATGATGTCATCGAATATCTAGCAACCAACATTGAAAGCAACATTCGCGAGCTCCAGGGAGCACTGATCCGGTTGTTGGCCTATTCTTCCCTGGCCAAAAGCGATATTAACCTTCAACTCGCCCATAAAGTCCTCATGGATATTACGGGTAAAATGGCCAAACCCATTGTGAGTATGGAAGATGTGATTAACCAGAGTTCAGAATCCTTTGGCGTCAAAAAAGACGACATTTATGGCAAGGGTCGCAAACAGGAGGTAGCGCTGGCTCGGCAGGTTGCCATGTATCTTTCCAAAGAACTTACACATAACTCATTAAAATCAATTGGCCTCTTTTTTGGCGGTAGAGACCATTCAACTGTTATTCATGCCTGTAAAACCATCAAAAATAAAATGGAAGAGGACGATATTTTTAATGCCGAGATCAAGGCGCTCTTGCGACGACTTTCCGGTCCTGCATTAAGGTCTTGATTCCACCTAAAAATCACAAGGAGTACACCATATGCTGAACCCTGGAGATAAAGCCCCTGATTTTGAACTCAATGATCAAGATGGAAACCTGGTCAAGAACACGGACTTCAATGGACAGAAACTGGTGGTCTATTTTTACCCCAAAGACCAGACACCAGGCTGCATTAAAGAAGCTTGCAGCTTTCGGGATAACATCGATGTCTATAAAAAGAACAACATAGCCGTATTGGGTGTGAGTATTGATTCAGAAAAGTCTCACCTGAATTTCATTTCCAAACAATCCCTGAACTTTCCCCTGCTGGCCGACGTTGATAAAACCATGGTAAATGCCTATGAAGTCTGGGGTGAAAAGTCCATGTATGGTCGAAAATATATGGGTACTTTTCGCAAAACCTTTCTCATCAACGAAGATGGCACCATCCATAAAATCTATGATAAGGTGAAAGTGGCCACCCACGCGGAAGATGTACTGAAAGATTGGGAGATCAGCTAGAACTCATGTCCCTCACGGTTCGAACATTTACTGAAACCGATACCCCTGCCTGGGAAGCCTTTGTGGCGTCAGCCAATAACGGAACCATTTTTCATGAGCGTAAATTCCTGGGGTATCATCCAGGGGATCGCTTTAATGATCATTCCCTCCTGGTTGATAAAGGCGGAAAACTGCGAGCAATCTTTCCCGCAGTGGAAATCAATTCAGACGGTGTTAAGTCTCTGGTCAGCCACCAGGGTTCATCTTATGGTGGCATTGTGGTTCAGGAAGACTTGAGTTTTCAGGATAGCTATGATTTTGTGCAAGCTATTACAGAATATGCGCGTAAGGCTGGCTTTCAACGTATCCAGATGACCCTGCCACCGGCCATTTACCAGTATCGCGTGAGTAACTATCTTGATTTTTCTCTCATCAAACACGGTTTCAGTTACAAAAAGCGAGATGTTTCCTCCATGCTTACCATTGAGGAGTCTCCCGAAAAGAACCTTCAGCGCTTTCGTTCGACACACAGAACAGCTGTCCGCAAGGCGGTGAAACAGGGTGTCACTATTCGTGAATCTGAGGATTGGTCGGATTTTTACGATATTCTTAAGGAAAATCTCAATATCCGACATAATGTTCAGCCCACCCACACCCTGGATGAACTATTAATACTGAGAGACCTCTATCCAGAACAGATCAAACTGTTTGGTGCTTACCATGAAGACAAGTTGGTGGCTGGTGTGGTGAATTTTTCGGTGAATAAGGATGTAGTTCTGGCGTTTTATATCAGTCACAATGAGAAATATCAGAACCTCAGAGCCGTTAACCTCCTCTTTTATGAAATTATCACCTGGTGCCATAACAACAGTTACAGATATCTGGATTTTGGTATCTTTACTGTAAACATGGAGCCCAATTTCGGCCTGGGACGCTTCAAGGAAAATTTTGGAGCCAGTGGCGTTTTTCGGGATACCTTTGAGCTTGACCTATAAGTGAATCAGGGGAGGACAAGCTGGCTATAAAACCATTCACACGCATACAGCACTATCTCGTGCTGCTTGTCCTGCTGATAATTACAGTTGCTCCACGGCTACAATTTCAGGGACCTTATCTATATAACGGTGATCCCGTCGCCTACTTCTCCGGAGCTGAGAGCATTCTGGATGAAGGCAAATATCTCATCGATGGCAAAATCCCCATCTGGCCCATTGGCACAAGCTTAACTCTTATCCCATTTATTAAAGTAACGCAAATGATGGGTGGTCACGCAGAATCTGCTGCCTTCTGGCATGGTGTATTCTTCATTTATCTGGCTGTGGCTTTCACCTATCTCCTGGGAAAACGGGTTTTTAATCCGGCAACGGGTATTATTGGTGCCATTTTTCTATCCATTGCTGAAAGCCCCTTTATACATAGCATCAACTCTGCTTCTGATCCAGGTTCTCTGGCCATGTTATTGGGTGCGGTCTATCTCATGCTGCTCTTTTTAGATACCCAGAGTCCACGAGATCTGTTTTTGTCGTTTTTCCTGTTGGGCATTGCCTTTGTTTTTCGCTGGAACTACGTATTCTTCCTGCCGTTATTTCTGGTTTTTCTGGTAGGTGATCGTCGTATCTGGGCCTTTCATCTGTATCCCTCTTTTTGGATTCTGGGGTTTCTGGGGTTCACAGCCGGAATCTCGATTCAATTGATAACCAACTTTTCCCACCTGGGCAACCCCTTTCAAATTGGTTATTCCCAGCTCAACTATTCCGAGCAGTTTGTGTTTGATATCTTTATCTATATTAAAAACCTGGTTCGCATTGTATATCGCATGCTGTTCACCTGGGATTTCTTCTCCCCACTTCTGGCCATGTTTGGCGTCCTGGCCATTCTGGGTTTATGGAAAGAAAAACGACGAGACATTTTCTGGCTATTTATGCCCTGGGTGGTCCTTGGCTCACTCTCAGTCATCTATTTTGGGGTAAAACCACGCCTGCTCATGCCTATTATGCCGCCCATGTTCCTGATTGGTGCGGAAGGGATGGTACGGGCCTTTTATGCCTTGAGAAAATCGCTGAGTATGCACAAGGTTTCAGCCCGGGTTACTATCCTGGCTTCCATCTTTATGTCTATTATTCTGTTTTCACCAATGTTCGTTAGGACTCTACTCCATTCACACGGACATTTTCAAGACAAGGTTGTCATGCAGGAAGCCTTTCGTTGGGCCGGACAAAACATGCCCCAAAATGAAGCTAAAATTATTACTCAGGCCTATTATGCAGGACAAAATGCCGATTGGCTGCGGGCTGGCTGGGATGTCTGGGCCTCCAAGCGTTATGCCGGTCGCAAGATTCGCTCGCTGGAATTTCCTGAAACCTGGACCAATGAAACTGAAGACTGGCTGGTGATGAACCGCTTCTGGTTTGAAGGCAGTAGTGTCCGTTTTGAAAACTCACGAGAGATGTCGGCTCGCTTTGATTCTTTGTGTACAGCACGAGACCTTGAGCTAAAAGCTGAGTTTCAGGCGGAGCCAGAGCCCTTGTATCTTAAGAAGCTCAATATGTTGACCTATTATCCAGTAGATTTTCTTGAATATCGCCCAGTTTTCGAAGTCTGGGGTCCTCGGGAGTGAGTAAAACCGCCTCCAGCATTAAGCAACTCTCCAAACACACCCTGGTTTATGGGATTGGCAATATCCTGAACCGCGGGATGACCTTTTTGCTGTTACCTTTCTATACCAATCTGATCACCACTGAAGAATATGGTGTCTACAGTCTGATTTATTCCTTTATCGCACTGACCAATGTCTTTTTTATCCATGGCATGGATACCGCTTTTATGCGCTTTTTTATACCAGAAAAGAACCCGGTTCAACGCAAGCAGATCTTAAACACGGTCTACACCAGTATTTTCATCTCTACCTTTCTGCTATCGGCTGCTATCTATTTTCTTTTGCCCACCTTTTCTGAAGGAATGCTCTCCGTACCGTCCACTTCAGTTATTCTGACCTATTTGACCCTAATCATCTTTTTTGATGGCCTGGCCTTTTTGCCTATTGTTTACTATCGCGCTGTCAACAAACCCGTGAATTACGTGGCTATCGTCTTTGTCGAGGTGGTGGTGAACCTTTCTCTGAACATCTATTTCGTCGCCTACCAAAAAATGGGGCTCACAGGTATTCTGTTGTCAAACGCCATCAGCTCCGGCGCTAAATTTCTACTCAGCTCACCCGTCCTGTGGAAGGAGTTCCGCTTTCGATGGGACAAGGGGCTCTGGAAGGACATCCTGAAGTATGGGCTCCCCACCGTTCCCGCAGTCTTTTTCCTGATCCTCATCACAGTGAGTGATCGGTTTCTGTTGAAGCACTTTCTGGGTGCCGATGATGTGGGTCTCTATGCCTCGGGCTATAAGATTGGTGTGGTCATGGCCCTGTTGATCACGGCCTTTCGTTTTGCCTGGCAACCCTTCTACCTTTCCAAAGGGGAGGATCCTGATGCCCCTTACGTTTTTGCCCGGATTTTCACCCTGTTTGTGGCAGTAACTGGATTCATTTATCTCGGGGTCTCCATGGTGTTGGTCGACCTGTTAAAAATGCCCTGGGGAAATTTGTACATCATTGCGCCGGAGTATCATGAAGGTCTAAAAGTGGTGCCATTCATCCTTCTGGGTAATATGCTGTTTGGTCTGTCCCAAAATTTTATCGTGGGTGCCTACATCAAGAAGAAGACCATGTACATCCCCATGTTTACCGGTATTGGTTTTCTGGTGAATGTCTCGGCCAACCTGGTCTTTTTGTCCGTCTTTGGCTGGGGTTTTCTATCCGCTGGCTATGCGCTGGTGTTGACCTACATTATTCAGGGATTTGTGATTTACCTTACGGTCAGACGCTTTTACCCCATCCCCTATGATTTTGCAAAAATGCTTATTAACTTTGCCGTCCTGGCTGCTCTGTTTTTCGCTCCCATACTATTGGATATATCAAGCCTCTGGCTAAATATTCTACTCGTCATAGCCTATTTCCCCATCCTTGACCTGGTGGGCGTCCTCTCCCTGCGACAAATCACCACGGAACTCCTCAAGCGTTAACCCTTCCCGGAATCCGGACATTGAGCCTGCCGAAATGTCCATTCTCAAGCATTTTTTTACAACGAAACAAACAAACAGAACGAAGCAACTGAAGGATATAGAAAGCAAGAAGAGTTTCTAACTCCCTTCGTGTAAATTCGTAATCTTCGTGCGATTTGTGTCTATACAGACTGATCTTAGCCTGTGATTATACACTTCTGAAATCATCACTCGTTAATCGACATTGGATATTCAAAAAGAGGGTATAGGGGGTATAAAGGTATAGGGTTTCACTCTGTCGTTGAGGCTCCCGAAACGCCCATGACAAACCATCTCTTTACAACGAAACAGACGAAGAGAACGAAGCAAATGAATGATGCCGAATGCAAAACATAGCTTCAAACACCCTTCGTGTAAATTCGTAATCTTCATGCGATTTGTGTCTATACAGACTGATCATTGTCTGTGATTAAACACTTCTGAAATCATCACTCGTTAATCGACATTGGATATTCAAAAAGAGGGTATAGGGGGTATAAAGGTATAGGGTTTCACCCGGTCGTTGAGGCTCCCGAAACGCCCGTGACAAACCATCTCTTTACAACTAAATAAACGAACAGAGCGAAAGAAATGAATGATGTCGAAACCAAGCAAAGCTTCAAAATCCCTTCGTGTAAATTCGTAACCTGCGTGCTATTAGTGTCCAGGTAGAATGACCTTTGCCTGTGATTATACACCTCTGAAATCTTCACTCATTATTCGATATTCGATATTCGATATTCGATATTCAATATTCAAAATAGTAGGTATAGAGGTATAAGGGTTAGTCTTAGACCAGGAAGGGCCGGCTTTGGGAGCCTTTTCGGAAAAGCCATGCTGCCAGAGTCCAGAGCGCGATTAACAGCATATTCAAACCCAAGACAATACCTATTGAGCCATAGCCGCCCCACAACGTGATCACGGCTACAGCCGCCTGAACCAGCGCAGTTGCGAACATTGCATATCCCACTAGAAGCGGTTGAAATCGTGCCAGAAAAACACCAATCACTCCAAATGCAACAACTCCAAAATACATCAAGTTTGCCGGGTTGCCCTCTATCCCGACAATACCAACGGCAAGGTTTATCCAGACAATAAGGAGCGCTGTGAAAAGTGCTACTCCTACAGCCATTCGATATGCTGTGTTGCCAGCCCTCGCTACAGTCAACTTGTACGTAAAACCAGTGCTCACCAAGAGTGCGCCAGCGACAATAAAATCCGTGAGATCCCAGACCACCTCATCGGTAAACTGCATCGCCAGTAAAGGCAGCAGTAAAATGAAAGCGGAAGCCAGGACAACACCTGCGGCAGATCGGTATATGGAGTTTCCAGAAACGGTTTTTAAGCTCAAGATGATCACCTCTACCTATTTAATATGGAATTAATTGCAAGCTGCATGAGTTTTATAACTCTTTTAAACTGAATGGGTTCCATAAACAGACACAGCTGGAGTAGCGAGGAGAGCATAACGTGACTGCGCTTACCTCTCTTTTACTTTTAGACACGAATTTCACAAACATGACGAATTCACACGAAATTAAGAAATAGCTTCATGGACCTCCCCCGTTATTGTAGACATGGAGGGTGTAAAAAAATCTGTGTAAATGGTCAGACTCGGGAGATACTAGTGAGTATATTCCCAGGAGGAAGACATGACCATACCGAAAGAACTACTAGATCAGCTCATCGGTGAGCTAAAAAGCCCGGAAGAGTTCTACG
>JAERTH010000095.1 GCA_016844955.1 Fidelibacterota bacterium | reverse complement strand
CTAATTCGAAGTGAATCAGATGCTTCAAAATTTTACAAAGGATACACCACGGATATTATTGCGCGCTTAGCTAAACACAATCGCGGCGAAGTCAGGTCGACCCAAGCACTTCGTCCCTGGATACTCCAAACGGTTGTTTCCTTCGAAACCCTTGAAAAAGCTCTAAAATTTGAACGTTATCTTAAATCTCATTCGGGTCGTGCGTTTTCAACAAAACATTTTTAACCACTATTTGAATGTAATTCAAACGATGACTACCCCAGCATAGCCCGACTTCAGGAGGGCGACGATGGGTATTTTGCATTCCAATTCGTAAATTGTCATTAACATTCGTCTGTGGGCAGCAAGTCAGTCTATTTTAACAGATACAAGAGAATGAAAAACCAAAGGACTCGCCCATGAAAACCTATCTAAAATCATTTATCATCATCACCATACTTGCTTCCTTCCTCTTCTCACAAACGGACGACCAGAGACTCAAGCTACTCCATCCCAAACAAGACATGCAATTCTGGGTCGATAAGATAGAGGTAGCCGGCGACATCCCGCCTGGAACTGAGGTTATGGTTGCTGGAACGGTGGTCATACCGGATGAGGATGGTCGATTTCGTCATTTGCTATCTTTGGACAGCTCAACAGTTCTGATCCCCATCACAGAAACCAGAGAAAATCTGGTTTTCCAGGATACCATCAGGGTCTTTCATCGCCAGCTCGATCACATGACTTCCGATAGTGTCTTTATCAACAATAATATTCCAGACAAGCTGGAAATTCATATGGGATATCCCCGGAGTGGAAAGTTCCGTCGATCTGCCGTGAGTCTCAGAGGTCGAACCCATCCTGAAGCTACCATGACAATGAATGGAGATACTGTGGAAGTTTACGCTTCTGGTGCTTTTACCCGGTATGTCCAAATGCAACCTGGAGAAAATGTCTTTAATTTTACAGCTACCTGGCAGGGCGAATCTGTATCTGAACAGATAACGTTGACCCACCCCCTACTTCAGGATCCTGGTTCCAAGCTCAACCCGGATAGTAAATTTCCCCATAGAGAGCACTGGATATTCCAGGGAGAACAGCTTCAGCTTGGAATCCGTGGCCCCCAGGCAGAGCACGTCTACTATAAAATTCCGGGAGTCACTGGTTGGACCCTCATGACGGAAACAAGACCGGGGAAATATGTAGCTTCCTATCCTTTGATTGATATAGATAGGGAAATCAATACCAAGGTCATCTACCGCATGGGTACCCTTTCGCCGCGAGTAAAAAGTGCCCCCCTTCGTATTCTCACCGATGCCCTGGGTGGTATTACAAAAAACGAGGACACCAGAGTTTATGATACGCCCGGAACTGACAATTTATTTTTCCCCCTGGCTGATTCAGTAGCCCTACAGATTATTGGCCTGAGAAATGGAATGTACCGCATCCGCTTGGCTGAAAATCGCAGTGGATGGGTACGAGCCAGTCATGTGGAGCTGGATCCAAAAAGCAAGCTCCATTCGGCACAACTCCTGGGGTCCATGCGCTCAGAGAATTACAGTGATTGGACCATATTCCGCATGTACACCGGTGGTCGGCGCTTGCCATTTGAAATTAAGGAGAAGGCGGTTCCCTCCCGCCTGGAGCTAAAGGTTTATGGAGCCAAGCAGGGGTGGGAATGGACTGCCTACCCAGAGGATGACTCAGCCATCGCCTTCCTGGAGCGATCACAACCGGAAGATAAAGTCTGGCAAATGGATTTTTACCCCATACAAAACTTCTGGGGTTGGTATGGACGATACGAAGGTGACTATTTGGTTATTGGCATCCGCAATGCACCACAAATATCTACAGATTCGCTTTTTACCAATGTCTCCATTGAAATTGATCCTGGGCATGGTGGGTGGCAACGTGGCGCAGTTGGAATTACCGGATATGCAGAAGCCGATGCCAATTTGCGATACAGTCTTAAACTTGAAAAGTTACTTAAGGATGCAGGGGCAACCGTCTTTCTAACCCGTCATGATGATCGTCAGCTTAGTCTGGCTGACCGTGCACAGATTGCCCGCGAGGACAGTGTTCATATTTTTGTCATGGCCCATAACAACGCACCAGGCAGCAGCACAAATATTCTGGAAGCCAAAGGTGCCTCCACATTCTATACCTGGCCCAGCGCTAAAAAACTCAGTGATACCATTTATCCTCATCTCCATAACATGGGAATCGATACATCAGGCAAGATATCCCGATATTATTATTACCTCACCCGTCAAACGGAATATCTGGTGTATCTGATTGAAGGTGCGTTTATGACCAACCCCCATGAGGAAATGTTTCTATTGTCAGAAGAAGGTCTGGATGCATTAGCAATGGCAGCATTTTTAGGCCTGGAAGACTTCCTTCGTGAACAGGCCGAAATGGAGGTAATTGAGTAAAGTTAGAACCCGTGTCAATAACAAGTATTACCTCACTTTTCCAGTTTCGAACTGCAAGCATATTCTATAGATTGTAGGCCTGAATAAAACAGGCAAAAAAAAGAACACTGGGAAAAGAACAGTCAACAAGAGGAATACGAATCGATGCAACTTTTTAAACTGAGCGCAACTCGCTACAGCGAATCACCTGAAGGCCAGGATGCCTACATTTTTGGAATTTTTTCTGATACAGGAGTTACAACTGACTTCAAGACCGCTCACCCAAATCTGTCACAGCAGATTGCACTGGCTATGGAAAATGGCGAGTTCAAAGCAAAACTGAATCAGACCCTGGTTCTCTACACCGCAAATTGCGATACAGCAAAACGCTACATAGCGGTTGGACTGGGCGAATCAGACAAGTATACCTCTGACTTTCTCAGACAGGTTTCGGCTACAGCTGCAAAAAAGGTTCTTGATCTCAAGTTAAAATCCTTCGCCATTCAATTCATGGGTGAAGAACTGCTAGCCACAGAAGATGCCCAGGTATTGGCTGAAGGCTTGGTCATGGGTAGCTATCAATTCCTCAACTACAAAAAGTCTGATGACGAATATGCTGGAATTGAAGATGTTATAGTTCTTAGTAATGCTGATACCTCGGCTGCTTTGAATTATGGTATGCAGGTAGCTGCAGGGATCGTGTTAGCCAGGGATTTGGGCAATCACCCTTCCAATATTGCTACCCCCACCTATCTTGCTGATACAGCCGAAGCTATTGCCAAGTCTGGTGGTATGAATATCACGATCTATGACCGTGAAGATTTTGAAAAATTAGGTTTTGGTGGTATCCAGGGTGTTTCCCAGGGTTCTGATGTCCCACCAAAATTCATCATTCTTGAATATATGGGTGGCGGCAAAGATGCTAAGACTCTAGGTCTGGTAGGCAAAGGCCTCACCTTTGATGCAGGCGGTATCTCAATCAAGCCATCTGCCGGTATGGATGAGATGAAATTTGATATGCTGGGTGGTGCAGCCGTACTGGGTATCATGTCTGTAGTTGCTGAAGTCAAACCAAAGCTGAATGTGATTGCTGTGGTTCCATCAACAGAGAATATGCTTGGTGGCGAAGCCTACAAACCGGGTGACATCCTCACTGCCTACAATGGTAAAACTATAGAAATTCTTAACACCGATGCCGAGGGTCGCCTTATTCTAGCTGATGGGCTTTCATACATCACTGACAAATATGAGCTGGATGGTCTGGTTGATTTTGCAACACTCACTGGCGCAGTGGTAGTTGCACTGGGACATCGTTACAGTGGTATTATGACCAACGATCAGGATTTTGCTGATGAGTTAATTGAGATCGGCAAGCAAACTCAGGATCGTGTCTGGCAGATGCCTCTTGATGATGAATATGCTGAAGACATCAAATCCAAGATTGCAGATATCAAGAATACAGGGGCTGGACGAACGGCCGGAACCATTGCAGCCGGAGCATTCCTGCGTGAATTTGTGGCTGAAGGCGTCCCCTGGTGTCATGTAGATATAGCAGGATCAGGATGGCTGAAAAAGGGTCGTCCCTATCATCCAGAAGGTCCCACTGGTGCAGGTGTTCGCCTGATTATGGAACTGATCAGAAGCTGGGAATAGTAGTACTTTTATGAGGACGTATCGTCTAGCTGTTGATGGCATGGGTGGAGATAATGCCCCCAGAGCCATTGTAGAGGGTGTCTGTCGTGCATGTGAAGCTGGAGATCTGCAGATTTTGCTCGCCGGTGACCAGGAAATCCTGGAAGCGGAACTGGCCCGTTTTCCCAAGGTTAGACAGTACATAGAAATTATCCACGCACCTCAAGCCATTCCTATGGATGCCAAACCTAAGGAAATTTTTGAGAAGTATCCAGAGTCCTCAATGATCAAGGCTGCTGAAATCGTTGCCAAAGGCCAGGCAGAAGCACTTATTTCTGCTGGTAATACTGGGGCGCTGATTCTGGCTAGTGCTCAGACAATTCCAAGAATAAAAGGTGTTCACCGTACTGGACTGGCTGCTGTCTACCCCACTCACAATCAGCTAAATCGTAAAGATATCTTTTCGCTCATCCTGGATGTTGGTGCAAATATTACTGTAGATGCCGACCATATGATCCACTTTGCGCTGATGGGCAATGCGTATGCCCAGAAGGTAACCGGGGTTGAGAGACCCTTGGTTGGCCTGCTGAACATGGGGTCAGAGAATACCAAGGGTGGACCCAAGTACGTAGAAGTGAATCGCATCCTGGAATCTCTTCCACAGATCAATTTCCATGGCAATATTGAAGGTAGTGACCTCATGAAGGGTATTGTGGATGTTGTGGTCACCGAGGGTTTTAAGGGCAATATTGCTGTTAAAACCATGGAAGGCGTGGCTGAAGCGGCCATGGGCCTGGGTAAACTTGCTGTAAAGAAAAAATTGATCTGGAAACTGGGAATGCTTCTGCTTTCCGGTGGCATTCGTAAAGTTCGCAAGGTTAGCGATTACCAGGAATATGGTGGCGCACCAATTCTGGGTCTTGAAAAACTTGTCCTGAAGTGCCATGGACGATCAACGCCGCGGGCCATTGATAACGCCATTAAACTGGCAGTGAAATGTGCTCGGGATGATCTGGTCACTACCATGAAAGATGCCATCAATGCCTTTGAGAGGGAATTTACCCGTCCTGACTATGATCACATAACTGGATACGACACCTGATCATATCAGCCGTTTGTTTGAAAAATATATTGTTATCAATGCTCTCTGACTTAACATTGTTTGAAGCTAAGTGAAGACATTAAACAAGTATAGATACACCTTGAAGCGTTTTACGCTGGCGCTATTTCTCACAGGACTGGTTTTTGCTGATAATACAGCCATCAACGAGCGATCTGAACTGGTTTCATATGCCCAGGATATCTTTCGGCAAAAAGGGATAAACATCTCCCGCTCAGCCATGAATCTTGAAGTGGATGAAACCTGGGGACGGATTTTCTATATCCGATTGCTGTCACGGCACACTACCCTTTCCAGCGACTTGCTGGAGGCTTTCCTGGTAGGTGGAGCCGTGTCACAACATGCGCGCTCCCCAATGGATCAAATCGTCGTGATTGCGGAGATTGAATTTAGTCAGCGCGGAGATATGATTTTGCGAGCCGTGGGTGATTGTTGTGAAAAGTTGTACAACAATAGAATGAGTCCAGATGTTTTCACCGAGGATTGTATCTGGATGGAACAGACAAAATAAACTGAATGAAATATGAAAAAGGAGAATAGAATGTTCAAAAAAACACTGCTATTTATCGGATCAACCCTGCTGATGGCATCCTCAGTATTTGCCGCTAACCCTTTCGAAATATCGATCTGGGAACGCTATGCTGAAGGTCTGGGCTGGGCCGTGGTTGCCTCAATCGGTTTTTCTGTTGGTGTGGCTATTGCATTAAAGGTTTTCGATTGGTTCTCATCAGATATTGAAGAATGGGAAGAAATCAAAAAAGGAAACTGGTCAGTTGCTATGATTTTTGTTGCCATGATCATTATGATCGGAATCCTGGTACACAAAGTTATCTAACCAGACTACGTATGATTTTTAAAAGGGTGAGGTTTTCCTCACCCTTTTTTTTAATCAAATTCCCCCCACTCCGGACATTGAGGCTCACGAAATGTCCATAATTACCAAAGAAGATGGCTTCGGCGAGCTCAGCCGCCGGATTCAGCTCGGACACGGATGCTCCTGTTGCGATAGGGGATGACGTGTAGTATGGGTCAAGATCACTTCGGCAGGCTCAGTCGTCGGATTAGGATAGTTATTTAAACGATTCTTGGAGGGTTTCCAACTCTTCCAGGAGTTCTAGATACTTCTCTTCCAGGCTTTCTTTTTCGAGCAGTGCTGCTTGAATCTTTTCATACTCGCTGGACGCGGCAGGATCCTGCAAAATTTTGTCTTGTTCTGAGATATCGACTTCACAATCCTGAATTAGCTTGTGCAGTTTTTTTATCCGATTTGACTGTTTTTTCCGATCGTGATACTCCCCTGAGGCTTGTTTAGCAGCCGGAGTTGTTTTTACACTGGTTTCTGAACGTGTGGTCTCAGAGCTCTGCTGAGATTTTCGCCAGATATAGTATTCATAATTTCCAGGATAAATTTTTATCGTCCCATGATCTACTTCAATGATCATATTGGTCACGGCGTTCAAGAAATGGCGATCATGAGAAATACAAACCATGCTACCGGAAAAGCCACTGATGGCTTCCTGGACAACATCCCTGGAACGCATATCAAGGTGATTTGTTGGTTCATCCAATAGAATGAGGTGGGAAGGATTGGCCAACATTTTAGCCAAAGCCAGACGGGATATCTCCCCCCCACTCAAGACCTTGATCTGCTTATCGACTGTGTCGCCTGAGAATAAAAAACTGCCGAGATAGTTACGTACTTCTGTTGTCAGCCATTTAGGATTTTCAGCAGATATCAGATCGAAAAGAGTTTGTTCCAGAGGCAGAGCTTCAAATTGATGTTGGGCAAAGTATCCACTCACCACACCCTCACCCCATTTTAGTTTGCCACCACTCAGCGGCTCCTCCTGGGCGAGCATTTTGAGCAGCGTTGATTTCCCTGCTCCATTGGGTCCCACCAGACCAATTTTCTGGCCGCGTTCGATTAACAGATTCAAATTTCTGAAGACTTCCAGAGTACCATATGCTTTTGCCACTCCGGAGAATTCAGCAATAATCCTGGTGGATCTTCCTGGTTGTGGAATTCGGACTGAGATGCGACTTTGCTCACCTTCAGGAGGTGCGATCCGTTCCAATTTTTCAAGTACTTTTACACGACTTTGTACCTGGGTGGCCTTGCTGGCCTTGTAACGAAATCGCTCAATGAACTGTTCTGTCTCATCAATCAGCTTCTGCTGATTTCGATAGGCTGCCCGTTGCTGCTCAATCCGCAGCGCTTTCTCAGCTATGTATTTGCTATAATTGCCGGCGTAACTATGAATAGTGGCATGATCTATTTCGAAAATCTGATTAATAGTCTTATCCAGAAAGGTGCGGTCATGGCTGATAAGTACCAGGGCTCCAGACCATTCTTTTAGAAACGTCTCCAGCCAGATAAGGGAAGCGAGGTCCAGGTGATTTGTGGGTTCATCCAGCAGGAGAATATCAGGGTGCTTGAAAAGTAATTTCGCCAGGGCCACGCGCATGCGCCAGCCCCCACTAAATTGCTCCAGGGGTGTCTTCATCTGTTCAGGAGTAAATCCTAATCCACCCAGAACCTTTTTAGCCTCAGATTCAATGCTCCACCCGTTCAGGCGTTCGAACTCCGCTTGAACACGACCCAATTTTTCTAAAAGAGCATGATTGTCAGGCTCACTTGAAATCTGTGCTGAGATGGCTTCGATCTGGATCTCAAGTTCAGCGATCTCTGGCGTCTCATTCAGCACTTCGTGGAGAATGGTTTCCTGGGAGGTTGTTGTAATTTCCTGCGGTAGATAACCAATGCTGATTTTTTTATTTATCTGGACCTGCCCGTGATCCGCCTCTTCCTCTCCCACAATCATTCGAAGGAGGGTGGTTTTCCCGGAGCCATTGGCACCAACCAGACCGACTCTGGACCCCCGTTTAACAACCAGGTCAAGATCCTTGAATAAGGTCTTATCAGGATAGGTTTTGGTAATACTGTGCAGATGGATCATGGAATGAGTTTATCCGGGGAGCTTGAAATTTCGCTTTTCTTTTTCCTCGTGTTCCTTGTACAGGGTTAGCACGTGACCGATCATACTTACAAATTGAGCATTGGCACCATCCAGGATAGCATCTAAAAATTGCTCCTTTTCTTCCTTGAAAGCGATAAACTTGACTTTCATCAATTCATGGGAATTCAAGGCTGCTTCTATGCTGGAGATACTATGCTCAGTCACACCTGCTTTTCCGATTTGAACCACAGGTCTGAGGTGATTTGCCTGGGATTTTAAATATTTTTTTTGTTTAGAAGTAAGTGCTTCCAAAGTTTCTCCTTAATTCTCTTTTAGTCCTCGAAGGCATATACATCCGGGAGCACATCAGAGCTGTTTGTTTCAGGCTTTCGTCGTAGATAATCGTTGATCAGCAAATGATAAAAGCCCACGCCAATCGCATACATCGCTGCGGTAATAAAAAATATTTGGTAATATTCCAATTCCAATTGTCGTAAAACCTGAAATATTTTTGCACTGATAAACCAGGAAGCACTCCAGATACTTGAACTCATGGCAGAGATGAGTTCCTGGTTCCTGCTCCCCACATATTTCATGCCCAATTCACTGGTCATGGGACCCGCCATATTCATCAGGGGTTGTCTCAACATAAAGGCTGCAATAGCGACGTATAAAGCCCAGCTATAAGCAGAGGCAATCTGGGAAAAGGCCAGCACCACCAGGAAGAAAATTGCCAGCCATTGGGGAATTAAAATAGCCACTCTAAAACCAAAACGACGCCGGATGACTGGTATGACCAGCATTGATAGAAAAACAATACCGGCGGTTGCTGCGCCGATGAGGCTGAATTGGTCTGAATCCACTTCAAACACGCTATTAAAAAACAGGTTTACAAAGGGAATAGTCAGACCAGCTCCGATTGCAATGAGCATATTGGGGAACAGCACCCTTGAAATTAGTTTCCAATCATAATCAGAACGTAATGCCTTAAAATTGCTTAAGAAATCGCTGGAGCTTGACCTTGGTTTGGCCTCTTGCATAAAAAGGATAAAAACAAAGGACAGAGAACTGATACCGATGATAATCAGCATAATATGGAACTCATCCATGACCAGCGCCGTGCTCCCGATGACAAGCTCTTTCATCCCGGATAGAATGTTGATCAGTGTGCCAGAAATGATAGTGGCCAGGGACCAGGTAGCAAAATTTAATGAAATTGCCTCAGAGACGACTTCTTCAGGGGCTGATCTCATGATAAAGGGCAATCCACAAACATTAAGAATCATGAAGGAAAGACCCCAGAGTACGAAGCCCAGTGTGATTCTGACCTCATTGCCTCCTTGAATCGAAAACAGAAGGAAAAGACTAAACAACGGCAATAGAAGGCTACTGGTTAGAAAAAATGGTTTAAGTGCTTTACCCTTAATGAATATGCCCAGAGGGAATGCAAAAAACAGAACCCCTAGAAACCGGAACGAGTTGAATTGGGCGATACTCGAATCGGAATAACCCATTTTCCGCAAGTAGATATTCAGAATGAGAATAAAGCCAGCATTGATCATATGGATCAGGAAGGCAGCTACAATCAGCAGTAGCACTGAGTGGGGAATTTTTCTATAGCGTTGGAGAATATTCATAGCATTCACTCTACAGTGAGTGCAAGGTGGTGATCAATTGGGATGGGATGACGAAGTTGACCTATCTGGACTTCTTGGAACGCATGCGCAATCCCTCAAAATCACATTCTTTACAACTATAGCGACGAATTTTTAGAAGAAACATCCATCCCGCTAATTTTTGCAGGTTATTTCTATGAACATGGATCAGATCACAACCACAGTCAGGGCACTCGGACAATTCATGAAAGCGCAGAATCGCTTTTTGTCGAACACGGTATGTTAAAAGAAGGAAGGCTATAATTATGAGGGTAGTACCAACAATATCAGAGGTTTCAAATGCATCCGCAGTCCCCAGAATGGCTCCTAACAAGGAACTAAAACCATTCGTAGTCCACTGAAAAAATGACACAATACCATGAAAAACCGTGGTCTTAATTTCCATATCCTCGAAAAGGAGAAAAACACCAAAAAGGAAAATGAGCCCGATCATTATCTCAACACTAAAAGCGCGAACCAGCGATTTCTCAAAGCGTTTACTTCTTTTGCGGCGTCTCTGTTTTTCAGGTACATTCATACTATTTAATTATCCTTCATACGCTATAACCCTTTAAACTAAATAAATCACTTCGGCATACACCCAAAATCTTTGTCAGTATCAAGTCCTGTGACTTGAAATCACAGAGATCCAGCTCTGGAATCAAATTGCATTGGATTGGGCTATTCAAGTTTTATCTTGGCCTATGTCCGGCGAAAATTCAACACAAATCTCTTTTAAGTATACATTCAAGATGTCTGACTCAAAATCCTTTGATTTTGAAATCCTTTTAGACTCCAAGACACTTACCTACCAAACGGTCAATTCGGGGGCTCGTCCAGACTGGACGGATCTATCATATCATATGTGTGAGAACTGTGCACTAGCTGACAGTGGGCTGCCTGCCTGCCCGGTAGCCATCAATTTGCAGGATATCGTGACCACCTTCCGGAGTGTTGTATCCTATGATCTTGTGGATATCAGCATTATGACTGAAGATAGGACCTACTCCAAGAACAAGGTGTCCATGCAAAGTGGTTTGAGTTCCATTCTTGGGATAATTATGGTTACCAGTGGCTGCCCATCCCTGGATTATCTGCGCCCCATGGTGAAATCCCACCTGCCATTCGCCACTATCAATGAATCCATATACCGCGCCATGTCTATGTACCTCCTGGCACAATTCACCCGAGTAAAGCATGGCCTGGATCCTGATTGGAGCCTCAAGGGTTTAACAGATATCTATACCAGGATTGATAGCATTAACATCAGCATGGTGAAACGCCTCCAGGCAGCAACTGAAGAGGATGCAAGCCTAAACGCGGTGGTAATTTTGGATTCGTTTGCCAAAATGGTTCCTATGTCAATTGAAGGTAATATTGGTGGACTTGATACCTTGTTCTGGCCCTATTTGAAAGATGCAGCTGAATCTGAACCATCCTGACCTAGGAATTCATACTCCACATCCCTCTGATTCTTCGCCAGCCAGTTATATACAAGATTAGCTCGGTCTAACAGGAAGCGGGGATCATCCTCCTTCACCACGGACAAATCAAACAGATCCAACTGCTCCCCCACTTTGCAGATTCGACCATCCCTCAGCAATACCTCCCGCAATGCTCCATTTTCGAACTTGTAGCAGGCTTGTCCTTTACGTTGTGCCTTTACAGTGAGATGTTCAACTCGAAAACGATGATTAAAACGCTGACGATTAAAAAAGGCATCACAAAAAATGAGATCTTCTCTTAGCCTTTTGGCATGTTCAAACCTTAAAGCAGCAATACTTTCATTCATCTCATCTTCAATGAGTGATACTACTCCCGGATCCTGCCCTTCCAGGAATTGAACCACAGCCTGACTCATTCGATCATAGGTCTCATGCACTTCATCAATCACACAGGGTCCCAAACATTTACCAAGATCAAGTTCAATACAACTCACCGTTGGGTTTGCATCAGTACATGTTCTAAAGCCCAAATATCGAGCAAATATCTGCTCCAGCCGCTCCACAAAAAATTTATCGCGGAAAGGACCATAAATGGGCCCGCTATCATTCTCCGGGACTTTAATACTAACCAGTCTCGGAAATTTATCCGCACTGAGTTTCACATAGCGATAATCACGGAACTGCTTTTGCTTGATGTTATAGATGGGCAGGTATTTTTTTATCAGCGAATCCTCAAGCAGCAGGGCAAGTAGCTCGGTCTCAGTTACAACATGCCGCAACGTTTTTGCTTCGTGAACCATGCGCTGTATACGTTCTTCCATCCCCTGGGTATTTACTCTGAGATAGGAAGCCACCCGCGATTTCAAATTTACCGATTTGCCAATGTAAAGTGGGTAGTCTCGAGCATCCAGAAATAGATAGACACCAGATGTTGCTGGCAGTTGTTTTTGTGCCTCTTTTAATCTGGGGTCAATATCCATCGGAGCGCCTGCCTCTCCTTGATCCAGTTACACCCGGAGGGAGGGCAATATCTACATTTACCGAATCGGGAAATATTTCTCTAAGTCTGGATATCTTCATGCTCTGTACCTGTGTCTCCGTAGCACAGCGGATTCTCACAATTGCATCATCGGGAATAGAAGGCAATCTGGATTGGATAGCTTTTATCAATGCCGATTCATCAGATAGGGCTTCTGGAAGAGAAATTTCCAGCATGGGCCGTGCTGGGAGCTCACGAAATTCCCAATCGATTCCCGTTTCTGAAATCTCAATCATGTAGTAACCCTTGGTCTCCAGGCGTTCAGCAAATGATGTACGCTCTATTGAACCGGGATAAATAATGGGAGTCCCTTCGGTGCTGCGTAGAATCTGCTGTCGATGAATATGGCCACTGAGGATAAGATCCAGGTCGGCTGGGAATTGTTCCTTGCCAATCACATCCCGCCCCTTCCTGAAACGGTAATTTTGCACTCCCACTACTGCATCCTCGATGGACTGGTGGAGACAAAGGATTTTGAAATTAGCATGTTCATCTAAAAGACAACTCGCATCAACAGCTCCTGCGAATTCACCAGCTACATCATTTCGAATATTAGGGAAACCGCCGAAGGCGACACTAATGGATTCCTGAGAGATTAGAATAGTTCGAGGCCGATCAAACACCCTGAGCTGCGGGTGACGGAAGAGTGGTGTGGTGGGAAGTCGAGAGCGCTCATGGTTGCCTGGGACCAATAGTACATCTATCCCACTATCCAAAACTTTTAGCAGTGGTTCATACACTTTTTCAATGACGGGTTTTGGAATTTTGGAGCGAAAGAAGACATCACCGCCATGCAGTAGAACATCAACATTCTCAGTGATGGCAGTCTCCAGAATATGATGGTAATTATTAAAAAAGTCCCACCCTCTGCGGCGCCGTTCTATCCGTGGTCGCACAGGAAAATCAAATCCCAGGTGTGAATCTGCAAAAAAGAGGACTTTCATGCCTAATTTGGTCCCTTTTTCATACGTTTTGCTACCTCATTGACATTCAATGGCTTAACCCATTCCCATAAAACTGGGACGCCTAAATTTTGGATAATCCCCGCAGACAGGCCAATTCTGATCCCAATGGTCTCCATTAAACCTGACATGCTACACAAGATATTAAAGATAATTACTCAAGCGACATTGAACTGGTGGGTGTAAAAACTTATGTTGAATGCATGGATGCCCAAAAATTCACAAAATCATGGCCAGCACTCTGGCTTTGGATGCAATACCTTGATTCTGCACTGCAGGGTACCCATGTCGATCTTGCATTCACCTTTCGTAAAGCACGCGTGGATATACATTTCATCGGGGGAAACAATAGTTTGGGGTTGACCTGGGAAAAACTGGGTAATCAAGCCTTACTCACATTCTCTGAAAAGACCTCACTTCCCAAGCGACGTGTGGAAGTTCTTAAATCTTTGCCAAATCGTATTGAGGTCAAAGGGGTCAGAGTTTTAGAAAATGATCGTTTTCTGCGCATTGATCTGGCCGACAACTATTATCTCCTCCTTGGATTCTTTCCCGGAGCCATGAATGTGAGCCTCTATCAGGAGGATGCAGTGGTAGAAAGCTTCCTCAAGCAGGAGCAGAAATTTCAAACTTCCGGGGAGTGGCTTGCACCTGGATCCAGTATACCAGATTCGATTCCTGGAGACATACTGACTCCCGAGCAATTGAGAGAGGCATCTAAAGGGATTTGCTTTGATCAAGAAAATGGACAATTAGAATTCGGAACCACCGCTCCAGGTAAAAAGTTGATGATCAACGAATTGGTCATTGAGGTTTTGCGCCATAGCCATAAACCCAAACTGGCCACTAGCGTATCACTGAGTAAAACTGGAAAAACTGTACTCAAACGATGGAGGAGTAAACTTTCGAAGGTAGAAAGGGAGCTTGAGCAAGCGGATACCTGGCCCGAACTGCAGACCAGACTCCAGGCTTTTCAAATTGCACAGGGAATGGGTCAATCTATCTCCCAGGGTGAAGTATCACTACCGGCAGAGATGTCGCCTACGGGTGAAGCAGTAACCTATACTCTGGAAAGTGGAACTACTCTGAATAGAGCCATCGAACTGACAGCCAAGAAAATCCGGAAATTCAAGGGTAAGTTAAGTCAGCTGCAGACCATGATACCAAGTATTGAGTCAGATATAACTGCATTGCAGAACATTCTGAATGAAGAAGACTCAAAGGGACTGCAGGAATTCCTTCAGAAACATGGGGAAACACTTGATAAGTCGGGACGTCAGCAAACCGAACGAAAGCCCTACAAGAAGTACACATCTCCAGGTGGTTTCGATATCCTGGTGGGACGGGCTTCAACCGACAATGATGTTTTGACCTTTAAGGTTGCCAATAAAAATGATTGGTGGTTCCATGCCCGTCAAGTGAGGGGCACCCACGTTATCTTGAGAACGGGAAATCAAACCCCGCAACAGTCAGATATCCTGGCTGCTGCAAGCCATGCAGCTCGGAACTCCAAAGCAAAACATTCCGGGATTGTGGTAGTCCAATACTGTCAACGCAAACACTTGAGTAAACCCAAAGGATCCCACCCCGGAACCGTATTGGTGCATCAGGAGCAATCCATCACTGTGAATCTGGATTCATTCAGGTAATTCAGGACATGAGATCGGAACTGATCTCATCGGTCAAAGCCCATCCTTCAGGTCCTATAACCAGGTGATTATCAATAACTGACAAACTCCTGGCCCACTTTTGCAAGACCTCTTGTTTTGACTCGAGAAGGTTCTCTTTGAAGCGCTCACCATATTCCACAAGATTCAGCCCCTGGGCCAGACGAAGCCTGGTGAGGATCATTTCATTTTTTTCCATTGAAAGATCAATGATTTCAGCTGCGTGCCCCCCCCGCCCTGTTTCACCAACCTGTTCGAGATATTGATCCAGATTTCTGATATTCCAGTGGCGGCGTTTATTGAAGTAGGAATGGGCTGCGGGACCAAAACCCAGGTATTCAGCGCCCCTCCAGTAGTTCAAATTGTGGCGACATTCAAATCCCGGTTTTGCATGATTGGATATCTCGTAATTTGGATAACCCTGCTCCTCAAGAAAATTCCGTCCCCAGTCATACATACCTGTATCCACAGTATCTTCCAGCATCTTGATGTGTCCGGCATCCACCCAGCGGTGCAGTGCGGTACCCGCTTCCACCGTGAGAGAATACGTGGAGATGTGCTCTGGTTGCAAGTCAACTAATTGTTTCAGATCAGAATTCCAGTCTGTTCGGGTCTGCCCTGGAACTGCGAAGATGAGATCACCACTGACATTTTCAAACCCAGCCTCGCGAACATCCCTATACGTAGAGATGCTTTTGTCTGCAGTGTGAATCCTGCTCATGAATTTCAGGAGATGGGGTTGAAAACTCTGCATCCCGATGCTGATACGATTGATACCCAGTGCCTTATAGCTGATCAAGTTTTCCAGGCTGGCTTCACCGGGATTGATTTCCATTCCGATCTCCATGGCATTTCCTGGAGATGTCAGCTTCAATACCCGATCAAGAATTTTCTCAAGTTGGGCAGGAGGTAATAGATTAGGGGTTCCTCCCCCAAAGAAAACTGTGTCGATATAGTGTCCGGATAAATCCAGCGTCTCACGACTCCGTTCAATCTCCTCCACGATTCGTTTTAGATAGACAGGAATTGAATCCTCCCTGCCGATAATTGAATAGAAGTCGCAATAGGTGCATTTCGCCTTACAGAAGGGGACATGCACATAAAGAGCCAGGGGTTTCAGGTTTGCATCCATGGTGGAATCTAGGGTGAAATTTATGGTTTCCAATTTCAGGATCATATTATTATCATTTATCAATTGATTCCTTTTGCATGGGGCATACCTGCGTTTACTTTGCATGGCAAGATGAATGCTCACCATCCAATCTGCCGAAACCTTCACAATAGCTTACAGCCAACACCTTTGCGCCTCTGGATGGATAAAAATGTCATGTTAAAACAATCCTTTAAACCACCAATGTTTTAAGAGGTTCACCATGCAAAAATACAAGACCTGGGAAGCGATTACTTTTGATGATGTGCTCCTGGTTCCAGCACAATCAGATGTCCTGCCACACGATGTGGATGTCTCAACACACCTGACCAAAAAGATTAAACTCAATATTCCTCTCATGTCCGCATCCATGGACACGGTCACCGAATCCCGTATGGCAATAGCCATGGCCCGGGTTGGTGGCATCGGGATCATACATAAGAATCTTACGCCTGCGGAACAAGCCGCGGAAGTGGACAAGGTGAAGCGCTCCCAGCATGGTGTGATCACTGACCCCTTCTCATTGACACCCGGACATACAGTGGGTGATGCCGCTGATCTTATGGCACGTTACCATATCTCAGGAGTACCCGTGGTCGTTGATGGCAAGCTGCTGGGGATTATAACCAATCGTGATATCCGCTTCGAAGAAGATTTCTCAAGGCTCATCCAAGATGCAATGACCCATGAAGATCTCATTACAGGCAATGAGTCAACAACTCTAGCCGAAGCTGGGGCCCTCATGAAGCAGTACAAGATTGAAAAGCTGCCTCTGATTGATGCACAGAACAACCTCAAAGGTCTGATAACCATTAAAGACATCGAAAAGGCTGTTGAATTTCCTAATTCTGCCACCGATTCCAATGGTCGTCTGTTGGTAGGTGCCGCCGTGGGTGCTCGGATTGAGTCCCTGGAGCGCGTAAAACTGCTCATGGAAGCTGGTGTTGATGTCATTGTAGTGGATACTGCCCATGGCCATTCCAGCAATGTCACAAGAATTGTTAAAACCATTAAAGATGAATACCCCACGGCACAAATTATCGCCGGGAATGTCGCCACAGCTGAAGCCACCAAAGCACTGATTGAAGCAGGTGCAGATGCGGTTAAAGTAGGGATTGGTCCTGGATCCATTTGTACCACACGTATTATTGCAGGTGTAGGTATGCCTCAGATTTCAGCCATTGCAAATTGCTCAGAGGAAGCCGACAAATATGGCGTCCCGATTGTTGCCGATGGAGGTATCAAATTCTCGGGAGATTTGCCAAAAGCCGTTGGGGCCGGTGCTTCGGTCATCATGGTTGGTGGTCTGCTGGCCGGAACTGATGAAAGTCCAGGACATAAAGAATTTTTCCAGGGTCGTGCTTATAAGGTATACCGTGGTATGGGCTCCATTTCTGCCATGAATGCCGGTAGTGCTGACCGTTACTTTCAGGAATCCACTCAAAAGCTGGTTCCTGAGGGAATTGAAGGTCGAGTCCCCTATCGTGGCGCCCTTAAGGATGTAGTCTTTCAGCTAATTGGTGGTTTGCGGGCTGGTATGGGATATTGCGGAACACCTGATGTCAACGCATTGAGGGGCAATGGTCAATTTGTAAAAATCAGTGGAGCTGGTCTCAAGGAAAGCCATCCCCACGATGTGCAGGTTACCAAGGAAGCTCCAAATTATGGCGCTGATTTCTAATATTTATAAATGTGGATTTAAACCGATCGTTCAACAGGAGATAGCATGAAAAACACCATCGTCGTTGGTGCTCAATGGGGTGATGAAGGTAAGGGAAAACTGGTTGATGTACTGGCTGAGCAAAGTGATCTGGTTGTACGTTTCAATGGTGGTGGCAATGCCGGTCATACGGTCATGCATGCGGGTGAAACCTATAAATTTCACTATATGCCCTCTGGGATGCTCCACAATAAAGTTTGTATCCTGGGAACGGGTGTGGTTATCAATCCCAAAGACCTGCTTGAGGAAATTCAATCCTTTACGGATAGTGGTCACGCCCCTAAGCTGAAGATAAGTGCTAGAGCACATGTCATATTCCCCCACCATCAGCTAATTGATGAAAAGGGTGGTGGCAAAATTGGTACTACAGGTCGCGGTATCGGTCCTACCTATTCTCAAAAAGCCTCCCGTATCAATTTGCGGATTCTTGATATTATTGCTGATGATGCAATCACACGTATCAAGGACGCCCTGCGTGATGTGAAGGACATGCTATTGGCTGATGAAATTTTTACTGAAGAGACTTTCCAGCAATATTGTGAAACGGTCTCAGCTGAATATGCCAGTTATGGAAATCAGTTTAAACCCTATGTCACAGACACTGAAGACCTGGTCCGGATTGCCACTAAGGCCGAGGAGGCTGTCTTGTTCGAAGGTGCTCAGGGGACACTTCTGGATCTCAATTATGGTACCTACCCCTTTGTCACCTCAAGTTCAACCCTGGCTGCTGCTGCCTTTGTAGGTGGTGGAGCCATTCCTGGAGTTCCAATTCGAATTCTCGGTATTACCAAAGCATACACCACACGCGTTGGTGAAGGCCCATTCCCTACCGAACTCGGCGGAGATGCAGCAACCAACTTGAGAGAAGCCGGTCACGAATATGGTGCCACAACCGGTCGTCCTCGACGGGTGGGTCACCTGGATCTATATGCTTTGCGCTATGCCATCCGCATTTCAGGTATTCAGGAACTGGCCATGACAAAGATTGACACGCTGGCTCTGGTGAATGGTGTCAAGGCCTGTATTGGTTATAAAATTGATGGCAAGAAGATTGATTACTTTCCTGCAGATGCTCCCACACTTGAACTGGTAGAACCGATTTATACTGATATTCCAGACATTGCTGACCTCAGTAAAGACGAATGGAAAACATATCAGGGAAAATCCAAAGCTGATCTCCCTGAAAGCATCAAGAGTTACATCAAATTCATTGAGGAATTCGTGGAAATCCCCATCACCATTCTTTCACACGGTCCAGAAAGGAATGAAACCATTGTCTTCTGAAACACTATTCAATCTTTCACCTCTTGATGGTCGTTATGCCTCCGACCTTCAAGATATGCAGGACATGTTTTCTGAAAGCAGGCTCATCAGGGAGCGTATCCATGTGGAGATGGTATATCTCAAAGCTTTTTTGAAAGCCACAGGACGCGAGGATTGGTGGCAGGATGCCTACATGACCATCTACACCGATCTCAGCAAGACTGATCTGGATTATGTCAAAGAAATCGAAAGTCACACCAAACACGATGTGGCAGCTGTGATCGAATTCATCAAGGTTCAATTGCCTGAGAAAGTTCGACCCTACGTACACTTTGGTCTGACTTCAGAAGATGTAAACAATCTATCCCACGGCTTGATGATAATTGGAGCACGGGACATTCTTCTCAATCATCTCAAGGGCTTGATATCTGAGTTGAGTAATCTGGGAAAAGAGAATCGCAATCGCCGAATGATTGGCCGCACCCATGGTGAAGTGGCTACCCCTACCACAATGGGTAAGGAGTTCGCGCTTTATGCTCTGCGTTTTGCAAAAATGTACGACGAATTGAAATCAATGAATATTCAGGGTAAAATTCTGGGTGCTACTGGAAACCTGAATGCATTTATTGGAACTTATCCCGATGTGGATTGGTTCGATCTCACCCGAGGAGTTGTAGAAGAGCTGGGTTTGGAGCACACACTGTTCAGCCTGCAGATCATGCCAGGTGACACCTATGCCACCATGTTGGATTCGGTTAAACGTCTTAGTGGTTTGCTCATCGATTATGATCAGAATATCTGGACCTACTTCATGCTGGCATATCTTTATCAGAAGGCAGATGCTTCATCCATTGGGTCCTCGACCATGCCACATAAGATCAATCCCATAAAGTTTGAAAATTCTGAGGGAAATGCGCAGATCGCCGAAAGTTCACTGACTTTCTTTAGCCAAAAATTCATGAAAACCCGTCTCCAACGGGATCTCACTGACTCAACAGTGAAGCGCAACATTGGTGTTGCCTTTGGTCATATTGTCTTGGCCATTATTTATGCCACCCGGGGAACACAGGATATCCTGATCAATGAAGCCAAAATGGAAGAAGAATTGGCTAACAATGGTCAATTTTTCTCAGAATTGGTTCAATTGGTTGAGCGAGATCGTGGTGCTTCAGATGGTTATGATCATTTGAAGAAACAAACCCGTGGCAAACGCATGACTTATACTGAAATGGTTGAGATGATGACTGAAGCTGGTATAGAAGCTGAAACCATTGAGACTTATGTCAAGGGTATGACGGGCGAAATCTGTGACAAGGCTCTTGAAGAGGTTGAGCGACTCATCGCTTAGTCTACCAATTTACGAATTTGAAAAAGCTTCACCAGCATGGTGGAGCTTTTTTTTCTCACATGAGAACTTGTTCGTCTCCCTGAGCCTGTCGAAGGGTCAAGACGAGTTCAATTTCATGCAAAGTTACTGTTAACTACCAATATCTCCGCGAATGGTTTTGCCATCAAAGTGGATCAGCTCACTATTTTCATAAGAAGTTTTCAGCGCATCAGCCACCGTGGGAGATATTGAGGTTACATTTAGCACACGACCTCCACTGGTCAAAACATCACCCGCCTGTAATTTGGTCCCGGCATGGAAAACAACGGACGAAATTATATCATCCAGCCCCGATATGGGTAGACCCTTTGGATAGGCTTCAGGGTAGCCTTCTGAAGCCAGAACAATGGTTGCAGCAGCGGCTTCATCCCATTCAATATCAATATCAGCCAACTTATCATCAACAACAGCTTCAAAAATATCCAGGAGATCGGTTTTAAGGCGTGGTAGTATCACCTGGGTCTCAGGGTCGCCAAAACGAACATTATACTCCAGCACTTTTGGTCCTTGAGGTGTAATCATTATTCCACAATACAGGATTCCCTTGAAGGGTCTCCCCTCTTGGCGCATACCTTCCAGGGTTGGTTCAATAATATTTTTCAGGCAATAGGATTCAAGTGTGTCGTCATAAAGTGGATTGGGTGAAATTGCACCCATACCACCTGTATTCAATCCTGTATCACCTTCTCCAATACGTTTGTAGTCTTTGGCAGATACCATGGGTATTGCAGTTTTTGAATCCACAAAGCACAGGAGTGACAATTCTGGTCCAGTCATAAATTCTTCGATGATGATTTCATTGCCGGCATCACCAAAAACCTTATCCTCCATCATTTCGCGCACCCCCTGTTGGGCAGCTTCCTTGCTGAGAGAAATCAAAACCCCCTTGCCCGCGGCAAGTCCATCGGCTTTGACGACAATTGGATAAGTCGTATTTGATTCCAGAAAATCCAATGCTGCACTGGTCTCGGTGAATCGATGATATTCAGCTGTGGGGATATTGTACTTTGCCAGCAGCTCCTTGGTAAAAACTTTGCTGCCTTCCAGGATGGCTGCCCTTGCATTTGGTCCGAACACGCGGAGTCCAGCAGATTCGAATTCATCCACAATGCCATTCACAAGTGGTACCTCGGGGCCTACCATGGTGTGTCCAATATTATTGTCAATCGCAAATTTTAACAGTGCTGGAATATCACCGTCAGATATATCCAGATTCTCAGCAATTTTAGCTGTACCTGCATTACCCGGAGCACAAAATATTTGCGACACCCGTGAGCTTTGGGCGAGTTTCCAGACCAATGTATGCTCTCTGCCCCCACCACCGATAACCAAGACTTTCATTTACGAGATCCCCATCTATTTGGATTTTTCAGATTGTTTAACGCTTCAATATAATCTTTTTCCTAAAGGCTATAAAAAAAGAATGGGGAGGCTAAAAGCCCTCCCCATTTTAATAAAGCAATGAAAGGTAGATTAGATATTAAGATTGTTAATCTTTATCCTCACCCTCTGCGTGTTCAGCTTTCTTCGCGCATTCTGCTTTACATGCGTCTGTACAAACATGATCTGCACCATATTTTTCCATATGAGCTGCTTTACACTCTGCAGAACATGCTTCTGAACAGGCATGTTCTTTTGCCATGGCTTTGTCAGCGGAATGATCACAAGCTTCTGTGCAAACATGATCCTTGGCCATCGCTTTGTCAGCGGAATGATCACAAGCCTCCGTACAAACGTGTGCTGCCTTTTCGCCTTCACAAGCAGCTGCTTTTTCGCTTTCACAAGCGGCTTCATCTGATTTGCAAGCCTCTTTGTGGCTGCAACTCACCAAAACAAACATGGCGACAATGAGGATCCCTAATAATCTTTTCACAAATATTCTCCTTAAAATTGAGTGTGTCATAAAATGCTATTCTGCATTCTTGACAATATCAATTCTAAATACTGGAATCCAATGCTAAATGCACTCAGGATTGTCCGCTTTGTTACAAAAAATCAGTTTTTAATGCTTAAAATGCCGCATTCCAGTAAATACCATGGACATTCCGAATTTATTGCAGGCAGCGATAGAGTCTTCATCACGTACGGATCCGCCAGGTTGGATGACAGTTGTCACCCCTGCTTCATGTGCCTTTTCAACGGAATCTGAGAACGGGAAAAAGGCATCCGAAGCCAACGCAGAACCCTGAGTTGGGGTTGTACTGCGATCCAAGGCATTTTCCACAGCCCAGATGCGACTGGTTTGTCCAGCTCCCACTCCCTGAGTTGCACCATTTTTTACCACAACGATAGCATTCGACTTGGCATGCTTAACCACCTTCCATGCCAACTTGAGATCTGCCCATTCCTGCTCAGTGGGTTGCTTTTCAGTTACAACACTATAACTTTCTTCATCCATTTTATGGAGATCCGCCTCCTGGATCAATAAACCACCATCAACCTTTTTATAAAAATAGGGTTCGGATGCGGCAGGATTCATGATCTCAGGCAATTCAAGCAGTCGCAGATTCTTTTTTTTCTTCAGAATGGTCAATGCTTCCTCTGAGAATGAAGGCGCAATTATGATCTCGAGAAAAATCTTTTTCATCTCGGTCGCAGTCTCTGCATCCACCTTCGCATTCACTACCACAATACCACCAAAGATTGAGACTGGATCAGCCTTGTAGGCACGGTCATAAGCCTCAAAAATGGTGGCACCGGTTCCCACACCACAAGGGTTGGCATGCTTAAGGGCTACAACCGTTGGATCCGTAAATTCACGGATCATTTCAATGGCTGCGGAGGCGTCACCAATATTATTGTATGAAAGCTCCTTGCCGTGTAGCTGAACCGCACCACTCAGGCGACCATCCAGAACTGAGATTTCACGATAGAAAGCGGCGGATTGATGTGGATTTTCACCATAACGCAGACTCTGTTGTTTTTCAAAACTTACTGACATTTGTTCGGGTAACGCTTTATCCCCCAGCTCCTTCGCCAGATATTGGCTGATGAGTGTATCATATTGCGCGGTATGTCTGAAGCCCTTTAGCGCCATCATTTTATTAAACGCATCATCCAGCGATCCAGCTTCACTGGCTGCCATGAAACCAGCATAGTCAGATGGATCTGTTAGCAAAGTAACTGAATCAGAATTCTTCCCGGCAGCTCTTATAAGGGTCACACCCCCTATATCAATGTTTTCAATAGCCTGAGCCATGGTCACACCCGGTTTCAGGATAGTCGCCTTGAACGGATAAAGGTTTACCACAACCAGATCGATCATGGGAATTCCCAGTTCAACTGCTTCATCCAAGTGATCCTTAATCTTCCGATTGGCCAGAATCCCACCATGAATTTTAGGCTGAAGCGTTTTAACGCGTCCACCCAGACATTCAGGAAAACCTGTAATATCACTGATACCAATAACCGGTATATCATTGTCTGTCAGCAACTTAGCTGTACCGCCTGTTGAAATAATCTCTACATCCATTTTGTGCAGAAATTGTGCAAGCTCCAAAACACCCGTTTTGTCTGATACACTAATCAAAGCTCGTTGCATGAGGTTCTCCCTTAACCTTTGAATTACTTATTGAGATATTATAACGTGATGCCCATGGACGCTTAATCGTCCCTGAGCGAATAGACTTACTGCCTGAGGATAAATTTGCCATTCGGCTTCTTCCATTACCCGTTTTTGTAGTGATTCCGCATCATCATCCTGGTGCACATCGACTGCCTTTTGAAGAATAAGTGGGCCCGCATCAACTTCAGGTGTTACAAAATGAACACTGGCACCAGTTACCTTGCAACCCGTAGCCAATACGGCTTCATGAACTTTCAGTCCATAATATCCAGGACCAGAGAATGCAGGGATAAGCGCAGGATGCACATTCATCACCTTGTTCTCAAAATGAGTGAAAAATCCGGGACCCAGAATGGCCATAAATCCTGCGAGGAGGATGAGATCAACACTTGAAGCTCTCAGGGCTTCAGAGAGTGCATAGTCAAAGTCAGCAGAAGATTCATAAGATTTGCGTCCTATGACGGCTGTCTTGATTCCCGCCTTTGAGGCGCGTTCCAGTGCAAATGCCTTCTTTTTATTGGAGATGACTAATTCTACTTTAGCATTGGGTATGATTCCAGCATCAATTGCATCCAAGATGGCCTGCAAATTGGTGCCTCCACCAGAAACCAAAGCTCCTATTCGAAGCATAGCGCTGCTTCTCCATCTTGCCGTGATTCAATTCGCCCCATTACCGCTGCTTCTTGTTCGAGAGAATGCAATTGAGCGAGAATAGCGTCAGCATCTTCCCTCGCGACCACGAGAACCATACCTATACCCATATTGAAGGTGTTGTACATTGATGTGTCATCCAGGTTTGAGGTTTTCTGGATGAGATCAAATATTTCAGGTTTTGACCAACTACCCTTATTAATCACTGCCTTGAACTCTGCTGAGTAAGCTCTGGGAATATTTTCAATAAAACCACCACCTGTAATGTGGGCAATGGCATGTATATCATATTTGTCGCGAACCTGGAGTACAGGTTTCACATAAATTTTTGTAGGGGCAAGTAAAGTTTCACCCAGGGTTGAGGATCCGAAAGCATCATTCCACTGTTCCTCAGGGAAAAGTTTACGAATCAGGGAAAATCCATTTGAGTGAACCCCACTGGATGCCAATCCGATGATTACATCACCGTCATTGACCTTGGAACCGTCAATCATATCGGGTTTATCAACCATTCCCACGGTAAAACCCGCCACATCGTATTCACCCCGTGCATAGAAGCCTGGCATTTCGGCAGTTTCCCCACCTACCAGGGCAGCACCACTCTGACGACAGCCCTCAGCAATTCCAGCTACTATGCCCTGGACCTGTTCAGGCTCAAGTTTTCCAGTTGCTATGTAATCCAGAAAGAATAGCGGACTGGCACCTACACAGACAACATCATTGACACACATGGCTACACAGTCTATGCCGATGGAATCATGTTTCTCTAAAGCAAAAGCCAGTTTAAGCTTGGTGCCCACACCATCGGTACCGGAGACCAGGATGGGTTGGGTCATGCCGGAAACATCTGGAGCAAACATGCCGCCAAAACCACCGATTCCACCGAGGACCTCAGGTCCATGGGTAGATTCGACATCCGCTTTGATGCGCTGAACGGCTTCATAGCCCTTTTCTATATCTACGCCAGCATCTTTGTAGTCTATACTCATTCTGCTTCCTCGACGGGGACTGGATATTTCCCATCAAAACAGGCCATGCATGTACCAAGCCCAGATTTTTTGAGACAATGGGCTAAACCTTCATGTGATAGGTAAGACAGTGAATCAGCCCCGATCTCAATTCCAATATCCTCAACTGGTTTTTTGGCAGCGATGAGTTGGGAGCGGTCAGGTGTATCAATACCATAGAAGCAGCTATACTTCACTGGAGGACTGGTAATCATTACATGTACTTCCGTTGCACCAGCCCGTCGGAGTGACTTCACAATTCGCTTGATGGTAGTTCCCCGCACAATGGAATCATCAATCATGATCACACTCTTGCCTTCCACATTTCTACGAATAGGCGAAAGCTTGAAGTTCACACCAATTTCACGCATGTCCTGTTTGGGACTAATAAAGGTACGGCCAATATACGCATTGCGATAAAAACCTTTTTCGAATGGTATTCCAGAGGCCTGTGAATATCCCAATGCAGCTGAAGTTCCTGAATCAGGAATATCGATTACCAGATCAGCTTCGCGTCCGGTTTCCTTGAATAATTGGTGACCCATATTGATACGGGCCTCGTAGACATTCAAACCATCAATCACCGAATCTGTGCGTGCGAAATACACATATTCAAAAGAACAGATATGAGTTGATTCAATTTTGGTCTGTTCAGAATGAATTCCGTTGGCATCAACGCAGATAATCTCACCAGGACGAACATCCCGAATGATATCGCCTCTGATAGAGTCAATGGCGCAACTTTCAGAAGCAAAAACAAATGAGTCGTCCATGCGGCCCATAATTAATGGACGCAGACCCATGGGATCCCTGAATGCATACAGTTTGTCTGGTGTAAGCAAAAGGATAGAATATCCACCACGGATCATTGACATGGTCTTTTTAATCGCCTCGGTAACATCGCCAGTTTCAATGGCATTCTTTGCCACCAGCTTCAGGATCGTTTCAGAGTCAGTACTGGATTGAAAGGTGGCTCCCTGAGCTTCCAGATCAGCCATTAGCTCCTTGGTGTTCACCAGGTTGCCATTGTGCGCCAGCGCCATTTGACCCTGGGAGCTGACAATGACCACAGGCTGGGCATTTTCATAGGTTGTGCCACCCGTAGTACTGTAACGTACATGACCTATACCGTGTGCGCCATTAAGGAAATTCAGCAGTTTGGGGTCAAAGACCTCCTGCACCAGACCTTCATCTTTATAATAGTTTACCTGTTCCCCATCGCTGACGGCAATACCAGCACTCTCCTGCCCCCTATGCTGCAGGGCGAAAAGACCATAATAGATCAGCTTTGATGTGTCTTCAGGCTTGGTATTGTATATACCAAAGACACCACACTCTTCGTTAAGTTTATCTCTCATGAATTAATTTGATGTCTTCATTAGTTTATCAAAAGCTGTGTTGAAAGCATCTGCACATGCGTCAAGACTGATATCAATCAACTTTTTGTTATTATTGTTTACAGTGATTCGGGTGTTGTCATTGACGCGTCCAACGACGGCAGCTTCAATACCCTTTTCGGCTGCCAGATCGATGACAGCGTCAAGATTATCTTCACTTACTGAGAGCATGAAACGTGTCTGAGTCTCGCCAAAAAGTAAGGAATCATCGCGAACATCAACATCCAAAGATATATCAGCACCCAATTTACCCTGGATACAGGACTCGGCCAGTGCGACAGAAATACCACCATCGCCTACATCATGGGCACTTTTCACCAGACCCTTGCGAATGATTTCAAGTACATATTGTTGAGATTTTGCTTCCAGCTCAAGATCCAATTCAGGTACATCCCCGGAAACCAGACCGTGAATACGATCCAGATATTCAGAAGCACCCAGTTCATCTTTGGTTTCACCAAGCATGATAATAAAATCACCAGCATCCTTGAATTCCGGGGTCATCACATGATCAAGCGATTTTACCAGACCGGTCATTCCAATGATAGGCGTCGGATAGATTGATCCAAATTCAGGTGTCTGATTGTAAAGACTGGCATTGCCGCCAATAACTGGTGTGTTCAATGCACGACAGGCATCGCTCAAACCGATAATGGACTGTTCCAGTTGATAATACACATCGGGTCGTTCTGGATTACCGAAATTGAGACCGTCAGTGATAGCAATAGGCTCTGCACCGGACACCACTTGATTTCGGGCAGATTCAGCAACAATGCTGGCAGCTCCCCGTTTTGGATTCAAGTAGCAATAGCGACCATTTGAATCCATTGTAATTCCAACGGCTTTGTCGCGACCTTTGATTCTCACAATGGCGGCATCCGAACCAGGCTTTACAACCGTATTCATCTGAACGCGATGATCGTACTGGCGATAAACCCAGGTTTTACTACAAATATCAGGGGAAGCCAGCAGTTTGAGCAGCGTATCATTTAGATCTGCCGGAACTTCTACATCTTCATTTTTGAATTTCATGGTTTCAGCCAGGTGAGCCGGTTCTTCGGCATCAAGGATATAGGTAGGTGCGTCCATGAGCGACCATACGGGTACTTCTCCAACGGTCTTGCCGTCTTCCAGGACGCGATACATCCCATCATCCGTAACCTGACCAATAACAACAGCATGCAGATCCCATTTATGAAAGATCTGATTGACTTTGTCTTCGGTCCCCTTTTTAACGATGAGGAGCATGCGTTCCTGTGATTCGGAGATCATCACTTCTTCTGGTCGCATGGCTTCTTCACGTTTGGGAACCAAGGCTACATCAATTTCAACACCGTTTCCAGCCTTGCTGGCAGTTTCAACAGATGATGAAAGGATACCGGCGGCGCCCATATCCTGGACTCCCACCACGTAATCTTTGTCAAACACCTCGAGGCAGGCTTCGATGAGCAGTTTTTCCATGAAGGGGTCACCCACCTGAATGGCACCGCGATCTTCATCATTCTCTTCATCCAGATCCTTGGATGCGAAACTTGCGCCGCCCATTCCATCACGACCTGTAAGATTACCTACTATCATCAAGCTGTTGCCAACACCCGTAGCAATGGCTTTCTTGATTTCGGATTTCTTCATATAGCCAACGCACATGGCATTCACCAGGGGATTGCCCTTATAGGCATCAGAGAACCTTACTTCCCCACCTACTGTGGGAACACCCACGCAGTTTCCATACTCACCAATGCCGTGGATGACCTCAGAGATCAACCAACGTGTGTGGCCTCTTTCTCCGGGATGTCCAAAGTGGAGTGAATTCAGAGATGCGATGGGATAAGCCCCCATGGCCAGGATGTCTCGAATTATGCCGCCGACACCTGTGGCAGCACCTTGAAAAGGTGCAATTGCCGAGGGGTGGTTGTGACTTTCCAGTTTGAAGGTGATTACTTCATCATCATCAATATCCACGATACCTGCATTTTCACCGGGTCCCTGTACGATGCGGGTACCAGTGGTAAGGAAATGCTTAAACAGAGGTCGTGTATGTGTATAACCGCAATGCTCTGACCACATCTGAGCATAAAGTGCCAGCTCGACAGTATTGGGCTCGCGCCCCATGTGTTTGGTCAACAATTCATATTCAGAGTCGGTTAGACCTGCTTTACGCCAAATTTTTTCTTCCATTTCAGCCTTCTTTTCGGTCATAGGTCAACTCTCAGTGTGCTTGGCTTCAAGATGTTTCAACATGGATACAAATACGCCTTTGCCATCACTTAGGAGCAGATCTTTATCAGAACTGCGCTCTGGATGAGGCATCATACCAACCACATTACCATACTTATTGATGATACCAGCAATGCTGTTTACAGATCCATTAGGATTGGTCGCATTACTTACTTCACCATCCGGGTTACAATAGCGGAAAAGAATCTGGCCATTGGCTTCCATTTCGGCGATGGTATCAGGAGCGGCATAATAATTACCCTCATTGTGGGCGATGGGACAAACAATGACATCCCCGGATTCATATGCGCTGGTGAAGGGTGTATCAGCGTTATCCACCTTCAAGGTCTGATCCATGCACAGGAATTTCAGCCCCTGGTTCTGGAGCAAACTGCCAGGCAGCATGCGTGATTCAGTGAGAATTTGGAAACCGTTGCAGATTCCAATCACCAGACCACCATTTCTGGCAAATTCTTTTACTGAGGTCATCGCTGGTGATAAATGGGCGATAGCTCCCGGTCGCAGATGATCCCCATAGGAGAATCCACCTGGAATAATAATGGCGTCAACATCCCCAAGATCAGTATCCTTATGCCATAAGTAGGTAACAGGTTGTCCCAGTACCTTGTCAATTACATGAAAGCAATCGTCAGCACAGTTTGATCCGGGAAATAATAGTACTCCCCACTTCATCATGATTCCTTGATCTCAAAGCTATAGGATTCGACCACTGGATTGGCCAACATTTTGTCACACATCTCATGGACGGATGCATCAGCGCTGGCTTTATCATCGGTATCCAGGGCTATCTCAATCTGTTTACCTACCCTGACACTTTTCACATTGTCAAAACCGATTGATTCAAGACCGTTTTGAACTGCCCTGCCCTGTGGATCAAAAATTCCTTTTTTCAACATGACAGTTACGATTGCTTTTAACATATTTATCTATCACCCTTCATTGTTGGTTTTCAGATCCACTATCCATTCACAGATCTGAAAAAAGTATGGCGTCTAATCAAACTATTAATCAATTGCATTAAGCTTTTGGTATAAGGCTTTGTTTTTGGTACTCAGGAAGTATTCAACTTCGCGTCGGGAAATCTCTTCAATTTCCTGCTTACTGCCCACACCTGTTACGAATTTTTCAATCATAGCATACTTATCGACCTGAATATCCATGAACACACTATCAACAACCGGAGTCTCAGGATATAATCCATTTGCCTGACCAGCTTTAAGAATTTCTGTGAAGTTCTCACCGGTTTTAGCGGCTTCTTTTTTAGTTTTATTGACGGCAGAATACCAATCGTCATGGACACAAATATAGTAGTCTCTCATGGCCTGCTTGTTGAAATGCACGATATAATTGCGATCCTCAACATTGCAGATCAGGGTTGCCCGAACAGAGTCTGTATCCAGGGTATCAACAAAAACGAGATCATCTCCATCTTTGGCAATCTCCCATTTCAGGTCCCAAAGATTCAAACCCATACGGTTGAATATTTTATGAACCATGAATGAGGCCAGGATGGCACGTGCCAGGGATTCCTTGAACATATCACCACCGATGCCAGAGATGAGCAGTGCTTCCTGTCTGGAAATATTCCGATCCTCGGGTTCATATTTGGTTGTCAGGTCGATTAATGGTGTACTAAACGTCTCCCATGGGACGAGTTCATTGGCAACGCCCAATTCTTGCAGATAAGCCTTTTTACCGGATTCGCTCTGGGCATTGTACTTTCGCAAGATTGACGATCCGCTGGTTACTCCAAATCTTACGATCTGTTCCAGGGGGATGACAAACTGATCATTTCCATAGAACTTTTCATAATCATAAAGTTGGGCACTCATAAACCTGACAGATTCCGGCTTGTAAATATTGTACTTCTTGATCATGGTGAGGTTGCTGAGTTTCTCGGGGAAAGCATTGGTATACAGTTTTTCATCATCCCCACCAATCATGCCCTGATGATGGGTTTTGAGACCTGTATTTTTCACCTTTTCCAGCGTTTTCTGAATGATTGGCGTTTTCTGGAAATAATCCTCACCCCAATGCGTTTTGATATAGTCTTCCATATCGGCCCACTCGTCTACATCCATGAGCGACCGGTAAACCAGGTGACGGAATCCTGCACGCGCGGTATCGCTACCCTCGATATCAAAGATCGTCCCTACATCAAATACGGAACCGCCCATGCTAGTCTCACTAACCAATGATCCTGGATCATCAGTCACTGAATACAGCTTCTGCACAGAGCCATTATAGTATGGATTAATTGTATCAAATTTTACAGTACGGTTACTATCAGGCATATCGTTGTTCCTTTATCACTCTCTCACATTTCACAATGTAAAAACGACTACTTGTTATATTTTTCCTGAATCTTGCGGTCTTTTTCCAGAACTACATCACGCATTTCAACACGATGCGCTTCCAGGTTGGCTGTGACCTCAGGATATTTAAGCGCCAACATCTGGGCTGCTAACAATACAGCATTGTCACTGGCATTTATGCCCACAGTGGCTACTGGAATTCCACCGGGCATCTGCACGATTGAATAGAGTGCATCTACACCATCCAGGCTAGCCCTGATAGGGAGTCCAATAACGGGTTTAACAGTCTGAGCGGCAATAACACCGGGGAGGTGTGCAGCCTTACCGGCACCGGCGATGACCACATCAATTCCCTTTTCATCAAAGCTATTGATAAACTCAGTGACGGCCTCATGGGTACGGTGAGCTGAAAGAATTCTCAGTTCAAACTCAAGACCCAGTTGTTCCACCAGTTTAAAACCCTTTTCCAGTACAGGAAGATCACTATCACTTCCTAATATTATTCCAATTCTGGGCATTTTATCTACCTCCGTATTTTATAGGTGTTTCATCTCATCAGCAGTGAATACACGTTCACAATACTGACACGCCAGCTGCCGATCCTCTCCACTTTCCAACTTAAAAACGGTGGTCATGGGTTCTGCATTGGTTATGCACTTAGGATTGGGACATTCAACCAGACCAACGATCGCTTCAGGTATCTCGACCTTTGATTTCTGGGCAACTTTAAAATCTCGAATAATGCTAACTTTTGCTTTGGGGGCAACGAGAGCAATACTGTTCACCTCATTCTGGGTGAGTTCCCGTCCCTCAATCTTAATAATATCTTTCTTCTTCATAGCCTTGCTGGAAAAATTCATACCCATCATGACTATATCAGTAGAGCGGGGTTTCAAAATTGCCAGCACCCTCTGCACCCGACCGGCAGGGATATGGTCGATAACCGTACCGTTGCGAATGGGGTCTACTTTTAGCACTTTCATTATTTTGCCTCCCCTAACAAAGTCGCCAGAATGGCCTGGCGCATATAAACTCCGTTTTCGGCCTGATCGAAATAGTATGCATATTGGGTATCATCAACATCAGTTGTAATCTCATTCACCCGTGGTAATGGATGGAGAACCTTCATATTATCCTTAACATTGGTGAGCATCTCGGCTGTTATGATATAGGCGTTCTTTACCTTTTCATATTCTTCACGATCTGGAAAACGTTCACGTTGAATTCGGGTAACATACATGATATCCGCATCCTTAACTGTCTTTTCCAGTTTGGTCTTTTCTTTAAACGGGATACCCATTTTACGGAGGTCAGAGAGAATGTGCTTGGGCATTTGCAGTGATTTTGGTGAAACAAAAGTAAATTCAGGCTTGAATGGCGCCAGAGCGTAGGCCAGTGAGTGAACCGTACGACCATACTTTAAATCCCCAATCAAGGCCAAATTCAGCCCCTCAAGGGTTCCCTGTGATCTAATAATGGTATACAAATCGAGGAGTGACTGGGTTGGGTGCTGATTGGCTCCGTCTCCGGCATTGACAACTGGTACATCCACTTGTTCGGAAACGTAGCGGGCAGCACCTTCATTGGGATGACGCATGACAATGATATCAGAATAGCGGGCCATTACTCTGGCGGTGTCAGACAGGGTCTCACCCTTTTCCACTGATGTACCTGCAGTTCCGACCATGGCAATTACTTCACCACCCAGACGCTTCATTGCAGATTCGAAGGACATGCGAGTCCTGGTAGAAGCTTCGTAAAACAGAGCAGCCATCACACGGCGTGACAGATCAATCTGATTCGGGTTTTTTTCCAGGCTTTCAGCCAACTTTAGTAGCTGGAGAATCTTATCCGCGCTGAGATCGCGCATGGAGATAAGGTTATTCATTCAATCCCCTCTTATTTATTCATCTTTTGGAAAGCATTCCAGGCAGCTTCCCTGTATCGTTTTGCTTCAGCACCAGGATTATCACTAGCTATTACACCTCGACCTACAATGATGGCATCAGCCCCACCTTCGATGGCGTTCTCTACGGTGAGATATTGTTGTCCCAGGCCATCCCCTTTCGTATCAAGATTCACTCCCGGCATAAGCAGGAGTTGATCCTGTGGAATTTTATTTCTGAATCGTTTGATGTCATCAACATTGGCACCATGACCGATGTAACCGCTGACACATTCTTTACGGCGCTTGCCAACTTCCAACACTTGTCGCGTGTAAGTCTCGGAGATAAGGTTGCCCTTGGCACTCATCCGAGCTAATAGAAATCCAGATCGAGGTGCTTCAAGGTCACCAAATAGACCATCCAGGATAGCTTCACCTGCAATCATATGAACCGTAACGTAGTCGGCCCAGTCTGCGATCTTGTAAACTCCAGATTTGAACTGTTTACGAACGGTGCTACCGATATCAGCGAATTTGCGATCTTCAAAGATGATGAAATCATGTTTCTCTGCTAATGCTCGGAGACGTGGGACAAAGCTACCGTTGTAGTCTTTGAGGATATCTACATGGGTCTTCACCATGAATATCTCAGGCCCGGTTGCCTCAAGAATCTCAAAAAAGGTCTTCGTGTCTTCAACATCCAGAGAGAGGACCAGATTGGATTTTTTCCGCAGGATGGCTTCCATGAGATTGCGGGTCATGGGTGCTTTAGTGGCTTCCAGACGTTGCTCAAAATTCAGGAGTGGTTTTTCAACGGGTTGACCAATGAATTCTCGGACTTTTTGTGCCAGCGCAGCATCGAGCTTATTTTCGGCTCCCAGTACTTCAATCATATCTTCAACGGTGATGATGGATGATAATTTATAGCCCTTGGTGGCCAGAATTCGTTCACCATTGTAGCTGCGATCGATGAGACAGACAAAATCCTTAACTTTTAGACCAGCCTGTTCCATACCTTCAGCTGCTTCAAACTTGCTTTCACCCGTGGTAATAAGGTCATCAATGATCAGACATGTCTGTCCTTCCTTAAAATGACCCTCAATCAGTTTACCGGTGCCATAAGCTTTCACCTCTTTGCGCTGGTAAACCAGAGGTGTGTCTAGTTCCACGGATACCTGGGCAGCCAGAGGCAGAGCAGTGTAGGGAATTCCGGTGAGGATGTCGAACTGCATATCTTTTACTGCGTCCTTTAACAACTCAACAATATTCTTGATGATCTCTGGATATGAAATGATACTTCTTAAATCAATATAGAAAGGAGAGGTAGCGCCTGATTTGAGTTTAAATTCGCCAAATTTCAGGGCACCAATGCGATGCAGGTCCAGAATTAATGTGCGTTTACCAGTTTCCACTAAATTTTCTCCATTCAGTCAAATGTGCAACCACTGTTAACCGCAGAGAGCGCGAAGAGCGCCAAGCTAGTTATTGGGTTTATCATTTTGTTTTGTATTCCAATCCATTTGTCCATTTTTTACTAGTAAGCCATTACCCTTCGACTGCAAAGCGTGCTTAAATCGCTATGTTTTACTATCGGTTCCACTTAGCATCTCTTTGCGTACCTCGCATCCTTTGCGGTTCCAAATGTTTCTCATAAGGGTGATAGACGACCAGTTTTGCCACGATGGGACACACCAAAGTCTTCGAGCCCTTTCAGCGCATCCTGATCCACGATAGGTCCTTCCATGCAGAGGATAAATCCATTGGGATCCATGACGCAGGAGCCACAAACTCCAACCCCGCATTTCATGTAGCGCTCGAGATTGACCTCGTAGGGAATGTCATACTGTTTAGCGACCTTTACGGCGGCTTTCATCATCTTTTCAGGGCCAGAAATATAAATCTGATCATATTTCTCCTTAGCCAGTGCAATTTCCATCAGATCAACACTGGTTCCTTTATATCCCATGGAACCATCATCAGTAGCAACCAGCGATACATCACACATCTCCTGAAAATCGTCCGCATAGAGCAAATCAGTTGCGGTGCGGGCTCCATTGATATTTGTCAGATATTCAACACCTGCTGATTTGAGAGATTTTGCCAGAAACCGCAGGGGTGGGGTGGCGAAACCACCGCCCACCATGAGGACGCGCCCCTGCTTCTCGGAAAAAGTTTTACCATAGGGACCACGAACTGAAACCAACTCCCCCACTTTCATCTGAAACAGACGATCTGTGAAAGGGCCAACATTTTTTATGGTCATCGAGAATGATCTATCATCCACGTCCTGAATTGAAAATGGCTTTTCGCCCTGACTGAAAACGGTGAGCATTACAAATTGACCAGGTTGAGCGTTGAGTTTGCCTTTGAAGGAAAAGGTGCGCAAGGAGGGGTTTTCTTCGCGGATCGTAGCTATGGGGAGGGTTTGACGATCACACTTCACAATCTAGTTTTCCTCTAATATACCTATGAGGTCGGAGTAGCCGGAATAGCCATGATCCTTCATGAATACTTCCATCTCTAACCTGGTTGATTTAAACACATCAAGTCCTCTGTCATAAACAGCAGAACCAATAGCCACTGCTGAGGCACCAGCCATCATCATTTCCACAGCATCCAATCCATTGCTGACACCACCAGTTCCCAGAATAGGAATCTTGACACGCTTATAGACATCATAGATCAGTTTAAGGGCCAGGGGTTTAATGCAGGGGCCTGAAATCCCCCCAATATTGTTCCGTAATACGGGTCGTCTGGCAACGGCATCGATGACCATCCCGTGACCCAGTGTATTGATCATGGTGATCCCATCAGCTCCTGCCTCTTCTGCCAGTTGAGCCATGTAGGCAATATCATTTGCATTGGGTGAGAGCTTGGCAAGAACAGGAATGCTTGTAACCTTTTTGACCTCTGAGACAATCTCAGTAATCTTTTCCGGCACCAGAGCAAAGGGTCGCTTGAATTCATCCTCGACATTGGGGCAGGACAGATTCAGCTCCAGGAAATCGCCACTGGAAGCATTCACAGCATCTGCCAGGCGAACAAACTCCTGGGCATTTGCGCCGAATACACTGACAATTGCTACACCGTCTAGATTATTGTGAAATTTTTTCACCTCTTCGAGACCGTCTTTAATGCCAGGATTGGTAAGCCCCACCGAGTTTATCAAGCCTCCGTTAAACTCGGCTATAATAGGACCTTCATGTCCAATACGTGGTTCCAGGCTTAGGGATTTTGTAGTGACCATGCCGGCGCCATCGCGGATGACCCGTTGAAGCGAAGAGAAAGAGATGCCGAGAATGCCTGATGCGAGGGTAAGTGGGGACGGAATTTCCTTACCGAGAAAGCGCAATGCCACAGTTCCTGCGAAATATTAGAGACACGGAATTTGTTTGGGTAATTAAAGGGGGTGGTAATGGGTTTTGAGCCGTTATCACATCGCTAAAATAGAAATTATTCCAGCGAGTCAAAGGTCGATTTTCAAGAACTCCAAATTTCCTCAAAATTTCTCAAAACGTCTTTAATTTTTCTTTTTCAAAAAGATTTGACAGCCCTATGCCGGCGATTATATTGATGATCCCCTCGCTCGGTGTTTGGTGGAAGTAGCGCGGGGTTTTTGAAAAGTTTTATGGGGCCTTAGCTTCCGCCTTCGTCCTCTGGATTACGGCGAGGCAGGCACTTGGGAGAGCGTCCCGACACGCGTGTCGGGAAGGTCATCGACCAACCCCGTAATTGACAAATGTAATATGAGAAGGTACGCTTCTCACTTTGGGGCCTTAGCTCAGTTGGGAGAGCGCTTGACTGGCAGTCACAAAGAGGCTTTGCCCCATAACGCTCAATCAACCTCACCTCACACCACAAACCCATAATTAACATACACTTATGCCATTTTAGCGATTGTCCCAACTGGCATATCCAATTATCAATTAACGCTTCAATATAGTTGATATATGTCAGTTTTTGTTACTTAATCTTAGCAATACCAGGGGTTTACGCCCTGAATGTCTATGTTCTACCTCAGAAGAGGAAGAACCTTCACTCTATTCTTTCAGCAAAGAATTTCATTACTACTCAAATACGAATCTGGTTTTTGTCATCTGAGACCTCGGAACACCAAATTCTGTCTTGAACTTAGTCTTCCCCCTTTCGCGATATAACCAAGTTAACCTCCGCTCCTCGGTTTTGACTTTTTCAAGTAGGGCTTTATGGTCCCTCGTATCACGGAGCGCTGTGACCCATTTCTCCTTGTACTCACCAAATAGCTCTCTATTCAATTCGTAGTCAGTATGGTTCATTCTTTCTGGGATGCCGTCCAAGATACCCATCAGGACACTTCTGCACTCGTCTTGAGGTGAGTTAACTATTCATTGGTTCTTTTGCAGATTGGTATTGTTTGATTTTTTCATAGAACGAACCGCTTTCAAATACATCTGATTGCTCATCGTAACCTCCATTTATTTAGCACATGTTTCCTTCAGTCCTACACTCGTAATACATGTCTTCGTACCAATTGTCATCTTCATCAAAGACCTCGCTCCCAAACTCATATAAGAATTCTGAGTCTTCCAGTCCTACTACCCGCAACCCTTCAGCCTTTATCACCTCTACTTGTTTCTTAATATTTCCGAGCGGATAGCATTTCATCTTCCAGTACTTCAAATAGTCTGAACTATCTTCAGAAATTATATCCATGTTTAGCTCATTTAGCCTGTAATTGATTACATATTTAAGTTTCTGATCAACGACAACTAAAATTCCCGTCCAACGACAGTTATTTTTCCCGGTTCATTTAGCTTTAGTTTCCTTTGATTTCTCCAGCCTATAACTGGGTAGATTCAGTTCAAGTATTACGCTGTGATGAACCAACCGATCGATA